>CAZNQW010000066.1:0-17224 GCA_964575225.1 uncultured Anaerolineaceae bacterium | reverse complement strand
CGTGTGCTCATCATACCACATTCGCGCGCATCGCGCGAGTATCGCAACAGTCTCGGAGCGGGGGCCCATCCATGTACGACAAAGAATCGATGCTGCCTGCGGGTACGCAGGTGCTCAAGCGCGAGGGTACTCGCGGCGAGTATGACGGAGGCTGGTGGGCTTTCTTCTTGTCACTCTTACGTTGATGGCTGTGGGCGACGCATGCGTCGCCGCTACCGACCGTTCGTGGGCAAAAAAGGAGGGGGTCAGGCGCCGATTGGGTTCCTACACCTCGATGCGCAAGCGGTAGCCCACGCCGGGCTCGGTGATGATGTATTCGGGCCGGGCCGAGTTGCGCTCGATCTTTTGCCGTAAGTTGCTGATGTTTACCCGCAGGAGATGGCTCTCGCTATCGTACCCCAGGCCCCATACCTGCCGCAGGATCTGCTGATGGGTGAGCACCTTGCCCGCGTGGGTGACCAGCACCCTCAACAGATCGTATTCCGTCGGGGTCAGTTGCACGTCGCGGTCGCGCACGCGCACCAGCCGCCGCGCCAGGTCGACCACTAGGTCGCGGGTGGTGAACACCGGATCCGTTTCCGGGTGGGCGATGCGGCGCAGCACCACCCGCATGCGGGCCATCAGCTCGCCCACGCCAAAGGGTTTGGTCAGGTAATCGTCGGCCCCGGCATCCAGGGCGGCGATCTTGTCGGCTTCTTGATCGCGCACCGACAGGACAACGATCGGCATGGGGGACCATTCCCGCAGGCGGGCCGTAACTTGGATGCCGTCCATATCGGGCAGGCCCAGGTCGAGGATCATCACGTCGGGCCGGTCCCGCACCACAGCCTCCAGCGCCTCGGCTCCGTTGGTGGCCTCGAATACGACATAGCCGTTGGCCGCCAGCGAGGTGCGCAAAAAGCGGCGGATGGCCCGCTCGTCATCGACCACCAGAACGCGTAGTCCCATCTCGTTCATGGCATGGCCTCCGTAATCGGCAAAACGATGGTGAAGGCGGCGCCCCCACCCACCTGATTGGCGGCCCAGATACGCCCGCCGTGGGCTTTAACAATGCCTTTGCTTATGGGCAAGCCCAATCCGGTGCCCGTTTCGTCCGACGAGCGCTGCACGCGGTAGAATTTGTCAAAGATGCGCGTCGTGTCCTCCTCGGGAATGCCGGGCCCTTGATCGGCCACGGTCAGGTGCAGCTCGGCCCCGGCGGCCTCCGCTTTGATGGTGATGGGTTGGCCGGGCGGCGAATATTTGTGCGCATTGTCCAAAAGATTGACCAATGCCTGAGCCATCAAGGGCAGGTCCATGGGAACCGGGGGGAGGGTGTCGGGTACGTCCAGGGCCAGATCCCGGCCCCCGAGGCGGTCCCCCATCCGTTCCAGCGCCACCCCGACCAGGTCTTGCACGTCGCACAGTTCGAGCCGAACCTGCCGAACTCCGGCTTCCAGGCGGGTCATGTCCAAGAGGTTGCCCACGAGTTCATCGAGCCGGTTCGCCTGTTCCCAGGCGGTGTTGACCAGGATGGCCCGCGCCGATTCGTCCAGGAAGGCGGCATCGTCGCGCAGACTGCTCAGCGCCCCGGTGATGGAGGCCAGAGGGGTGCGCAGATCGTGGGAGATCGAGTTCAGCAGGGCCGCTTGCAGGGTTTCGCTCTCGCGGAGCAGTTGGGCGGCCCGCGCCTCGTGGGTCAGATGGATCCGGGTGAGGGCCTGGGCGGTCAGGCTGGCAAAGGCCTCCAGGAGCCGCCACTGCTCAGAGGTCGGGGGATGTGCCTGTTCGGTCCATTGGACGCCCAGAACGCCCACCAATCCCTGGGTTGAGCGGAGGGGTAGGTAGGTGCCCTTGATTGGGCTCTGAGTTTTGGTGTACTGCCCGGCCGGCCAGCCCTGTTCATAGGCCCAAGTAGCTGCCTCCCATTCGGCTTTATCCAGCACGGCCTCGGGACGGTCGATGGCAGGTTTCAGCCCCGCGTCGTCCGGCAGGAGAAGGGTGGCGCTGGCCTGAAAGACCCGGTCGATGTGGTTGGCCACCGTCTGAGCTGCGTCGATGGGATCGAGGACCATGGCCAGATCGCGGCTCAGTTCGTACAGGGTTTGGGTGTGGATGGCCCAGTCTTGGGCGGCGCGGGTCTGTTCGCGCGCCTGGGTGGTGAGGGTGCTGATCAACAGGCCCACGCCCAATAGCCCCAGAAAGGTCAGCACAAATTGAGCGTCGGCCACGGCAAAGGTGTTGTAGGGCAGCACATAAAAAAGGTCGAAGGCCAGCACGCTCAGCAGCGAAACCAACGCCGCCGGCCAACGCCCCAGGTACAGCGCGGCCAAAACGACGGCCAGCAGGTACAGCATCATCATGTTGGTGGGGGCGATGACCGACTGCAACGGCAGCCCGAGCAGGGTCGCCGTACCCACCAGCCCAATGCCGTACGCATAGGACAGCCACCGGCCCGGTCGTCGGGTTTCCCGGGCCCGGGCTCCCTTTTCCGAATTCCCCATAGCCGAATTGTACAACATTCGGGACCGGACTCAAAATCGGCTCGTCGCTAGGTGGAGGCCGGCGCCTCTCACGATTCCGAGTTCGTTTTCTCCTCGGTAGTGGTGGTTTTCGGCACCGTGCTCGGTTCCAGCACGGTCTGGCGCAAGAAGGAATGGAACGGGCTGCTGCGGCGCTTGACCATGACGACGGTCACCGGCGCCCGCCGGGCGATCTGCCCCGAGATGCTGCCCATGAGCAGGTTCTTGAACAGGGGCTCTTCGGTGGCGCCGATGACGATCAGGTCGTGGTCGTGGGTCTGCGCTTCTTCCAAAACGGTGTCCACCACATCGCTGCCTTCGACCAGACGCGTTTCAATGGCCTCATAGTCGAGGCCCTCCTGCACATAGTCGAGACACTGCTCGGCGCGCACGATGGCAGCGCCCTGCGCCCCCACCGGTACCACGTGGAGCAGGATCACCCTCACCGGGCCATTTTGGCTGGCGCGGGCCATGCTCACCGCCATGCGCACCGCCCGGCGGCTGTTGGGTCCATCGGACACCGGCACCAGAATCGAGCGCAGGGGCCGATAGTCGCGGTAGCGAACGATGGCGATATCGGTCGGTGGGTTGTCGACGATGGGGTCAATCACCGAGCCGTAGAGCCGCCCGGCTGTGTTGGTATATCCCGGCCAACCCAACACGATCAGGTCCGAGGCGTTTTCCATGGCCGTCTTGCGCACCGATTCGGCCACATTGCGGCCCAGGCGGATCATGGTGTGAACCGGGACGTCCCGTTCTTTGGCCTGTTCTATGACCGTCTCCAGGTGGGGCCTGCCTTCCTTAAGCAGGAACCGGCCTTCGCCCAGGGTGAGCTGCGGCGGCACTTTGACCACGTGGAGGGCCAGGACCTCTCCGCCGCGGTCCTGGGCCAAGATGGCGCCAATGGCTCCCAGGATGCGAGCCTGTTCCTGGGTGGCCACCGGCACCAGCACCGAATAGTCGCGGCTGACCAGCACTTCCTCCAGCAGGATCTCCTTGGGCTTTTCCATGGCCTCGACCCGGGAAAAATGGGCATAGTAGGCCAGCAGCCCAATCACCAGCCAGCCGATGGCAAAGTACCAGGCCACCTGGCTAAACTGGAACAGTTGCACCGCCAGCAATCCGTTGAACAGGATGGCGAGGAGGGGGATGACCGGGAACCAGGGGACGCGAAAGCCACGCTCCAGGTCGGGCATCTTGTGGCGCAGGGTCATCACGGCCACGTTGACCTGGAGAAAGAGCAGCAGGAACATGATGTCGGCCGCGGCAGCCACATCCTCGATGGGCAGAGACCAGGCCATGGCGATCATCATTCCACCGGAAAAAACGACGGCCCAGTGGGGGGTGTGGCGTCGTGGGTGGACGCGGGAAAAGAGCGCCGGCAGGTTGTGGTCGCGGCCCATGGCAAAGGACACGCGGGAGGACGAGTAGGTGGTGGCATTCAGCGCCGACATGGTCGAAACCAGACCGCTGAACAACAGGACCAATCCACCGATGGCCCAGGGAAAGACCTGTTGCGCCACCTCCATGATGGCGAGTTCCTTTTTCTCGCCCAGGTATTCGTAGGCGTGCATCCCTTCGGGGGCCACGGTCGCGCCGATGGCGGTGATGCTCACCAGGATATAGATACTCACGGCAATGGCCACAGCGCCAAAGATGGCCCGG
The DNA here is from genome assembly GCA_964575225.1 of uncultured Anaerolineaceae bacterium. Lineage (GTDB taxonomy): Bacteria > Chloroflexota > Anaerolineae > JAAYZQ01 > JAAYZQ01 > CAZNQW01. Next base: position 13,058 of record CAZNQW010000066.1, on the reverse strand, counting down.
GGGATGTTTCGCTTGGGGTTGATCGCTTCCTCCCCCGATTGGGCAATGATCTCGTACCCTTCAAAGGCGATAAAGGTCAGCCCCATGGCGACCACAATGCTCAGGGGGCCGTTGGGCATGAACCCCGTTGTGAAGCGAGTGACCCAGGCGTCGGTGCGCATCATGGCCAGGAACCCAAACAGGGCGAACAGGGCCAAGATCACGATCTTGGTCATGGTGACGATGTTGCCCACGGTCCCGGTTTCCGAGGCGCCAAGATAGTTGAGGATCGTGAACCCGATGATGATGATTGTCATAAAGCCCAGCGTCATCTGGGCAACGGAAAGGCCCATCGTGGGCAGGTTGGCCATGATCCACAGTTCGCTGGCAAAACGGCCAAAGCCCAGGGCGTAGAGGCTTCCGGCTGCCACGTGGGCAAACCAGCTCATCCACCCGGCTAAAAAGCCCTGGGTACCGCCCAGGCCCTCTTTGACCCACAGGTAACCGCCCCCGGCCTCGGGAAAGGCCGAACCCAGCTCGGCGTAGGACATGGCCGTCAATGTCGTCACCAGGCCGTTCAAGAGAAAAGCCAGCACCAGGGCCGGACCGGCTACCCCGGCAGCGATGCCGGTCAGCACAAAGATACCGGCGCCGATCATGCCGCCGACGCCGATCATGGTGATGGTGAACAGGTTGAGGCTCCGGCTCAGGGTGACCTCTTGGGGAACATGGGTTCTTTCTGCCATAGATTGCCTTTCAGTTCAGAGTCCGCCCGCGGGGGCTCGTTGCCCTGCCATCGACGACCTGTGGGCAGGCAACAACGGACGCACCCGATGGAATTTCCTGTGTCGTGTGTCCGCGGCTCACCATATCACAAAAGGCGTCTATTTTGTATCAAGGCGGATGAGTAGAGTGTCAAGAAAAGGTCAATAGGATTTCCCGGAAACCAGGCACCCCAATAGAAGGCCGAGCCTTGGATGCCCGCCACTCCGGTTATGAACCCTCTGCATTGCTCGTCGCCCCGTGTCCGCACGGATCCCTCCTCGGGAGCGGCCTTTCCGCGCCCCGGGGACGGGGCACGGAGCAATGAAGACACAGCCCACCAGCCTCCGTCATGCCCGCGAAAGCGGGCATCCAAAGAAATGGGCCCCCGCTTCCGCGGGGGCGACGGGTTGGCGCTCGAGGCGGGGGTAACAGCCCTTATGGTGTGTGGCCCCTGCCTTGGCAGGGCGCGCGTAGTACTCAACGCCGCTGCCGCAGGAACCCGCACAAGCGTAGCTTGCGCACTCCCAAAAGCACCTTGCCCGTATGAAATGATTCAGCCAAACACACCTTACGAACCTCTGCTGATCCCAATGCGTTCGCCCTGGCAGAGAGGACGGGATGGCTTGCATTTGGGGTCGGTTGTGCTAAAATGGCAAGACTCTCTCGAGGAGGTCCGGTCGAACGGTGGAAAACGAAAAGGGCTTGCGCCACTATGCCCTGTGGAGGCGCCTATCGCGCACCCTGAGCGGGCTGTTGGACAGGTTTCAGCCACCCGAGACGGTGGTCCTGATGGCCACGTCTCTGCTGGTGGGTCTGGGCACCGGGGGCGGCGCCATCGTCTTTAGCTGGATGATCGACCTGATGACCCGCTTTTTCTATGGCACGTTGGGGCCTGCCCTGCCGGATCACCTGATTCTGATCGTGGGACCGGCGTTGGGCGGCCTGGTGGTGGGCCCGCTGGTGTACCGTTTTGCCCGAGAGGCCAAGGGTCACGGGGTGCCCGAAGTGATGGAAGCCGTGGCGCTCAAGGGCGGGCGCATCCGGCCCATTGTGGCCCTCATCAAGTCGGTGGCCTCGGCCGTCACCATCGGTTCCGGCGGCTCGGCGGGCCGCGAAGGCCCCATCGTCCAGATCGGTTCGGCCCTGGGCTCGACCGTGGGCCAGGTGTTCCGCATGTCCGACGAGCGCATCCGCAACCTGGTGGCCTGCGGGGCGGCGGGCGGCATCGCTGCCACGTTCAACGCACCCATCGCCGGGGTGATGTTTGCCCTGGAGGTCATCCTGGGTGAGTTTAGCGCCCGCTACTTTGCCACGGTGGTCATCTCCTCCGTCACCGCCAGCGTCATCAGCCGCATGGCCTTTGGCAACGTGCCGGCCTTTGCCGTGCCGGCCTACGATCTGGTGAATCCTGTGGGGCTGCTGTTCCATAGTCTCCTTGGTCTGTTGGCCGCCTTTGTGGCGGTGGGCTTTACCCGGATTCTCTACTGGTTCGAGGATCTGTTCGATGCCTGGAAGCGCTTTCCCGAACCGCTCAAGGCGTCGGTGGGTGGGGCGTTGCTGGGTGTGGTGGGCCTCCTCTACTATGTGGTGGGCGAGCGGGGTGGCTGGCAGGTGCCCGGCGAGCCGGTGGCCTTTTTCGGCGGCGGATACCCGGCCATGGACTGGGTGTTGGCCAGCCAGGGTACGGTGGGCATTCTCCTTTTGCTGGTGCTCCTCAAAACGCTGGCTACTTCGCTGACCATCGGCTCGGGCGGGTCGGGCGGCGTTTTTGCCCCCTCCCTGTTTGTGGGCGCCATGCTGGGCGGCGCCTTTGGGCAGGTGGTGCACGGCCTCTTTCCGGCGGTGACCGCTCCCTCGGGTGCCTATGCCGTGGTGGGCATGGCGGCGGTTTTTGCCGGTGCAGCCCGCGCCCCCATTACGGCGGTGCTCATCATCTTTGAAATGACCGACGACTATCGCCTGATCCTGCCCCTGATGTTGGCCACCGTCATCAGTACCGTGCTGGCCGAACATCTGAACAAAGAGTCAATCTATACCCTCAAACTCTCGCGGCGGGGGGTGCGCCTGGAGCGGGGCCGCGACATCGACGTGATGCAGGGCGTGTTGGTGAGCGAGGCCATGACAACCGACGTCCAGACCATCCGCGCCGATGTCGATCTCCAGGAACTGGAGAGGGTCTTTGACGAAACCCACCGCCACGGCTTTCCCGTGGTGGACCAGGCCGGGGAACTGCTGGGCATGGTCACCTTGCAGGACCTGGCCCGCGCCCGCGAGCGGGCCGGGTGGCAGCAACGTCCGGTGGGCGATATCGCCACGCGGGCGTTGCTGACGGTTTACCCCGATGAGCCGATGTGGGTGGCCCTGAAGCGGTTGGGCACCCGCGACGTGGGGCGGCTGCCGGTGGTCGACCGCCAGAATCCGCGGCGCCTATTGGGCCTCATTCGCCGCGAGGACATTGTGCGGGCCTATCGCGTGGGCATCAGCCGGCGCCTCGACCTCCAGGAACGGGCCGACAAGCTGCGCCTGGGCCGCTTGACGGGCACCGAGTTTCTAGAGATCCTGGTCGAGCCGGGCTCGCCCCAGGTGGGCAAGTCGGTGCGGGAACTGTCTCTGCCTGCCGAATGCCTGCTGACCACGGCCCGGCGCGGCGACAAGGTGATCCTGCTCCACGGCAACACCCAAATCCAGGAGGGGGACCGCATTGTGGCCCTGGCCCATCCCGACTGCGCCGCAGATCTGGCCGCCCTGTTTGGGAAGAAGGATAGGTAGGCGACACGCCCGGTCAAGGGCGTGTCGCCGGTGTTCCAATCGCTGCTAGTGTGCGCTCTTGAGCACAACCGGCAGGTAGACGTGCGCTCTGATGGTGGGCGGTTGCTCCGAGTCAGGCGTTTTATCGGACAGGGCGAATGTGCTGGCTTGGCAAAGAGGCACGACCAGCAGATTCGTCTCCGGGAAGCGCTGCACCTCGTAATTGGGGCAGGTTGCCACCTCCCAGCCGTCGTTGCCCAGCCGATACAGATTCAGATTGCCCTCATCCAACCCGGCGATGTCGCCATCGGCATACGATAGGGTCATCACTGCCGGCGGATGGTCGGTGTCCGGTTGGAAGTAGTAGTCCGCCTCCGGTGTATCCCAGTTCAGCTCTCCACGAAAGACCTGTAGCTCAAAGGCCTTGCCGGCGATGCCTTGTACGGCCAACTCGGAATCGTGAAGGTCAACCCGGGTGTTTTGTGCCAGGTTCCCCACCGGCACAAAGAGCGAGGCTTGCATCGCGGGGCTCAGCCCATAGGCGATCGGATAGTAAACCGTTTCCGAGGCTTCGCCCATGTCGACAAAATCGATGGCGCCCAGGCGCACCAGCCCATAGCCCTTGTTGTTGTTGATGATGGGATCGGACTCGTCGTGGACCTCGGCCAATTGTTTCGTTCGATCGATCACGGCATAGATGCGCTGCTCGCCACTGCCCGTCGCCGTCCAGTCGACAGTGACCGTTTTCACATCTCTTGGTCCCAGTCCGTAGGCCGCGATCGTCTGCGGATCGCCGATCTGGGTCCCACCCGCATCGGGATCGCCCAGGTAGAAGGTCACGTTAAAGGCCTTGGTGTTGGATTTCAGGCTGAAATTGCGCACCGTCGCCGTGAGGGTAACCGGATCCCCGGCGCTGACCATCGGTGGGTCGATGAGGATGTCCCGGGTAAAGGCTTCCGTCTGGGGTTCGTCCGCCGTGTTGCACTGGCCGTCCGCCCATGGCAGGATGAACGCCGGATCGGGCTTGTCGTATTTGGCCCAGAAGGTCCCTTCTGTCGAGGTGGTATAGTCCAGCATCAGGTAGCCATCCTCGGCCCAGTAGAGGTAAGGCCAGACGGCATAGTCGTAGCCGGCGGTATTCCCCCCGGGAATCCCATTCAGGTAGCCGTACACTTCGGTATCGCTGGTTGTCGCCACCTCCCACTCGGCCAGTTGGGAGTAGTTGTAGTCGGCTTTGCAGGAGAACTTGAAGGAAGGCAATCTTGTCTTGAGGCCTATGCCCGAGATCTCAAAGCTGACTTCATCCCCGCCAATCTGCCATTCGAACTCGTTGCTGAACCCCAGGTCAAAGCCACTGGTCAGCTTGGTGACATTCTTGGCCCCCCAATTGACGGTGAAAGAACTGGGGTCCGCGCTCACCAAATAATCCGAGCTGGTCACGAGATCCCCGCTACCCAGTTCATCGCGATCGACGAGTTGTTGCGCCTTCGAGGGATAGGACCATACGTTGCCCAGCTGGTGCCTGGGCTGGTACCATGAGTCGCAGGTGTTGCCCCGATCGACGCGCAGCCTCGGTGCGGACACGGGAAAGACCACGGTGATATAGCTGGCGGGCGCATCGGACTTGTCGATCAAGACCGGGTACTCCCAGACGTCGTAATCGGTCCTGATGTAGAACAGGGCATCGTCCGCAGAGGCCTCCCTCGTCTGCTGGATGTCAAACGTGGTTAGATAACCGTCTTGTTTCTCAAAGTTCTGACCGTAGGAAGCCGTGAGGCTCTTGGTCGTGTGAGTGCCCTCCGGATCCCCTGTCGCGGTCGCAAAGGTGGTCGACAACCCCCAGTCCCGCTTAGTGGTCAAACTTACGTCGGTGGTAGTACCTTCCCCGAGAGTGAGCTTGGCTTGGGTCGCGGGGTCGTCGGCGTTGATGTTGTAGGTCACGCCATTCAAGATGTCGATGTGTTTGGGAGGGGCGTTGATAATGGCCGTGATGCGGCCGACGCTGTACTGTCGCCGGTAGTTGGGCGGTCCGACGCGCAGGCTCTCCCCCGTAAAGTCGCCTGTCACCAGATTGGGGTAAAAGACAAACGATCGATGCGCGTCAAGTGCGGCCCAAGATGGGTCGCCAGATTCTGGGACGACATAATTGTATGTGCGCAGAATTCGATCTGATTCGGTCCCGATGTGCCAGACCGCCTCCGCTTTCAGGTCACGGTCAAGGTCGCCTGTAGCGAGACGATCGATGTAGGAGTTGGACGTGTACTCCGTATTGCCCGACTGATAAAAGGGAGTAACCGTTATCTGCCCTCCGCCATCGGGCCAGCCCTCAGTCGGCAGCTTGTACACCTGGAGCTTTCGTGAGAACTGGTCGTTTCGTTCGAACCACTTCGTCATGCACCAGTTGTAACGGTCGCCGAATTCAACTGGCCATGTCCGCACAAGCTCGTCTTGTCCGTCACCGTCTACATCGCCGGCTGCAAGGGCAAGGCCAACCCGCCACTCTCCAATCATTCTCTGCGCCTCTTGGCCCCACCCGTCCTCAATGTAGTATTTACTCAATTGGCCCGATTCTCCAATGTCGTAGATCCGATTACGCGCGTGGTAGCGATACGTCTGGCACTCCTGTAATGTGCTGTATTCATAATCTTCGCAGTCAAAGAGGACCGCCATCGCGATCTCGTCCTGTCCGTCGCCGTCCAAGTCGCCGGAGACTGCCTCAAGTGTTCCGGCGAATTTCATGGGATTGGCGCCGTTCCAGCAGAGTGTGCTCTCCGTCTCTTCCGCACCCCGCTCGATCGCCACCTCGAGGGCGCCACTCGAAAGCCGGATGATGTCCACTCCGTAGCTCTGATTGTGGACATAGGCCATGGCGATTTCATCTATTCCGTCGCTGTCCAAAAAGTCGCCGGTCGTTATCTTGAAATAGCTAAGGTCATGAGGTACCTCGACCTGCCCAACCGGATAGGGGATGAATCCCCCTGCTGTCTTGTATAGGGACACCGTGGCCCGGTTCGCGCTGGAGAGATAGGCCACGACGATCTGGCTGCGCCCATCCCCCAGGAAGTAGCCTGTCTCGACATCCAGAGAATAGTCCTCGTAGGGGTTCACGTCCCGAAGTTGGCCGCTCAGCCCCGTGTCACTGACGGAACAACAGGGGATCAGCCCGCCCCAGGGAGTCCAGACAGAGCCGTCGCTGTGCTGCAGGCTACCGTCGTCCGCCTGGGCGAAAATGCTCCCGGCGGCTACGGCCACCCCGGAGGCCAGCGAACCGCCCAGCGAGAGCCAACTGCCCCAATTACTGCCGTCAAAGGCGATCTGCCACAACTGGCTGTCCGAGCCGCGTGCATAGACCTCGATCTGGCCCGCGCCCGCGGAAACCGCCGTTGGGGCCGAGGCAAGGGTCACACCCTCGTCCATCCCATCCAACTCCACGCGCTGCCACGAACCCCAGTTCCCACCGCTGTAGGTCAGGTACCACAGCGCCTCATCCACACCACGGGCAAAGACCTGCATGTGGTCCGCTCCCAAAGAGACCGCCCCCGGCCCGGAGGCGAGCATGCCGCCCAAGGACTGCCAGACGGCGCCATCGTACCAGCGCAGGGTGTTGTCCGGCCCCACCCGGAATAGGTCAAATCCCCCGTCCCGGGCCACAGCCGCCGGGGCAGGCAGTTCCGGGGTTGGCCCGGTCCACGACGAAGCGGCATGCGGCCAATCACCGACCTGCTGCCAGTCGTCATTCCAGCCCCCTTCCCAGTGACGCCCGTAGACCTCGTTATCGGTGCCGATGGCAAAGGCATCGAACTGGCCGTCTGCCAGCGAGGCGACGGCTGGGGCCGAGAGCAGCGTGCCGCCGGCCGAGTCGTCCCACGCGCCCCAAACGCTGACACCATCATAGTGCCGGTGCCATAGCGCCTCGTCGTAGCCCCGCACCAGCAGGTCGATGCTGCCATCTGCGTGAGCGACGGCGGCGGGCGCTGACGTCGTTCTACCGAGCGAGCCGGGCATCTCGCCAATGGACATGGTAATCGAGAAGGTTGTAGGGTCCATCCAGGCGACGATCTGCTCGGTTTGGCCGTCGTTGTTCAGATCGCCGGCGGCAATGTCGTTGGACCGATAGTTGTCAAAAGTCCGCTCGCTGCCAGGGATGATGCTTAGGGTGGATGTAAAGGTCTGTAGACTGGTCTGGCTGTCCACATTCCAGCTCATCATAATCTTGTCCAGGTTGACGAAAGTGTAATTCCCGGCCAGCGGGTCCAGGCCATCGGCCGTCAGAGCGTCCACGCCGCTGATCTCGACGGCCTGTTGGATGCCCACCTCGTTTGGGCGCACCACCTGGGTGGTGTAGCTTTCGGCCCGCGACGGGTGGCCCGGTTCGTGGTGCGGGATCGTCTTGGCCGGGAGCGGCCAGCCGGGCATCCCGCCTGGCTCCTGGGCCAACACATCCGGCATAGCCGGATTGGAGATGTCGCTCAGCGGCAGCACCGACAGCAGTTGGGTGCTCACGATGAGCAAAGTGGCAACTAGGGGTAGGAACCGTTTCATGACATTCGCTCCTTTCTTCTCCTGGAACCGCATGCGAATCCAACCAGAGAAAGTGGCTTGACCCGATCAGGCCAGACGCCCACAAGTCTCTCGTTACAAGGGCCCTGCAGTGGTACCCGGCAGGGCAGACGGCGACACCAAGCCATCGCTGCGGCGCACGGTTCCCCTATCAGGTCGTCGCCAACAGCCACGCAACGCCGTCGCGTTTACTCTTAAGCTCGGCTAGGAGCTGCGCAGCGAACGCGGCATGGTGAGGTGACGGGTGCCGTGTCTTTTGACACGGCATCATCAACCTCGCTTCGAACAGCCAGAGACTCGGGGGATATGGATGGTGGAGCGATGATGAGAATGGAGAGGATCGCCCGTGAGCTTCCCGATCAGGGCTTTGTCCCTGCCCACCGCTGCCCCTGCGACACAATCATTGGATGATGTGCCCATGGAGGCAAATCCTTGCGGGTACGACGCCATGATCGTACACGAACCTAGACAACTCGGACCGCTAGTCGTTCACGGACGCGAATTCTCCCCAGGCCGGTGATCACCAGCCTTGGGAGAGCCAGACCTACGTTTGACACCAACAGTATACCACGGGATTAGGCCATCGTCAATATCCGTTCGAAAAACATGTAGGGCTGTTGCAAAGTCGGCCAGTCAATCTAGTTTGGAGCTCGCCGCCCCCGTCTCGGGGGCGGCCTGCACACCTGGCAGACCACCGCGCCCCGAGGACGGGGCGCGGAGCCCAACCAAATCACATCGGTCAAGAGACAATGCAACAGCCCTGGAAAAACATGGGCCTTGTGCATTGGTTGGTGCCAGGTCCGCCGGTTGGGAACTTGCGGTGGACAGGGGCAGCGACAGGTGTTCGACCTTTGGCTGCCGTCAACTTGTTCCAGCTCCACGAAAAAGGACCGCCACGGCAGCGGTCCTTGATCTTGTCTGCAAGAGGGTTGTCCTGCAATGCTTGTGGGGGATAAGGGCTCTCCCTACCCCTCGCCGCACAATTCCAGCAGGCGCTCCCAGTTGCGATCCACCTCAGCCTGGAACTCGTCGATCAGGTGCCGGTTCTCGGGCCGGAACAGGTGCCGGAAACGCCCCTGCCGCTTGAGCCATTCCTCCACCGGCGGCTTTTCCTTGGGCTTATAGGTCAGGCGCCACTGGCCCTGCTCGATTTCAAAGAGGGGCCAGTAGCAGGTATCCACCCCCAACTGGGTGATCTCGATCGTCTCGTCTGTTTCGTGCCGCCAGCCCCGGTTGCAACTGGACAGCACGTTCATAAAGGCCGGGCCGCCGCAATCGACCGCCTTCCGCGTCTTGGTCATCAGGTCGCGCCAGTGGCTGGGCGCCGCCTGGGCCACGTAGGGGATGCCGTGGGCGGCCATGATGGCCGTCAGGTCCTTGCGGTACTGCTGCTTGCCGGGGATGACCTTGCCGGCCGGCGAGGTGGTGGTGTGGGCGCCCAGGGGCGTGGCACTGGAGCGCTGGATGCCGGTGTTCATATAGGCCCCGTTGTCGTAACAGACATAGAGGAATCGGTGCCCGCGCTCGACGGCGCCCGACAGGGCCTGAAGGCCGATGTCGTAGGTGCCGCCGTCGCCGCCAAAGGCCACGAACTGGACGTCTTGCTCCGGGATTTTGCCCTGGCGGACGAGGCTTCGATACGCGGCCTCGACGCCGCTCATGGTCGCGGCAGCGTTTTCAAAGGCGTTGTGGATCCAGGGGACCCGCCAGGCGGTGTAGGGATAGATCGAGGTCGCCACTTCCAGGCAGCCGGTGGCGTTGGCGACGACGACCGGCCGGTCGATGGCCGCCAGCACCTGCCGCACCACAATCGACGCCCCACAGCCGGCGCACAGCCGATGCCCCGGTGCCAACCGTTCGGGTCGTTTCGCCAATTCCTTGGGAACCAGTTTTGTTGCCATGATGCCTCCCTATTCCCGCACGCCCAGGTAGGTGACCGGTTGGGCCACCTGGCCCGTTTCGGCCATCCCCAGCAGGTCGCGATAGATGCCCTCGATATCGACAGGCAGGATGTCCCGCCCGCCCAGTCCATAGACATAGTCGGCCACAGGCACGCGGAGCCCGTGGAGGGTCAGCGCCGTCATGATCTCAAAGAAGAGCGGGCCGGCTTGGTGGGCCGAGCCAAAAGAAACCGAGCGGTCCATCACCGCCACGGCCTTGGACGGGCTCAGGGCCTCGGCGATTTCCTGCGCCGGGAAGGGGCGAAAGACCCGCGGCTTGAGCAACCCGGCCTTGATGCCCTCGCGCCGCAATTGGTCGACGACCACTTTGGCCGTGCCCGCCGTCGAGTTGGCGACGACGATGGCCACTTCGGCGTCCTCCAGGTGATACGACTCGAACAGGCCATAGTCCCGGTCAAAGGTCCGGTTGAATTCGCCGGCCACCTCCCGGATGACGGCCTGGGCCCGGGTCATGGCCTCGATCTGCTGGCGCTTGTGCTCGTAATAGTAATCGTAAAAGTCCAGGGGCCCGTAGGTCTTGGGTTTGTCCAGGTCCAGCAGTGGCCATTGGGGGCTGTAGCTGCCGATAAAGGCCCGCACCTGGTCGTCGTCATAGAGTTCCACCCGCTCCATGCCGTGGCTGGTGATAAAGCCATCCTGGCAGACGGCCACCGGCAAGAGGACGTCGGGGTGCTCGGCGATGCGCACGGCCTGGATGGCGTTGTCGTAGGCCTCCTGGCCGCTTTCAGAAAAGAGGATGACCCAGCCGCTGTCGCGCATGCCCATCACGTCGGCGTGGTCGCAATGGATGTTCACCGGACCCGACAGGGCACGGTTGACCAGGCTCATGACGATGGGGCAGCGCAGCGACGCGGCCACATAGAGGATCTCCCACATCAGCGCCAGGCCATTGGCCGAGGTGGCGGTCATCACCCGCGCCCCGGCTGCCGAGGCGCCGACGCAGGCGCTCATGGCGCTGTGCTCGCTCTCTACGGTGACAAATTCGGTATCCACCCGCCCATCGGCCACATAGTCGGCAAAGAACTCGACCGTCTCGGTCTGGGGCGTGATGGGGTAGGCGGCCACCACATCGGGGTTGATCTGGCGCATCGCCTCGGCAAAGGCCTGGTCTCCGGTTAAGGCTTGGAATGTGCCCATGACGTTACTCCTCGAACCTCCCTTCTTCGACCATGCGGATGCACAGGCGGGCGTCGTCCCGCGCTACCTCGCCCCCCGCCTGCCGGATGACTTTGGCATTGACGGGGCAGACGGCGGCGCACAGGCCGCAGCCCTTGCAGTGGTCCAGGTCAAAGCCCATCATCTTTTCGTGATCCGCATCCACCAGAATGCTGGAATCGGGGCAAAACAGCCAGCACTGAAAGCAGTGGGTGCAGTCGGCCTCGCCGTGAACAGGGCGAAAGGCCCGCCAGCCGCCGGTGGGGTATTCCACCGCATTGCCTGCCTCCAGGATCAACCCGCCGATGGGGATCTCGCGCCATCCTTTTGCTGCCATCGGTCTCCTCCTATCCTTGTTCCATTTCCTCGGCTGCGCGCCGCATGGCCCGGACGTTGGCCTCGACGGCGTTGGCCGCGATCTTTTTCCCAAACCAGGCGCGCAATTGCTCAGCCAGTACCTCAATGTCGAATATGCCTGTGGCCCGGGCAAAGGCCCCCAGCATCGGGGTATTGGTGATGTCCCGTCCCATCTCGTCGATGGCAATGTGGCTGGCATCCACGGTACACACCTGGCCCGTTTGCAGACCGGTGGCTTGGCGCACCTCGGCTGGACTCATGGCCGTGTTGACGATTAGTGTGCCATCTTCCTTCAACCCCTCGGTCACCGGCACGGTTCCCAACAGCGTGGGATCGAGAACCAGGACCACATTGGGGGTGTCAATTTGGGAGTGGAGGGTGATGGGTTGGGGACTGAGGCGGGTAAAGGCACGGATCGGGGCTCCCATGCGCTCCGGCCCATAGTCGGGAAAGGCCTGAAAGTATTGGCCGGTGCCCAACGCCGTCTCGGCCAGTAGCTTGCCGGCGGTGACCACACCTTGACCCCCGCGACCATGCCAACGGATCTCGATCAATCGTTCCATAGGGTCTCCTCCCAGGGTGATTTGTCGCTTTTTTCGGTCAACCGTGGACCGAAACTCCTTGTCAAGCGGCCGCACCAGTGTACCATCCCGGCGCCTAAAATGCAAAACTTGCTGCCGGGTGGGCCGGGGCAATTGCATTTGAATCAATGGAGATCCTGCGCGGGAATGGCGCCGGGCAGGCATTCCTCTCGACAACACAAGTTCTCATCCGTAGGGGCGGGTTTCAAACCCGCCCCTACAATCGGGGGCCGCCGCCCAATTGTAGAGGCACGGTATGCAGCGCCCACTCCTGCTCCCGGCGGATCGCCAGATCCGGCGGCCAAAGTCAGGGCAGAGGGATCCGGTGCTCACCTTTGCGCCCCAAAAGCCGATCCAATCCATCGTGGTTTCCTCGCCGGACCTGGAAAAGGGCGCGACCTATGATCTGTACTATGGGGGTAGCTCCACCGGCGAGGTCCGCGATGGGCTGTACCAGGGGGGCGCCTACACGGGGGGAACCGAATTGGGGAGCTTGACCCTTTCGGGGGTGGTCACGCGGTTGGGCAGCGGCCGTCGATGACGGCGCCGTTAGGATGGTTGTCTCAGCTTGGGCCGACCAGCTTTTGGCACAGCCGCACACCCTCCATGGCATCGATGGTCCAATAGTCGGCGTCGACGTAGCGGCAGACCTGTTCGTCCACCTGTCCCCCCAAAAGGATGGGGATCTGAGCGCCGTCCTCGTCCATCATGGCCCGCAGGGCGGTCACCGTCTCGCGCATCGAGTTGTAGGCGGCGGTGATCAGGCCCGACAGGCCGATGGCGTGGGGTTGAAACTCGCGCGCCGCCTCGACAAACTTTTCGGGGGGCACGTCGACGCCCAGGTCGAGGACGGTAAAGCCATAGGAGCGTAGCAGCATCAACAACATGCTCTTGCCTAGGTCATGGATGTCGCCCTGGACGGTGCCGAGGAGAACCCGGCCCGCGCTCTTGC
>CAZNQW010000065.1:0-17265 GCA_964575225.1 uncultured Anaerolineaceae bacterium | reverse complement strand
ATACGAGATAATGAGCGGTGACTAGAGTTCAGACGTGTGCTCTTCCGATCTCGACCGGCATGGGAATGGCCCATCGCCCGGCAACGTCGCCCGCCTGGAATGACAGGAGCCCATGTTCATACCCACTACCCGCCAGGAACTGGACGCGCTGGGCTGGGACGCCCTGGACGTGATCCTCATCACGGGCGATAGTTATGTCGACAGCCCCTTCATCGGCGTGTCGGTCATCGGTCAGGTTCTGCTCAGGGAGGGCTATCGCGTGGGCATCATCGCCCAGCCCGACATCCACGCCGATGACGTGGCCCGCCTGGGCGAGCCCAAGCTGTTCTGGGGCGTCAGCGGCGGCAACATCGACTCGATGGTGGCCAACTATACGGCCACCAAAAAGCCGATCCGCCAGGACGACCTGACCCCCGGCGGCGCCAACAACCGGCGGCCCGATCGGGCCGTCATCGCCTACGCCAACCTGATCCGCCGCCATTTCAAGAACACCCGGCCCATCGTGTTGGGCGGCGTCGAAGCCAGCCTGCGCCGCATCGCCCACTATGACTACTGGTCGGACCGGGTGCGGCGCTCGATCCTGTTCGACGCCAAAGCCGATGTGTTGGTCTATGGCATGGGCGAAAAGGCGGTCGTCGCCCTGGCCCGGCGCCTGCAGGCGGGCGAGCCCCTCGACGACCTGCCGGGGCTGTGCCTCATCGGCAAGGAAAAGCCCGAAGGCGCGGTCGAGCTGCCCTCCTTTGAGCGGGTCGCCGCCGACCACCGGGCCTTTATCGACATGTTCCACACCTTTTACCACAACCAGGACCCCCTCACGGCCCGGCCTCTGTGCCAGCAACAGGACACGCGCTACCTGATCCACAATCCGCCGGCCCCCCTGCTGACCCAACAGGAGCTGGACGAGGTGCACGAGCTGGACTATGAGCGCGCCCAGCACCCCTTTTACGAAAAGATGGGCAAGGTCAAGGCCCTGGAGACCATCAAGTTCGCCCTCACCACCCACCGGGGCTGCTACGGGGAGTGCAATTTCTGCGCCATCGCCGTGCACCAGGGCCGAACGGTCCAATGGCGCAGCCCCGAATCGATCGTGCGCGAGGCCACGCGCCTGACCCACGATCCCGACTTTAAAGGGTTTATCCTGGACGTGGGCGGGCCGACGGCCAATATGTACGGCTTTGAATGTGGGAAAAAGCTGTCGCAGGGCAGTTGCGCCGACCGGCGGTGCCTGTACCCCGAACGGTGCCCGCAGATGAAGGTCGACCACAGCGCGCAGATCGCCCTATTGCAGCGGCTGAAAGAGATCCCAGGCGTCAAAAAGGTCTTTGTGGCCTCGGGCATCCGCACCGATCTGGTGATGGACGACAAGCGGTTCGGCCTGCCCTATCTGCGCCAGGTGATCCGCCACCACACCTCGGGCCAGATGAAGGTGGCGCCGGAGCATACCCAGGACCGGGTCCTGCGGCTGATGGGCAAACCGGGCATCGGCCACCTGCTCCGCTTCAAGGAGCAATTCGAGCGGCTGACCCGCGAGGCCCACAGGGACCAGTTTCTGACCTACTATTTGATCGCCGCCCACCCCGGCTGCACCGAGGCCGACATGCGGGCCCTGCAAACGTTTGCCCAGGGCCGCCTGCAGGTCCATCCCCGGCAGGTGCAGATCTTTACGCCTACGCCTTCGACCTACTCCAGCCTGATGTACTATACCGGGCTTGACCCCTTTACCGGGGAATCCCTCTTTGTGGAAAAGGACCTGGCGGGCAAGCAAAGACAAAAGGACGTTCTGATCAAAAAGGAGGAGGCGCCCCGTCCACCCAAGGGGACGCGGGGGCACCCGAGCGCACCGAGAGAAAGGAGAAACCGATGAACCACCGAGTGTTGATCGCCTATGCGACCAAGTATGGCGCCACGGCCGAGATCGCCGAAAAGGTTGGGCAGGTGCTGACCGAGGCCGGGTTTGAGGCCGACGTGCGGCCCGTCGATCAGGTGGCCGACCTGGCGCCCTATGGGGCGGTGGTGTTGGGCAGCGGCGTCTATGTGGGCCAATGGCGCAAAGAGGCCGCCGAACTATTGGCAAACCACGAGCGGGAGCTGGCCCAGGTTCCGGTGTGGCTCTTTTCCTCAGGTCCCACCGGCGAGGGCGACCCGGTGGAGCTGATGAAGGGCTGGCGTTTTCCCGAGGGGTTGGCGCCCATCGCCGACCGCATCGGCGCCCGCGACCGGGCGCTGTTCCACGGCGCCATCGACATCAAGCGCCTCAGCCTGCCCGAAAAGTTGATCGTCAAGGGCATCAAGGCGCCGGTGGACGACTATCGCGATTGGGAGGCCATCACGGCCTGGGCGGAAGGCATCGCCGCGGCCCTGCAAGGGACGGATTGATCGGTCCGGAGAGCGTCGGCCTGCGCGGCCTGGCGGGCGAGGGTACTGAGCAGGAAGGGAAGATTGGCCACGAATTTCACGAATTGCACGAATGACGCGCAGTCGGTGGCATCGTATGGATGATCGCGCGGCCGTTTTATAGGGGCACAGGCGCTTTCGGAATGCATTGCCCCCTACAATGTGATTCTGCGGATCGGTGGAGGTCCGGCCCTTTTCGCCTTGGCCCGCTGTTAGACCGCCCCTTGAGGGGTGTTCTGTCGCAGACGTTCAATGACCTGTAGTACTTGAGAGCGTGGTGGACCTAGTTGATAAGGTTCCACTTCAAATTCATTCGCTTCCACCTTATCCAAAAGTGTTTTAAGAAGATCCCTAAAGGGTTTTTCCACTCGTTCCGTGTAAGCATGAAGTACTTCCAGATGATCTCGTGCCAATAAACCTAATTCAACATGGCCCACATCGAGTTCATTCCGCAGAGCCATAACAGGGATGTAATCTGCCTCGATGTTTTCTTCCGAATACCCAAGTGTCAAGAGCCCTGCCCGCACTGCATCTCGCACACGGCCATCACCTTTGGGAGGAAACAGAACTTCAAGAGCCTTGGCCAGATTCAAGAGAACTTCGGCAAGGAATTCACCAGGAGTAGCCCCACAGCGGGCCAAACGACATGCCAAAGGAAATAATGCAGTGCTGCAAGCAAGCGGCGGCGCCCCTGATCATCCGACAAGATACCGCGTCGTTCCCAGCAACGTGCAATGGCCAATTCCTGCTTTTCCTGAGTCGTTGTCCCAATATCCATTCGCCAGTCCGCCAACTCCCAGCGAAACGTTGTATCACCGATTACACCATCTACCCTTTCCACAAACGGGGGATCGGCCAATTCAACATTGGGTAACACTGGTAGAGTGAAAAAGATTCCCTCAATTGTGGCGTACAGCGTCGATAGGTCATCGAATCGCTGCTTGATGCTTAGAACGTTTCCTGTGAAGGAAATGGTTCGGATAGGCTCTTGAATTACTACCTCAATAGGATCAAGAGGGGTTTCTGACTCAATATGATGCTCACCTGTGTTTGGATTTACGGATGCCTTTGCAGCCACAGCGCGCACAGCCGTACGACCCCCTCCCGCCTCCATGCCAAACGGCTGTAGAGGAAGAAAATGAAATCGGATTTCCACATCACCAGGCAGGTTAAGGGTTTTTCCCTTTTCATGTCTGAATAGTCGACGGCGTACCTGATAAGTCAACATGCATTTTGTTCTTTCAGATCAACGATAATTCACATGACGGGATGCTAACGTAAAACATAAGAACTGAGGACACCTGCCTCGTTCGTGCGATTTCTGCCTTGCGGTCGCGCGCTATCCGCGCGGGTCCAACATCGCGGCGACTGCCCGTTTCAACGCCGGCAGATCACGCTCGATGATGTCCCAGATGGTGTTCAGGTCAACGCCCAGGTAATCGTGAACAATCACGTTTCGAAACCCGGCAATGCTGAACCAATCCACCGCACCATGCGTTTCCTTCAAGGTGTCCGACAATCGCTGGGTAGACTCGGAAAGGGTGTGCAGGTTCCGCAACACGGCGTCCTGGATCATCGTGTCCGAGAGAAAGGCGTCCTGGCCCGAAGCCGTATATCGCTCGATCCGTTCGATGCACTCCACAATGTGGATCAGGTACAGCCGATCGTCCCTCACAGGGGCACCGCCTCCTCAAGGACGCGGTCGCGGATGTACCAGTGCAGCCCCTCCTCGGTCACCACGTCCACGTCGCAGCCCAGGAGTGCCTCCAACTCGGCAACAAGGCCTGCAGGAAACCAGGGGGAGTGATCCGGCCCTACCGCCACCAGGAAATCCAGATCGCTCTCGGCAGTCGACTCACCGCGCGCCGCCGACCCGAACAAACGGACGTCGCGCGCCCCGTGCCTTGCAGCCACACGAAGGATGTGTTGTCGTTTAGTTCGCACTCGTTCGTCCAAAGACATAAGCTACTCTGATCCTCCTCCCTCAGAAAGTATATCATTGGCAAGGCAAAAGTGCAAGTGGATTCGAGTTCGGTTGAATCAAAAGGGGGCGGATTGATCGGCTCCAAGCGCCGGGGGCGAACCGGCTCGGCCGATCTTGGTAGGGCTGGCCCCATTATTGCTCGGCCCG
The DNA here is from genome assembly GCA_964575225.1 of uncultured Anaerolineaceae bacterium. Classification (GTDB taxonomy): domain Bacteria; phylum Chloroflexota; class Anaerolineae; order JAAYZQ01; family JAAYZQ01; genus CAZNQW01. The sequence goes on along the minus strand of CAZNQW010000065.1, from coordinate 12,740 downwards.
AGAGCAAGAGAGTTTGCCAGCGGCTCACAACGCCCGAGCGTAGGTACAAATGGAGCGCACGGGGGCAAACCCGGTGGCTCGGTATAGGGCCTGGGCCGCGGGATTGTCGCTCTCGGCGCACACCCCGGCACAGGTCATGCCCTGGGCCGCCAACCGCCGCAGTCCCTCGGCCAAGAGCGCCTTCCCCAGGCCCCGCCCCCGATAGACAGGATGGACGCCCACCGGCTCGAAATACCCCACGCGGTTGGCCCGATCCAGCCAAAAGAGGGCAAAGGCGGCGATCGAGCCGTCGGGCGCCTCGATCATCAAATCCCGGTCGGCTTCGTAGACGGGCGATCGCATGAATTGCCGATAGTTCTCCACGTACCGGTGGAGGGGCCGGCTGGATTCAAAGGCCGCGTGGGAGGCCGCCGCCCGCTGTACTGCTTCCTGCTCCCCGCTCACCGACCGGACGCAAAAGCCATCGGGCAACCTGGGCGCAGGCAGGGTCCCGGTCAGAGGCCGTTCCAGGTAGAGCATTGACTCCTCGCTGCGCCCAAAGCCGCGGCCCTCCAGGTGGACGATCAGCGACCGGTCCCCATCGGCCACCCACATCGTGCGCAGCCGATCGCCGCCCTGGGCCCGCACCCGGCGCCCCGCCTGCTCTTCGGTCCAGGTGCACAGCCGAGCCCGTAGGGGCTCGCTCACCTCGGTGGGATGCACAAACAGGTCAAAGGCCTGAGCCTGGGGCGAGAGCAGCGACCAGCCCACCACTTGCCGATCGGCCGCCCTGACCCACACAAAGAGGCGGTCCTCCTGTTGCCAGCTCCGGTCCAGGTAAAATAACCACCAGTTCAGGTCGCCCATGTGCACATAGTGGCAGGGCCCGCCCGCTGCGCGCCCCTCCACCAAGATGCCGCGCACGGCATCCAACGCGCATTCCTCCCGGCAGGCCACCGCTTCAATTCCGTCGATGGTCTTCACAAGGGTTCCTGATGAGCATTTCGCATGCATTGCACGTTGAGGCCCATGCCAGCGGCTGCCCCTGACCCCTCAGGCGCCCAGCCGCCCAAAGGACAGCCGATAGAGAAGGTAATCGGCGGTGTTGCCCATCAGGTTTCCCATCTGGATCGTTTGCAGCGCCAATTCGATGGCATCCACCGTGTCCTCGCCATAGGTCTCGACGACCGACTGGCGGGCGTCCGGATCGACCTGACCCGCGGTTTCGGCCCAGTGTTGGGCATAGAGTAAGGCGGGCAGTTCTTCCCGTGGGCTGTTCTCCAAAACGCCATCCTGCAGGGCCTGGATTTCGTCGGCCTCGATGCCTTCGGTCAGGGCCTGCTTGGCATGGGCAAAGGAGCAGTAGCGACAGCCATTGACCGCCGTCACAGCCAACATCAGCCGCTCGCGAAAGGCCGCATCGATCCATTCGCCGCGCATGAGTGGTCTCATCTGATGGCGCTGGGCCATGATGGCCTTGACATCGGCAAAAAAGGTCGAGGGGCTGGAGTAAGTACGCCGATTGAACCGTTTCACGGTAGATCCTCCTCACTTTGGGTCAGGCGCGCGAGCAGCGCCTGCGTGGCAGCCACGATCTGGGCCTGCTGTTCCTCGCGGCTCAGGGTCGCTACCCCATCGCCCGATTGGGCGCCATACCAGCCAAACTGGGCGTGGTTGCCGCCCTCGAGGGCCACCCAGGCGGTATCGGGTGGCAGCAACGCGCGGGAGGCGTCGATCTTGTCCCCTGTGGCCAACCCATCGAGGGTGCCATAGATAGAGGTCGCGACCAGATCGTACCCGGAAAGATCGTCTGTCGAAGCAGGGTAGGCCGCCCACAGGACCAACCCCTGCACCGCCTGCGGATTCTGAAAGGCAAAGCGGGCCGCCATGGCGCCGCCCAGGGAATGGCCGCCCACCGCCCACGAACCGATCTCGGGAAAGGCCGCCATGACCTCCGCCGCCCGATCGGGGGCGAAAAAGGCCAGGTTGAGGGGCATGGGCGCGATGACCACCAGGGCGCCCTCTGCCGCCAGGGCGCGGGCCGCCGGGGCATAGGCGCGGGGATCGACCCTGCCGCCCGGATAAAGGATCAGTCCCACGTTTGGGGAGTGGGCCAAAGGCCGAAAGACCAGCCAGGGCTCGGTGTCCACCTGTACCCGGGCATCGGATTGCAGAGCAGCCAGGGCTTCGGGCATGGGTGCGGCAGCCGCGCCGGCCCAGATGACAAAGCCGACCAAGGCCAACAGCAGGACCACGACCAGCAGCAGCGCCCCTCGTTTTATCATCCGCATGGTCCAATCTCCCTCCCCGGACCGTCTGGCTTGGCCCGTCCGCCCTGTCCCCGTTCGTTGCCGTCATCATGGCAGCGCGCCGCTGCTACACCGTTACCGTGCTGCCCGTGGGTGCATAGGCCAACTTGTCGCCCATAACCCCTTTCAAGATACGATAGGCCTTGGCCCCCGTGCAGTGGCCGGTGTAGGTCTTGGCAATGGGATAGCGCAGCATCTCGCGGCCAATCTCCTCGACCTCTGCCTTGCTGCCAGCCATCAGGTTCAAGATCGGTATGCTCACCAGATGAAAGCCACCAAACAGCGCTTTGATGGGACTCCCCTCGAACTGCTGGGTGACGGCTTCTACCATGTTGAGAATGCCGCGGTGCGAGCATCCGGTGAACAAGACCAGCCCATCTTCCTGGCGCAGAACCATGATCAACTCGTGGTCAAAGGTGTCCACGCTGCCGCGGCCTTTCTTCTCGGCAAAGAGGTGGCGGTTTCCCGTTGGCTGGGGGTAGGACTCGCCGATCTCGGTCAGGATAAAGAGGTCTGGCGCGATCTCTGTGGGCCGGTCGATGAATTCGAACCGATCGGCGTAGGTGTGAAACAACGTCCTGTCCAGGCCGACGGGTTTTTTCAGGAGGCCGCCCAAGGCCTGGAAATAGGAGCCGGTGGCGTCGTGGCTGCGGAGATAGACCTTGGCCCGGCTGTTCGTTTTCAGGAACTCGGCCAAACCACCGCCATGATCGTAGTGGTGATGGGAGAGGACGGCGAGATCCACGGCTGCAAGATCCACTCCCAGCCGCTCGGCATTGCGGTGGAAGGCATCGCTGGCGCCGGTGTCAAAGAGAATCTGCTGGCCCTGGCGCTCAATATGGAGGGACAGGCCGTGTTCAGCTTTCAGGTCACTCCTGTCCTCCAACCGCGTGTTTTCGACCAAGACGGTCACCTTCATCGCCGCCCCCCTTTCACGGGTTGGATGGTTGCGTCGGGTGTGTGGTGCGCTCGTGCCTGCGAGACCTATACACCGCGGCCACGCACAGACAGTATAGGACACACCTGGCAACCTGTCAAGATCCGCTGCGCTGGCACACGGGGCATCACCCCCGCCGCGACCGCGAGCCCGTCACCCTCGCCGCGACCGCTAGCCCGTCACGCCCGCGCAACCAGGGGTCCATGGGTTTCCGCTTTCCCTGCTCGTCGCCCCCGCCGCGAGTACTCTCGCGCACGCGGGTACTCTCGCGCACGCGGGTACTCTCGCGCACGCGGGTACTCTCGCGCATAAGCTTTGCTCGCCGCCCCCGTCCTCGGGGGCGGCCCCCCAAACCCCCGCGCCGGGGCCCTAACGGCCCCGGACCCCAGGAAATTGGTGCGTTGCCTTATCGGGATTCGGTTGCGCCTGCCTCCGCAGGCAGGCCGGGGGCGATGGGGCCCGGTCGGCCTCCGTTGGCCTGGCCCCATCTCTGCGCCTCATCTGCTCGCCGCCCCTGAGGACGGGGGCGGCGTATCCCGTTCGCCCGTTCTACATTCGTGAAATTCGTGCAATTCGTGGCTGATCCGCCGCCGGCCTTGCGCGGAGGTGACGGCGCTATTCGCGGATTGGCAGGAATTTACCCCAAAGGGGGTGCACAACCATCTCGGTTAGGGCTGCGGCGGCGGGCCGGCATCCGCAGGGATGGGCACGCCATCGGGAAGGCTACGCAAATCCGAGCACCCGATCAGGTGCACATCCCTCCAGGTATAGCCGCGGTCGTTGAACGTCTCGATATCATCCACCCAGCGCTTTTCGCCTTTCTCAAGAAGGTAGATGTGGGGACTGGCGGTGCATTTGAGGAGGATCGGAGCGGCGTCGTTGTAGACGATCTCTTGAACCGAGGAGGGCAGATCCTCGACCACACCTTGATCGATGCCGAACAGCCAGGGGAGGGCCAGGATCATGACCAGGGTCCAGGCGGCATAGGCGACGGTTCCGGCGCTATAGGCACGATACAGCCCCTGCAACCACCGCCCCTCCTTGGTCCGCGCCTGGAAAAGGAGCACGAGGACCAGCAGGCCCATGTTGATCACGTTCCAGCCGATAAAGGCCAGACGGTTGGGGGTAAGCCGGTCCAAGGCGGTCCGGTAGAGGATGGCAGCCAAGGCATAGAGGCTGACGATCAGGGCCAGGGCGGCGACGGCAACGATCCCCAGGCGCACCCAGCGCGCGAGACGCGGCGAGAGGTCTGCCAGGCTCACAGGAGTGGCGCCCACCAACAGCGCCACCACGGCAAAGAGCATGGCGTTGTACACAATCAGCACATCGCGGTTTTCAAAAGGCGCCCGGAAGTTAAAGGGGATAAAGGCCAGATAGACGAGCAGCACCAGCAGCGTCAAGGGGAGCAGGATGCGCATCAGCAAGGCCACGAGCTTGCTCAACCCCTCGTCAAAGGCCTGCTGGGCAGGGGGCACGGTGGGGTTATAGATCACGGCTGTGGCTACCACCACAATCATCCCCAGCCCTCCGGCAACGAACAAGCGCTGCACCACCTCGGGCAGGTCGACGTTGAGGGCCTGGAATAGGCCCATGGTGATCGCCGTGAACAGGCCGCCGGCAATGGCAAACAAGCCGCCGAGAATAAACACCTCGAGCGATTTGATCAAAAAGCTGAAACGATGGGCCGGATCGCGATGGCCTGCCACCAGGAACGCACCGACCCCCGCCCAGGCCAAGAGGGGCAGGTGGATCAACAGGAGGGAGAGATATTGCTCCTGGAAGGGCACCGAGCCTGTTTGAGGGTAGGTCAAGAGCCCATAGGCGCCGGCGACGAGAAGCAGGATCGCGATCAAGGTGCTCAACCCCCAGCGCTTGCGGCCCACCACCGTGAGATAGATCAGGACAAATGCGGCGGAAAGGGGCGCGGCCCACAGGACGACCGCCGGCGCCAAGGTTCGTTCCGTCCCCCGAAAGCCCTCGATGACGATCGTAAAACGATCGTCCGAGAGCCACCAAAAGAGCAGGGCATTGACCAGTGCCAGCGGAAGGGCCCAGGCCCAGGCGATGGCAAAGCCCTTCACCTGCGTGGCAGCGTATTTGAGCCGGTGGAACCAAGCGGCGTACAACAGATTCTCGGGCACCGACGCGTGATTCTCGTCAATGGCCTGGGCAAAGGCGTCGATTTCGCCGGCCTCAAGGGCCGTCTGGAAAACCTGTTCCAGTTGTTCCGCGTCTGCGGCCAGTGCGCGGACGGTATCGTGGTATGACATGGTAATGTCCCCCGTTGTCGCTTCGTGGTTTGTGGCCCCTCACCGCCTGCGAGCGTCACAAACCTTATTATCTTAGGTATTGGCCGAATTCTAGCACACCACGAGAGGCTTGTCAAATTGGAATCGACGCGATCTCTTGTCGCATTGTTGACAAGTGAGCCTACCATGGTATAATGCGGACTTTGGTTAACATGGTAACTAGTACGCGATCGCGCTCTGAATCGGAATCACCTTCTCGAAGCTTGGGGACGGGCGTGTTGTCGGTTGCCCGCGACAGGTGAGTAATTATGTCGAACATGAGAGACATCTGGCTGCATGCCCACAATATGATCCGCTCTGCGAGGCAGATCATCAATACAAATCTTCGGCCCCTGGGCCTCAGCAGCGCCGAAGCCAATATCCTGCTCCATTTGCTCACGCAGGGCCAAGAGATGAGGCAGGAGCAACTGGTCGAACAGCTTGATGTGAGCAAGCCGGCCGTATCACGCACCCTCACCTCCCTGGCGGCCAAAGGGTATATCACGGGGCAACGTGACCCTAACGACAGGCGCGCCCGCCAGATTCGATTGACCGACAAAGCCTTGGAGATTGGGCCGGCGGTTGAGCAGGTGTACAACCATGTATTCGCGAGGGCTATGCAAGGTGTCTCTCAAGACGAATTGGATCGTTTTCTGAAACTGTTCAGCCGCATATCTGAGAATTTTGACAGCGAACAAGCGGGAAAATGAAGAAAGGGCCGAGATGCTGCATTGCGATCTGATTGGATTTGGCCTGTTTTTGGGCTATTTTGTCGTCGCCGGCTTGCCGCCGATACTGCTCAAAGTCTACCTCGACACACCTTTTGAAATCACACGCAAGATGTACCACCTTGTGATCACAGGGGCAATCTGGCCCCTGTCCACCCTATTCAGCACCTGGTATGTGGCGGTTCTCGCCGCCATTGCATTCTTGGCGGTGGTCTACCCGATTCTCTTGTGGATGGAGAACTCGGCATTCTACAAGCGGATTGCCGTGGAGCGCCAAGAGGGCGAGTTCAAAAAAAGTTTCGTCATCGTTCAACTGTCGATCGTGACCTTGCTCTCTGTTTTTTGGGGGCTGCTGGGGATCGACTGGCGGTACGTGGCCGTCGCCGCGGTGATGGCCTGGGGATTTGGCGATGCTGCGGCCGCCTTGGTGGGCAAAGCGTTTGGACGGCACAAGATTCTGCACCCGTGGACCGGAGGGAAAAAGACGATCGAGGGTACGTTGGCAATGTACATCGTGGCGGGGCTCGCCATCCTCTTTACGCTTCTGGTGTATGCAGGCCAGCCCTGGTATGTAAGCTTGGCCGTTGCGGCGGCCGTCGCGCCCGTATGCTCGGCCGTCGAACTCTTTACCCCGCGCGGCATGGACACACTCACGGTGCCGCTGGCGGCAGCTTTTGCGATCCTGCCATTGATGATCCTGTTCTCCCGGTTGGGTGTATAACATGGCGGATCTATCGAAAGAACAGGTTGCCAGCCGCAAGAAGACACTGCTGACGGCGCTGCTCCTCAGTGCGCCAGGGCCGTTGGTGACAGGCCTTGCCGCCATTTCCAGCCACTCCACGACCCAACTCGCCGACTTTATCCGACGGAGCGTGGAGCTGGTGGCTTTGTTTCTTTCCTGGTGGGTCTTTTGCGAGATTCAGCGCAAGGCGACGCTCAGCCAGGCAGAGCAATCTCGCCTGGAGCGGACCGCAGGGTTGGGCGTTGCCGGGGCGATGATCTGTTCCGGAGTGGCCATGTTGGTTGTGGCCTTGTCTCGGGTGTCGACTTTTGAGCCAGGCGGCCAAGTGACCTTCGGTCTCATCATAGCCGTATTGGGCTTGATCACCAACGGGTGGTTCTGGTGGCGCTACACGGCTCTGACGCGCGAGCAGTACGACTCGGTCATTGCCGCGCAGCAAAAACTATACCGCGCCAAAGCGTGTGTCGATCTGTGTGTCGTCGCCGCGCTGACGGCCGTCGCCGTGGCTTCTACCCATCCGGCAACCCGGTACGTGGACATTTCGGGATCTGCCATCGTCGCAACCTACCTGCTGTGGAGCGGGCTACGGATGGCACAATCCCACCTGGGTCCTGCCCGTGGGCAGGTTCGTCGAGCAGCTACCCCAAGGCAGGGACCCTGTCCAGGCCGCCGTGCCGACTCACAAAAGCACTGAGTCTATCCCCACTTCCTATTGCTCCGCGCCCCCGTCCCGGGGGAGCGGCGGCCTGCTATACGTGCAGAGTCATACTCACGGACTGCCAAAATGAGAATGGCTGGGGTTCTGCAAATCGGCGGCTGCGAGCCGCAGAGGGGAGTGGATCCTCAGGTGTCAGACGCCAGGTGTAATCTGAGAAATTGGGCAATGTCGTCCAGGGATTGGATAGCCTGGGGCAACCCCAGGTTCAATTGCCATACGTGCCACATGCGTGGGTAAACCTCCAGTCGCACATCCACCCCATGGGCTTCCGCCAGCCTTGAAATGCGTACCGCATCCTCGCGCAGAATCTCATCTTCTCCGGCATGCACCAGCAAGGGGGGCAGGCCCCGCAGATGGCCAAACACGGGCGAAATCAACGGGTTGCGAGCATCCTGGTTTCCCACATACGATTGGTTATAGAACTTGACGGCTTGGGGCGATAGCAGCGGATCTTTGGATCCCCTGCTCCGGTTGGCCTGGGGCGTGAGGTCGGTCACCGGCGATAGACAGGCCGCTGCCGCAGGGAGCGGGTGACCACCGTCTCGTAATTTCATCAACAGGCTAAGCGTCAAATTGCCACCCGCCGAATCCCCTGCCACCACGAGGTTCCGGGCAGAAATTCCTTGATTCAACAGCCAGAGATAGGCCCTCTCGCAGTCGTCCAAAGCGGCGGGGAATGGATGGTCCGGGGCGGTACGATAATCCACCATCAGGACACGCAGGCCCATCTCTTTCGCCAAATGGGCGCCCATCTGAAGATGGGGAGGTGTCAAGCCAAAGACAAACCCGCCCCCGTGTAGGTAGAGCAACACCGGGGCTGTCGGGCTGTGGTGGGCTAGGATCCATTCACACGGCACACCATCGGCGGTGACGGCTTCACGGATCACACCGGCGCCCAGCCGCACGCGGGCCCTGCCTATTTTTAGAAGCCACTGCGCCGCTGGCAGCGGGATGAGCGTCTGCACGGAACGGAGGATGGGCAAAGTTGCGCGGATTTTGCGTTCAGTAGTGGAAATGGTCATGGACTTGCCTTTCGGCCCGGGAAAGCTGTACAGAAATAATCTACAGAAGCGCCCATCACGCTCAAGACCACCAAGGTTGGGGCTATCCATAGTTCCGCAGCGTCCGCTCCTTGGGGTAGGGGTTCAGAAACGCCTGCCGGCTCACCCAGGCCGGCATGGGCTAGCGGTTCAGGCCGTGAGGGGAAGGCAGAAATCAAGAGTCTGCGGGTTCTGTCGAATACTTGGCCGGCACTTCCGAGATCCGCATAACGAGCCGCAACGCTTCGTTCACAGCCTCATCAGTAGGAAAGGCTTTGACCACATCCTCAGAAAGCAACACCCCATTTTCCCCCGCGCGACGATGAGGTGCATACCTCCCCTTGGGGGCCACGGTCATTGTGGAGAGGTCATACTCATCGCGCAGTTCATAGTCGTCTGGATCAGTTGGTTTCGGCATAAAACTGTTCCTCTTAGTGGCCCGTCGAGCATTGATAATGCGAACACAGTTTTGCCGGTCTGCATGGGCCACCATAAGCAAACGGCCATGGCCGGACAGGCCGATGGTGACATACCTTTCTTCGTCGATGGAGTGCTCGTCATCAATGAACGTGATGAACATCGGGTCATCAAAGACGGTCGTTGTTTCTTTGAATGACACTTGATGCTTCTCGACGTTCTTGTCGGCCTTGTCCGGATCCCACTCGAAGCCAAGCTCTACAGTCAAAGACCAAAGCTCCTTAGGAGAGTCACCCCCTCGACCTGGAATACATTATATCACAGAACTGACTGACGTGGCAACTCAATGGACCACATTCCTGAGTCTACCATAGCTCACACATATTTCCGCAGCATCCGCTCCTTGGGATAGGGATTCAGATACACCTGCTGCCCTACCCAGGCTGGCATGGGGTAGCGCCGCCGCCACCGTCGTCTTGCCCGTTCTGCTCTTGCCGCTAGACAACTCGTCGTTTCCTCAATACAGGTCCAGTTTTTGCATAATCTCGACGGAGACCGTCAGGCTTCGCTGCGCGAACTTTTGCTCCCAGATTTCGACCGGCGTGCAGCTCATCACCACCGTGGTGCTTTTGACGATCATCAGCCGCTGCCCAACCGTGACGTGATAGGCATCCAACATCTCGGGCGTCAGACGAATTTTCCCCGCAGAGAACCCGGTCAGGGCATACGCCCTGCCCTTGAACCAAGCTACCGTATCGACGGCGCTGAGTTGGGCCATAAATCGCGCAAAGACGGATTGCGCCGCCGTCTGCTCGCGCGAAACAGCCAAACCGCCCTCTCCGCGATGGGTAGTGATCAACAGCACGCGATCCCCATCCGCCAACCCATAATGCGCGATAGCTTTGGGCGGCAATGCCACCCACCCGCCTTCACGGATAAGGCTGAGGCCGTAGGCTTCTTTTGTGCCGGGCATTCCCGGATGCAAGCTGGGCATAACAACTCCTAGTGAAGGTGGGGCAGCAGGCGCTTGCAGTGTGGGCAATACGCGTCCCCGCCTGCGCTTAAGGTCCGCCGCAAGAGCGCCTCTTCATCGCGGATGCAGAACAGAATGATGCCGACCGTGAGGAAAAAGAACGTCAGCCCCAACCACGAGCGAAAGAGCGCCATGCCCAAGGTCATAAGCAGCGGCCCATAGGCGGTTACCATCTCCGCCCAGGGCATGGCCCTGGCCTGGGCCACCAGCCGCCCCATCGCCTGATAGTGCTTGGGGCTGTGGTGCCATGGCGCGAAGCAGGCCCTGGGGGAGCCTGCCTCGCGGGTCATCTTGTGCGCGGTGTGAAACTTGACCAGGCCGCCGGGGGTGGGCTCGTTGTCAAGCATCTCCGTCCAGCGATAGTAGGCAAAGACCCGCTCGATGAAATTCTCGCGGAGGGGCATGTCGTTGAGCCGGCCTTCCTCTTCCACCGGCAGCAGCAGAAAGCGCTCGGTGAGCATCCGGGCAAAGAGCCCGACGTCGTTGTGCTCCGCCATGCCGTGCCCGGACGAGGGCGAGTGTTTGTTACAAGACGGGGCTCCAACGACAAAAAGGCTCATCTTGGCGGGTCACATCCAACTACGGAGACCGAGAAGCGACTACAACAGCACCTACGAGGGTTCGGCCTCCATTTCCTGCCAGAACTCCTCGTGGCCGATGCCGCCTGTTTCGCGAATCTGCTCGCGTGCCGCTTCCATTACTCTCTGAAATTTAGGAGTGTAAGCCAGGATCAAGCGCTCCAGCTCGTCCTCATCCTCAATCGACAGGATAACTGCCACTGGCTTACCATGACGAGTGACTATGACCGGTCCCTCTGCGGACGATTTCAGGTACGCGCTAAACTGCGCCTTAATCTCTGCCACCGGTGCTATCTTCATCCCTCAACTTCCTCTCCGCCGATATACAACCGATCCCGAATCTTGACCCCAATTGCCAGGATGTGGACCACTCCAGCGTCCCGATCGACCTCGTAGAACACTCGAAACCGGTTGTCCAGCCCAAAGCGGATCTCCCACTCTGATTCAAAAGCGATCGCCCGCTTCAACGGCTTGCGGTTTCTCGTCTCCACCTCGGGCTCGAACTGCAACTGCGCCTCGATCTCCTGGCGAATCAGCCCATAGTGCTTGAGCTCAATCACCTTGAGATGCTCTCTCACCTGCGGCGCGTACACCAATTCAAAGGCGCGTTTCGAGTCCATTATGACCACAATTATAGTCAGAAATTAGGGATTTGTCAAATCAAGGGTTCCCAGACCTACACATGATTGCGCAGCATCAGCTCCTTGGGATACGGATTCAGATACACCTGCTGCCCCACCCACGCCGGCATGGGGTAGCGATTCAGGTGATGCTTCAGCAGCGTCAGCGGCACGACGAGGGGCAACATCCCCTGCCGATACTCCTCGATCAAATCCAGCAGCTCCTGCTTGTCCTCGGCCGTGATCTGATTCTTCAAGTAGCCCATCAAGTGCTGCAGCACGTTGGCGTGCTTGCCCCGGCTGCCGCCCACCGTCAATCCCTCCATCAGCAGCGGACCGTAGGCGGCTACCATCTCCGCCCAGGGCATGGCCCCGGCCTGGGCCACCAGCCGCCCCATCTCCTGATAGTGCTTCGGACTGTGGGCCATCAGCGTCATCTTGTGGGCCGTGTGAAAGCGCACCAGCCCGCCGGGCGTCGGATCACTGGCCAGCATCTCGGTCCAGCGATAGTAGGCAAAGACCCGCTCGATGAAATTCTCGCGGAGGGGCATGTCGTTGAGCCGGCCTTCCTCTTCCACCGGCAGCACCGGAAATCGCTCGGTGAGCATCCGGGCAAAGAGCCCGACGCCGTTGCGCTCCGCCATGCCGTGTTGATTATAGACCTTTACGCGCAACAGCCCCGACGAGGGCGAGTCCTTTTTCAGTATGAAGCCGCATAGGTTCAGGGCCGCCAACTGCTCCAGCCGCTCCTGCGCCCAGGTCGTCATCCGCTCAGTGTGGTCGGTGCCCGATTTGGGCGCGATCAATCGCGGCGCCTCGGGATCGCCCACCAGGCGCATGCTCTCGCGGGGGATGGGCAGCCCGCATTCGACCTCGGGGCACACCGGCACCCATTCAAAGAACTTGCCCAGCGTGCCGGTCAAATAGCGATCGTGCTTGTGCCCGCCATCAAAACGCACTCGCTCTCCCATCAGGCAGGTGCTAACCCCGACACGAATGGTCGGTCCCTCCAGGTGGTTCTTTTCCGAATCTTCCATTGCAGTTCCTTTCTTGAATATCTTGTTGCTCCCCGGCCCCGGGGTCGGGCGGCTAGGGTTGGGCCTGGGCCGCTTCGGGGACCGGCGCCGAAGCGGGACGCTCGGGCAGGGGCGGATCGGGCCGAACGATCAGCCGTTGCCAGACAAAGCGGATCAGCCAGGCCAGGATGGCGGCGCCCGCCACGCCCGGCGCCCAGGTCCCTGCCTGTTCGAGCAGGAATCCACCCGTCACGGGACCCACCACGCGCGTCAGGCTTTCAATCGAAGCAGATCGGAAGAGCGTCGTGTAGGGAAAGAGTGTAGGATAGGGTGGT
>CAZNQW010000064.1:0-17394 GCA_964575225.1 uncultured Anaerolineaceae bacterium | reverse complement strand
CCACTTTTCGGCTTTAAACTGTCCACTTTTCAACTTTAAATCACAAGTCAAATCGTTTGCTTGACAAACTCGGCAAAATCGGGTATGATATCGTTTGGATATCCCCAACCATGGTATCCAACCGGGCAAAGCCAAAACTCTTCATGAGTTATTTGTGTGTCTGGGCAATCGGCCGGAGCGCGGCAGATCTATCGGCTGCGGGTCGAGCCAGAGCAGGGCGCCCGTCATGGGTGGGATATCGACCGCGGACTCGATCCGCGCTTGAACAGGTCTGTACGGACAGGACGACGTGGCCGTAAGGGTAGGGGGGGCCCTGCGGTTGGTAGTAGTGTTATCCTGAACCGACGGATAGGGGTGACGCCGCCCGGTGTCACTCCTTTTCTTTTGCCTTTTTCCGTGGTTGTGGTACAATGCAAAGGCTACCCAATCCGTACCGACTCTGGTACTCTGACAATCCAGCCGAGAAAGGAGCAAGATCCGGTCATGGAGAATGTGGAACGATTGGCCAGTTTTTACCTGGGCCAGCAGTACGATTTGACCAAAGGAGAATCGCTGGAAGAGATCGTCCAGTACGATGCCCGCGACTTGACGACTCATGCCGTCTGTTTGGGCATGACGGGCAGCGGCAAGACGGGGTTGGGCATTATCATGATCGAGGAGGCCGCTCTGGATGGAGTGCCCAGTCTGATCATCGATCCCAAGGGGGATATGACCAATCTGCTCTTGACCTTTCCCGAGTTGCGGCCCGAGGATTTTCGACCGTGGGTCAACCCCGACGATGCGCGTCGCAAAGGTTTGGAGTTGGACGAGTTTGCGGCCAAGACAGCCGAAAACTGGCGCAACGGCCTCGCCGGTTCGGGACAGGGCCCCGACCGCATCCGCCGGTTGAAGGAATCGGCCGATTTTGTCATCTATACGCCGGGTAGCAGCGCCGGCCGCCAGGTCAGCATTCTCAGCAGCTTGAAGGCGCCAGATCTCTCTTTCGAAACCGACAGCGAGTTGCTGCGCGACAAAATCGAGAGCGTCGTGTCGGCGCTCTTGGCTCTCGTCAACATCCAGGCCGATCCAATGCGCAGCCGCGAGCACATCCTCCTTTCCAACATTTTCGACCAGGCCTGGCGCGCGGGCGAGGATCTCGATCTGCCCCAATTGATTATGCGCGTGCAAAAACCCCCGTTCTCCCAGCTCGGTGTGTTCCCGGTCGACACGTTTTACCCCGAGAAGGACCGCATGGCGCTGGCCATGCTCCTCAACGGGTTGATGGCCTCGCCTTCCTTTGCCGATTGGGTTCAGGGCCAGCCCCTGGATATTGGCCAATTCCTGAAATCGCCCTCGGGCAAGCCCCAGGTGAGCATTATGTACATCGCCCACCTATCGGAATCAGAGCGGCAGTTCTTTGTCACGTTGCTGCTGGAAGAGGTGGTCATGTGGATGCGGAGCCAGAGCGGCACCACAAGCCTGAGAGCCATGCTGTACATGGACGAGATGTTTGGCTACTTACCGCCGCACCCCGGGAACCCACCGACCAAAAAGCCGCTGCTCACGCTGCTCAAGCAGGCCCGCGCCTTTGGGTTGGGCCTGGTATTGGCCACGCAGAACCCCGTCGACCTGGACTACAAAGCGCTGGCAAACTGTGGAACCTGGATGATCGGCCGGATGCAGACCGACCGAGACAAGCAACGGTTGCTCGATGGCCTGGAAGGGGTACAGGTGACAGAGGCTGGGCTCAAACGAAGCGATTTTGACCGCATCATTTCGGCCATTCAGTCGCGGATGTTCTTGCTCCACAATGTCCATCAGGACCACCCGATCATCTTTTATACCCGCTGGGCCATGAGCTACTTGCGCGGACCGCTGACGCGCTTGCAGGTCAAAGAGTTGGCCGGACAGCAACCGCCTGCGCCAATGGTCGAAACAACACCCCAGCCGCGCAGCGCAGAACCAAGCGCCGGTCAACCGGCCGCCCAGCCACGACAAACCGTGTCGCCCGAACCGGCAGGGCCCGCCCTCCCCTATCTTTCCGTTCCGCCCCAACTGCCGTCGTCGGTCGACCAGGTCTTTATGCCTGCGGAAATTTCCTTCAAAGCTGCGATGGACCGACTGGCCCGCGAGCAGACCTGGTCGGTGCAACCCGCCGACGAGCAACAGCCCTATTTGGTCTATGAACCGGCGCTGTTGGGTACAGCCACGGTGCGATACGAGCACACCAAGAGCCGCCAGAGCCACGCTGAGGACGTGGTCTATCTGCTCACCGGGGAGGAGCGTGGGCGAGGGTCCGATTGGTCTACGGCTCGAGTGGAGCTAGAGACCCGTCGGCTGGAGCGCACGCCCGAGAAAGGGGCGTCCTTTGCCGAGCTGCCCTCGGAACTGGGCGAGGCCAAGCAATACACCACCCTGAAAAAAGACTTTGAGGACTATCTTTACTACAACTCCTCGGTCAATCTGTTGTACCACCCCCATCTCAAGCTCTATTCCGAAATCGGCGAAAGTGAGAGCCAGTTTGAAAGGCGGTACCGCAAGGCCGCCGAAGAGATTGTCGATGACGAAGTGAAAAAACTCGCCGGCCAGTACAAGTCCAAACTGGATCGGGTGGAAGATCGATTGCGCAGCAAAGAGCGACAAATTGAAAAAGAGGAAGCCGAACACGGCGCCCGCAAGCAAGAGGAACTCTTTTCTGGGGTGGAGTCGGTGATCAGCCTGTTCTCCAAGCGCAAGCTGTCGACCAAACTTTCGACAGCCAGTCGCCGCAGGCGCATGACCCAGCAAGCCAAAGCCGACGTGGAAAAGTTGGAAGGCGAGATCGCAGACCTGCAGAAAGAGATGGAGGAATTGGCGGCCGAGGCCGCGCGGGAAGAAGAGCGAATCCGGGCAGAGTGGGCGGATCGGATCGAGGAAGTGGAAACGGTAGAAGTGCGTCCCCGCCGTACCGATGTACGGCTCGACCTCTTTGCCCTGGCCTGGCTGCCGCGCTGGGAGCTGGCCGTCGGGGGTCAGCGGCTGTCGGCCCTGGCCTACGAAGTTTCGCGGACCTGACCATTCGTGCATACTGGAAAAAAGCCCCCTCTCACTGTCCAGAGGGGGCTTTTTTACTGGGTCCAAGAATCAGGGAAATCGGCTGGGTTGGGGTTACCCGATCTGGCAGGCGCCCGGTTGCCCTTCCTCACCGTCCACTCGCACCCGATCCGGCAGGAATTGGTTCACCACCCAGGCGTTGGTCAGCAGGTGTTGAGATACGGCCTCGGTGGTAAAGGTCGATGACGAATTCGCCAGAGCCAGGGGAAGCACCACCTGGTCGGCCAAGTGCCGATCGAGGGCAGCATCGCCCTCCAGATAGCGCAGGAGGCCTTCAACGGCTTCCTCAGCCACGCGCTCGGCGGGCTTGCCCCGCTCGCCGAGGGAGGTGAACCCGGCCTGGACCTGGTCAAATTCGGCCCACAGAAACACGACCGTACCCTGGCCTTTGGATGGCGCATCCAGGGCATCCAGGCGGGCATTCACCCCGCGGGCTCGCAGCGCGTGCAAGGCCGCGTGCTCCTGCCGCGTGCGAATATGCTTGGGCAGGTTGCTGCTGGCCGAAATCCCGCGCACCCGCAGCAGAGAACCCCGTCGGCGCAGGTCCAACCCATCCCAGGTGGCCCCCGGACCCAAGCCCTGCACCGTGGCGACAATTTCCCCACCGCCCAGGGGATACCAGCCCCATTTGCGGATATGGACCTTGGCGGCGATCTCCAACCGGGCCAGGGTGGGCAAGTACACCCTTTTGAGATAATCAAAGCAGGGACTCCAGGCCACGTGGGTGCCGCCCCGCAGCGTGACCTGCGAGGTCCCCTCGGCCCGGACCAGGGGAAGGAGAACGGTCTGGAGGATCAGGCACACGGCGCCGGCGCTTCCGCCCTTGGCGGCCTGGGCCACGTCAAAGGTGTAGGCGCCCGCCTGGGGAGCGGAACGAGGGGTGAAACGCAGCGCCTGAGAGTGGAGATCGGCGCCTTGCACGTCGGCGTTGCAGATCTTGGCAGCGGCGCGCACCGCCGTGAGATGCTGGGGAAGCAGCCCGGGTTTCGACCGCCCGTTTCGAATCTGGACAATCTCCACCGGCTGCCCGGTGAGGATCGACAGGGTCAGGCTTGTGCGCAGCACCTGACCGCCCCCTTCTCCGTGGGAACCGTCTATGGTGAGCATGTGGGATCTGGGCCGTTCCTTTCTACGCCGGCACGCCGCCCTTGGGCCGTGTGGCCATGGGTTTATCGGGGGTCCGCAGTGTCCGGCGCCTTTGGCCCCATTATACTATGGCCTCGGCGAGAGAGCAACGCGGGCAGTTGGCGACAAGGAGCCCACCTGAAAAATCTGGAAGGCGCACGGGCCCTGACGCCCGATGCAGGGCTGTTGCATTGTCTCTTGACCGATGTGATTTGGTTGGGCTCCGCGCCCCGTCCTCGGGGCGCGGTGGTCTGCCAGGTGTGCAGGCCGCCCCCGAGACGGGGGCGGCGAGCTCCAAACTAGATTGACTGGCCGACTTTGCAACAGCCCTGACGCCCGATGGGCAAACGCTTGCCTTTTCCAGGCGAGAATGGTACAATCAATCTGAAATCGTGGGGAGATGAACAAGATGATCATTCGCCCAGCAGAACTGGCCGACATCAACACCTGTCTGGATATCGATCACACCTGCTATACCGATCATGTGTGGCAGATGAAGGTCGAAGACGGGGAGAGAAAAACCGCAGTAACCTTTGACGTCATACGGATCCCCCGTAGGATGAAGGTCGAATACCCCCGCGATGTGCAGCAACTGGTCGACGACTGGCAACGAAACGAGGGGTTCTTGGTTGCAGAACTGGACGGCGAGGTTGCAGGCTATATCGACGTAATAGCCAGGCCGTGGCAACGAACGGCCTGGATCGTCAACTTGGCCGTGGATCCCGAACACCGGAGGGAAGGTCTGGGCAAGGCGCTCGTCCTCCATGCCCGCCAATGGGCGCGGGAACAGGGATTGCGCACGCTGATGGCCGAGGCGACGACCAAGAATTACCCGGCCCTGTGTTTCTTTCAGAAACTTGGCTTCCAGTTCTGTGGCTTTAACGACCACTATTACACCAACGAAGACATCGCCCTCCACTTTGTCCACTCTTTGCGCTGAGGGTCGTTCGAGCCCGGGATTCTATGGAGAGATTTGGGGTTCGGTTGGTGATCGCTTTGGTGGACTGCGGTTCTGGGTTGGGCAGGACGCAGGTTGAGGATGTGGGGACGCGGGACTGAGCAGGGATGACAGACTTGGCCGGATTGATAACCGGAGCATTGCTTCTGGTCAACCAGGTGTTGGCGGCGACGATCGTGCTGACGTCGTTCTCTCTGTTGATCTACCTCCTCTTCCACAATTTCCAAAGCCAGGTAGCTCGCGCCTTTTGTGCTTTGCTCACATTCCTGTTCATTGTCTACGCCGGCGATGTCGTCCTCTACGAGGTCCAAACCAAAGAAACGGCCTTTCGCTGGCTCAAGTTCCAGTGGATCGGCATTGCCTTTGTGCCCGCTGCCTACGTGCACTTTTCCGACGCCCTTTTGCGTTCCACCAACCTACGCTCGCGATTGCGCTGGGTGGCGGTGCTCGTGAGCTATGCCGGGAGCATCGTTTTTCTTTGGATGGTCTTGGCGACCGATCTCCTGGTTGTGGAAGGGCCTTTTGACCCGCCCTCCTTCCACCTGGCAGCCGGCCCGCTGTTTTGGATCTTTGCCCTGTACTATGCCCTCACCGTCCTTTGGGGGGCTGCCAATTTGCGGCGCGCTCGCCGCCGCTGCCTGACACGGGCCTCCAGGCGCCGGATGACCTACCTGGGACTGGCCTTTATTGCCCCTGCCCTGGGCGTGTTTCCCTATCTTGTCCTGGCCGGTTCGCCCGAGGCGCTACCACCCAACCCCCTGCAACTATCGCTCATGCTGGGCAACATCGCCGTTCTGACGATGAGCATCGTCATGGCCTACAGCGTCGCCTACTTTGGCGCACTGACGCCCGACCGCGTGGTCAAACACAACCTGATCCACTACCTGCTGCGAGGCCCCCTCGTGGGGGCCGCCGTCATCTTTACTATGCTGGCCATTCCCAAGGTCCAGCAAGTCCTGGGCATGCCCCGCGATACGCTGCTCATTTTCGCCGTGGTGGGCGTGATGGTCCTTTTGCAGTTGGCCATCAATCGGGCCAAACCCGTTATTGACCGCCTCATCTATCGCCAGGATCTGGACGAGATCGTATGGATCCAGACCCTGGATCGGCGGCTGCTCACGTCCGCCGACCTCAATGCCTTTTTGGAGAATACGTTGGCGACGCTGTGCGATCTGCTCCAAGTGCGCACCGGGTTTGTGGTGGCGACGATCAATGGGCAATATCGTCTTGAGGCCCACTGCGGCGACCGGCAAGCCATCGAACGCGCCCTGGAACACCAACCCCTGGCGGACTTGGCCCAAGTCGCCGACGGGCAGCAAGACAGCACGCGCCACTTTTTTGAGGGGGAGGGGTATTGGCTCACACCTCTCTATAACGAGGCCGACGATACTCGCATGGGCGTGTTGGGCGTAGAAGCCCGGACGCCCACACCCGATCTGAGCCAAGATGAACTGAGCATCGCGACCATTCTGATCAATCGCGCGCGAGAGGCACTGGAGGATCGCCATCTGCAGCAAGGGATATTCGACACCCTGGCGACCATACTACCCGGCATCGAACGCCTGCAAAAATGGCGCAACGCCACCCGCTATGCCGGATCGTTGCCCGTTGACATCGACGAAGACGATCCCATTTACTCGCCCGAATTCCAACAGTGGGTCAAAGATGCCCTTAGCCACTATTGGGGCGGGCCCAAGCTGACCGAAAGCCCCCTGCTAGGGCTACGCATCGTCCGCGACCAACTGCTCGAACAGGCGAATCCGGCCCATGCCCTGCGCACAGTGCTCAACGAGGCCATTGAGCGCATGCGTCCCGAGGGCGAGCGCCAGATGACGACGGCCGAATGGCTCTTGTACAACATTCTGGAACTCAAGTTCATCCGCGGACTCAAAGTCCGGGAAATTGCCGGGCGCCTGGCTATGAGCGAATCCGACCTATATCGCAAGCAGCGGGTTGCCATCGCCGAGGTTGCCAGGACCCTGGCCGATTTGGAACAAAACGGCACGGATCCCCACCTCAGGGGAAATGGGGATGCGCAACCGCCTGAGCAGGAAAATCGCCTTGACAAGGCTGTCTAACTCGCCTATAATTCAGTGGGCCATACCCTCGCACCTGGTTCGGAGAATCGCAAGCACAGGATTGGCAGGAAAAGGCAGAATACGATGAGGCAAGGAGGCATGGAGAATCGAGCGCACCTGAGAGGAATCCCGCTGGATGATCGTGAGTGGTGGACTACAGTGGACGAAGGCTATTGGCTGGCCTTGGTGGAGCACGGCGAGATTGTGACGGAAACCATACCGCCATCCCCCCCTCAGGAGGCTTTTTATTTCTTGGGCCTGGAAACAGAAGCACCTTCCCAGGACTGGGAACCCGGCTCATTGGTGGAAAGGGGTGCCAGGCCCCAAGACTGTTGGAAAGTGGCTCACACCGCCCTGGAACAGGGTGAGACCTTTTGTCTCCGAATCTGTGGCGCCAATCGGGGCGGGCTCCTGGTCGAGTGGAACGGATTGCAGGGCTTTGTGCCCACGTCTCACTTGCTCGAGTCGCTCCCCTATCAAGACGCGCGGGAGCGAATGGCCAGACTGGCCAGTCGCGTGGGCGAGTCGCTGACGGTCCGCATGATCGAGGCTAACGAAGAGCAGCAGCGGTTGGTTTTTTCCGAGCGTGCGGCGCTCGCCACCGATCCGGCGCCGGCCCTTTCCCTGGAAAGCATCAAGCCGGGGGACACCTGCTCGGGCATAGTGACCAACCTGACGGCCTTTGGCGCATTTGTCGATCTGGGTGGGGTCGAAGGCTTGATCCATATTTCCGAGATCTCCTGGGACCGTATTCGGCACCCAAGCGACGTGCTGAAACCAGGCCAGCAAGTGACGGTCCGCGTGGTGGGCGTGAACCCCGAGGAGCACAAGATCGCCCTGAGCCTGAAAAGGCTAAAACCGGATCCGTGGGCCTCTGTCGAGTCGCGCTACCGCCTAGGAGACGTGATTCAGGGCACCGTCACCAACGTAGTAAGCTTTGGTGCGTTCGTGCGGGTGGAAGAGGGGCTCGAAGGACTTGTCCATGTTTCGGAGCTGGCCGAGGGCCATTTTTTGCACCCGCGTAGCGTGGTACACGAGGGGGACACCGTCCAAGCCCGCGTGTTGAACGTGAGCCAAGAGGAACATCGGCTGGGCCTGAGCCTGCGCCAGGCACACCAATCTGAAAAGGGAGCATTCCGTGAAGGGGAAACCCAAGAGTAGGCCCAAAACCAAGGCCCGCTCGCAAAAAAGCCGCAAGCCGGCCAAGCAGCCCTCGTTGATCTCGAGGCTTAAAAAGGCATGGCACCAATGGCGGCGCCAGGGGCGCCCCGAGTGGCAGCCACAATGGCCCGACGTGCCCCAAGAGGCCGCGGGGGTTGTGCTGATCATCCTGTCAGCGCTCACCCTATTGGGCCTTTCCAACATCTCGTCGGGCGCCCTGCTGGACTGGTGGGCCACGGCATGGCTTCGGCTGTTCGGCTGGTGGGCCTATCCGGTGGTATTGGCTGTGGCAGTCTTGGGTCTGTGGCTGATTTGGGACGATTTCCGCCGGCGTGTGCCCCTGCACCCACAGCACGTGGTGGGGATCGAATTGCTGCTGGTTTCCCTGCTGACTGCCAGCCATGCCCCGCTGGTGCTGCGCCTGGGCTCCGAAGAAGCTTGGATTTCTGCCCACCAGGGGCAGGGCGGCGGCTATATCGGCTGGGCGCTGGCCCTAGTGCAGGTGGAAGCTTTGGGTGCCATGGTGGGCTCGTTGGTGTTGTTGGCCCTTTTCCTGGTCGCCCTCTTCCTGCTCCTCTCCCTGTCGCCCAAGGACCTCACAGGCTGGCTACAGATCCAGGGCCGCGCCCTGGCAGCCCTTTGGGGCCGATGGACTGCTTCGGCCAAAGGCACAGCCGTGCTCCCAGAGACGGAGGAGATACCTTGGTGGGAAGAGGAATCCGAGCCGGCCCAACGCCCCAAGAAGAAAAAGAACGCCCGGAAACCCCGCCGGACCAAAGACGCCGTGCAACAGAGAGCCGGCAACTTGCCGCCTCTGGACCTGCTCGACCCGGCCTCGCCAAAAACCTACGGCGATACCGATGTCCGGCGCAAAACCCAGATCATCGAAGACACACTCGAGAGCTTTGGGGTGCCGGCCAAAGTGGTGATGGTCAATCAAGGCCCCACCGTCACCCAGTTTGGTTTGGATCCGGGCTACATTGAAAGGAAGGGGTCGAACGGCGAGGTCCAGCGCCAGCGGGTTCGGGTGGCCAAGATCTCGGGCCTTTCCAACGACCTGGCCTTGGCCCTGGCAGCGGCGCCGATTCGCATCGAGGCGCCCGTGCCCGGGCAGTCAGTGGTGGGCCTGGAGGTTCCCAACGAGCAAATTTCCCTGGTGTCTCTCAGCAGCGTGCTGGAATCGGAGGCGTTCCAGGGGATCGAATCGCCGCTGGCCATTGCTCTGGGCGAAAACGTGTCGGGGCAACCGGTGGCCGTCGATCTCAAGCTGATGCCCCATCTGCTCATTGCCGGGTCCACGGGCTCGGGCAAGAGCGTGTGCATCAACACCATTGTGTGTAGCCTGCTACTCAACAACACGCCGGAGGATCTCCGATTGCTCATGATCGACCCCAAGATGGTGGAACTGGTGGGCTACAACGGCATTCCCCATCTATTGGCACCGGTGGTGGTCCAGGTAGATCATGTGGTCACCGCTCTGTCCTGGATCACCCGCCAGATGGATGAACGATACCAGATGTTCCATCAGGTGGGGGCGCGCAACCTGGACGAATACAACCACAAAATGAGCCGGCGCAAGGACGGAGAGACCCTGCCCAACCTCGTGGTCTTTATCGATGAGTTGGCCGATATGATGATGATGGCCCCCGACGAAGTCGAGCGCCATATCTGCCGCCTGGCCCAAATGGGTCGCGCCACCGGCATTCACCTGGTGATCGCCACGCAACGCCCAAGCGTGGACGTGGTCACCGGTTTGATCAAAGCCAATTTTCCGGCGCGCATCAGCTTTGCAGTGACCAGCCTGATCGATTCGCGGGTGATTCTCGACCAGCCCGGCGCCGAAAATCTCCTGGGCCGCGGCGATATGCTCTTTATGGTGCCGTCGCAGGCCGGGGCGGTCCGCCTTCAGGGCTGCTTTGTGTCGGATCACGAGATCGAACGGCTGACCTCCTTCTGGCGCAACCAGCGCACCGAGTTGGATCCAGAACCCGAGGAGGCTCCCTGGAGCGATATGGACCTGGACGAGCCGCCCGATTCTCTGTTGGATCAGGCGATCGGCCTGCTCCGGGGCCGGGACCGTGTCTC
Organism: uncultured Anaerolineaceae bacterium; assembly: GCA_964575225.1. Classification (GTDB taxonomy): domain Bacteria; phylum Chloroflexota; class Anaerolineae; order JAAYZQ01; family JAAYZQ01; genus CAZNQW01. The sequence continues at coordinate 6,915 of CAZNQW010000064.1, read as the reverse complement.
GACCTCTTTTATCCAGCGGCAGATGCGCATTGGCTTTCCCAGAGCGGCCCGGCTGATGGATCAGTTGGAGGAAAAGGGCGTTGTGGGCCCCGACGAAGGGGGAGGCCGCGGACGAGAAGTATGGGTCGATCGGGGAATTGACTGGGACGAAATCGATGAACGCTTGCCCGGCGTCGAACCGAGGTAGGGAAACTGTGCTTGAAGAAGGAGACATGCCATGATCAGAGGGTTTGTGCTATTGTCAGGGCTGATAGTGGCAGTCGCGGGCATCGTATTGCTCCTGTGGCTGCTATGGATCCTTTGGAAGTTCAAGACCGTGGAACCGGAACCTCCAGCTATCGAGACCGGAGCAAGCGAGACAGAGAGTGAGATCGAACCCACGGAGCGCGTGGAGGCAGAAATCAGTTCAGCCATGGAAGAGGAAAACCAAGCGCTCCAAGACACGATCGAAGCAGAGCGAGAAGAAGAATAGCAACCACCCCGACCGAGGACGTTCTGGCGCCGTCGCGGTTTGGAAGACAAAAAACGCCAGAACCAAATCTATTTTGAATGCAACAGCGTTTGCTGTGGGAGGTCCAGTTGAGCGGTCACAATAAATGGTCTACGATCAAGCGGAAAAAGGGCGCAGCCGATGCCAAGAGGGGACAGGTCTTTACCAAAATCGCCAAAGAGATCGCCCTCGCCGCCCGAGAGGGAGCCGATCCCGAAATGAACTTTCGGCTGCGCCTGGTCATCGACAAAGCCAAAGGCGCCAATATGCCCAAAGAGAACATCGAGCGCGCCATCCGCCGGGGGGCGGGCCTCGAAAAGGGCGCGGACCTGGAAGAAATCACCTACGAGGGATACGGGCCCCACGGCGTGGCCCTCCTCGTCCAGGTGGTTACCGACAACCGCAACCGGGCGGTCTCGGATGTACGGCGCCAGTTCAACAAATTGGGCGGTAGCCTGGGCGAGGCGGGGTGTGTGGCCTGGCAGTTCGAGCCCAAGGCCTACTTTACCGTCTTGCCCGACGATCTGGATCCCGACCAGGCCTTTGATATCGCCGTCGAATCGGGGGCCGACGACATCACCTTTAGCAGCGATCTGGTCGAGATTTTCGCCGAGTCCGCCGAATTTCAGGCCGTGCGGGAGGGATTGGAAGAGCACGGGCTGGAAGTGCAATCGGCCGAGATCACGATGGTACCCAAGACCACCATCGCCCTGAGCGAAAAAGAGACCTTTCAAAACATGAACCTGATCTCGGCGCTGGAAGACCTGGACGACGTGCAACAGGTCTTTTCCAACCTGGATATCACCGACGAGATCATGGAACGGTTCGAGGAACAAGCCTAGTGCTGGTTCTGGGAATCGACCCAGGCACGGCCATCACCGGCTATGGGTTGGTGCGAGAGACCGACGAAGGACTGGCCCTGGTGGATTGCGGTGTGATCACCACGCCAGCAGGGCAGTCCTTGCCCCTGCGCTTGCAGGCCATCTACCAGGGCCTGGCGAGCATCATCGAACAGACTCGACCTTCCACGGCAGCGGTTGAGGAATTGTTCTTTGGCCGAAATGTACGCACGGCGCTATCGGTGGGCCAGGCAAGGGGCGTCACGCTCCTTGCCCTGGCCGATGCGGGGCTGCCCATCTTTGAGTACAAACCGATGGAAATCAAGCAGGCCATCGCCGGCTACGGCAGCGCAGACAAACGGCAGGTCCAGGAGATGGTACGCATGCTGTTGGATTTGCCCGAGGTCCCTCAACCGGACGACGCCGCCGACGCCGTTGCCGTGGCCATTTGCCACATCCATTCGGCGCGCATGGCCCAACTCATAGCGGATACCGGGTGACGGATGATTGCCAAACTGCGTGGCGTGGTCTCTTTCTTGGGAAAGGACTTTGTCGTGGTCGACGTACAGGGCGTCGGCTTTCAGGTCTTTGTCCCCGCGTCCCTCCTGACCCGCCTGGACGGGCCGGGCCAGGAACTGACCTTGCACACCCACTTGCACGTTCGAGAAAGTGAGCTGAGCCTGTACGGCTGCCCAACCGAAGAGGAGCTGGCCCTATTTCGCCTACTGCTGGGGGTTTCGGGCATCGGCCCCAAAGCCGCCCTGGCGCTCCTATCCTCGCTGGCACCAGAACAACTGGAGGCCGCCATCTCCCAGGAGGATGTAGCCGTGCTATCGCGTGTGCCCGGCATTGGCCCCAAAACGGCCAAGAAATTGGTCTTTGATCTCAAAGATAAGGTCAAAGCCCACCTCCAGCCTTCCGAGCGACCGCCTGCCCTCACCGAAGGGGACGCCGACCTCATTGCCGCGCTGACGACCCTGGGCTATAGCGTAGCCGAAGCGCAAGAAGCCCTCCGGTCGTTGCCTCACCAACCCCTTTCCCTGGAAGAACGCGTCCGCCTGGCCCTATCCCATCTGGCCAAATAAAAACCCGTCCCGGGCCGCAGAATGCGGCCTCAAGACGGGATCGAGATCGATGGACAGGCCCTTGGACGCCAGGGCCCAGGGGGTTATGTCTCGGCGTCGCCCTCAGAACGGCGAATCACCGTCTTGACCCGCTTCTCAAACGTCCGGCGATCCAAAAGGACGCGGCGCCCGCAGAACTGGCATTTGAGGCCAATGTCGGCGCCCACCCGCACCACGCGCCACTCGTAGCTGCCGCAAGGATGGGGTTTGCGCAGGCGTACCAGATCATCCACCTGGACTTCTACAGGCTTTGTAGGCACTCTACTCCCCCCGCAAGACCTGCCCGAACACGTCCGGGCGGTTGGTAATCACGATATCCACCCCGCAGCGCACCAGCCGCCGCAACTCGGCCGGTTCGTCAGCGGTCCAGGTGTGCACGCGGTACCCCTGCCGGCGCGCCCAGGCCATGTAGGCTTCGTCGACCATGTCGTGATGGGGATGCAGTGCCCAGGGGCGCACCACGCCCCGGAGCCAACCCTTGCGCAGGATCAGGCTCATATCGGGCGAATAGAGCAGGCCGGTGGGCACACGAGGGTTGAGCTTTCGCACACGGTTGATGATAAAGGGTTGAAAGGAAGAGATGACCACTCGATCCACCAGGTGGTTCTTTTCCACCAACTCGACCGTGGCCTCGGCCAACCCTTCGCCGTACAGGCTCTGGGATTTGAGTTCGATGTTGAGCAAGAGCGCATCGCCGACCGCATCGAATACCTCTTGCAGCGTTGGGATGGGCTCCCCGGCAAACTCCTCACTATAGGACGCTCCCGCATCCAACTCTTTCAGTTCGGCTAGCATCTTGGCTCGCACCGGACCCAATCCATTGGTCTTGGTTTGCAGAACAAAATCGTGGATGACGACCAGTTCCTTGTCTTTGGAGAACTGGACGTCGAACTCGATGCCCTCGGCGCCCAACTGCACCGCCGCCTGGAACGCCGCCAGCGTGTTCTCCGGGGCCACCTTGCAGGCACCCCGGTGCGCGAAATTCAGTGGGCGATCCAGATAGATGGCTTCCATACGAGTCCCTTCCCGTTTGGCCTACCGATCGGACACAACAGGTTCAGGCTGCCGACTCTTTGGGGCGGCCCACCAGCTTGCGCGTTTCCCAGACGACCAACAACGGCACGGCGTTAAAGATCGACGAGTAGGTCCCCGACAAAAGGCCGACCAGCAAAACCGCCACAAACTGCTTGACCGTGGCCCCACCGAAAAGTAGCAGGGCAATCAGCACAAAGATGGCATTCAACTGGGTTGCCAGAGAACGGTGGATCGTCTCCAGGAGGCTGCGGTTTACGATGGTCTCGAACGACTCGCTGCGCCGCTTGGGAATGTTCTCGCGGATTCGGTCAAACACAACGATGGTGTCCTGCACACTAAAGCCAATCACCGTCAGTAGGGCCGTTAAAAACAGCGCGTCGGCTTCCCAACCCAACACCAGGCCCGCCACCGAAAAGAGACCCATCGTGACCAGAATGTCGTGAATCATCGCCGCAATGGCGCACACCCCGTAGCGGAAGGCATTGGGTACCTTGCGGAAGGCAAAGATGATGAACCCAAGAATAAACAGGGCTGCCACGGCCACAGCGATGGCGGCTGTGCGCGTCACCTCAGCGCCCACGGCCGGGCCCACCGATTCAAAGCGCAGCTCCTCCACCTCACCGCCATACTGGTTGCCCAGGACGCCGATGACGGACTCTTTCTCCTCCGGCTCCATGGGCTTGGTCCGAATGAGAACCGTTTGCTCATCGAGCGTCGTCTGCACGGTGCTTCCGGTGAACCCGTTGTCGGCCAAGATCTCCCGTATGTCCGCGGGTTGGACGTCTTGGTCAAAGCGTAGCTCGAGCAGCGCTCCCCCGGTAAAGTCGATCCCCAGCTTGACAGGCGAGCCGAACATGGCAATCGAATAGATCATCACGGCCAGACCGGGAATGATGATCAGAGCCGAAAGCAAAAAGTACCAGTGTCGTTTCTCTACAATATTGAACATGAACCGATCCTCCCCCTCACCAAACCCGGCTATGCGCCCAGCAGGAACTTGTTCACTTGGAGCTTGTCGCCCACCCATTCAAAGGCCAACCGCATAAAGGTCCGGGTCACGGTGATGGCGGTGAACATGTTGATGACCACACCCAGCGCCAACGTGATGGCAAAGCCCCGCACCGCCCCTGCTCCAAAGGTGGAGCCAAAGTAATAGAGGATGGCGCAGGTGATCAGGGTCGAGATATTCGAGTCGCGGATCGACGTCCAGGCCCGGCTAAAGCCGGCTTCGGCGGCCCAACGCAGGCTTTTTCCGGCGCGGAGTTCTTCTTTCATCCGCTCAAAGACCAGGATATTGGCGTCGACGGCCATGCCGGTTGATAAAATAAAGCCGGTGATAGCCGGCAGCGTCAGGGTGACGCCGACAAACCCAGCCACAGCCAGGAACAGAGTCACCAGCAACATCCCGGCCCCCAAGGCCAGGGGCCAGGTGTCCTTCCGCTCGACCAGATAGCTGACAAGGAGCAGCAGACTGAGGAGGAGCAACACGGGCCAGCCCACCTTGTACACGGCAAAGTTCAGAAGGCCATAGAGAATGAGGGCCAGATCGGCCAGCAGGCCGGGCACTCGATAGTAGACCAACATGAACAACAGAACGATACTGAGGCCCACGACACCGGCCCGAATGCTGCGCTGGACCGAGTCTTGACCGAGGGTAGCGCCGACACCGCGGGTGGTTTCCACCCGCAAAGGCAGGGGCAGGGCGCCATACCGGAGCTGCACGACCAGTTGCTGCGCCTCTTCCAGGGTAAAGGTGCCTTGAATCACACCCTGGCCCCCCGAAATCTGACTCTGGATCACCGGGCTGGAAATCACTTCCTTGTCCAGGACAATCGACAAGAACTTGTTCACGTTCTGGCCGGTGAATTCCTCAAAGATCTGCCCGCCTTCGTCATTGAGTTCAAAGGCGATCAGAAACTCGCCCGTCTGCTCGTTGCGCTGCACCGCAGCCGACGTGAGATGGGCGCCGGTCAGGACGGTGGCAAACACCCGATCGGTGACCGCCAGGGCCGGGGGTTCCTCCCCCGCTTCTTCCTCCGTCCCGGGGGTCGTCGGGGTTGCGTCGACTCCGATCTCTGTTGAGGGGGCTGCCGTAGAGGGTGGCTCGATTTCCAGAGCGGGTGTAATCGTGTCGGTGTCGGTCACGCCCTCTGGCGTCGGAACTTGGGAGGTACCCGGCTCGACCAACTGCGTTTGGGCGCCCTGAGACCAGAGCTGGGGGTAACTGGTCTGTACCACGGTGGTGGCGGGCATGTAATAGTCCCCAGCATCCACAAACTCGAGCAGACCGGTCTCTTTGATGGTGGCAATAGCCATATCGGGGTCCTGAATACCGGGTAGCTCGACGATGATGCGCCGATCGCCCTGCGTCTGGACCAGCGGTTCGACCACACCCAGAGCATTGACCCGGTTGCCGATAATGGTGGCTGCCACGTCAAGGGCCCCAGGTTCGGGCGTCTCGCCCTCAGGCAGGTCGGCCTCCAACAACACCTGGAGCCCACCTTGCAGGTCCAACCCCTGCCTGATCGAAATATCGTGGTCGACCTGAAGCGACCCGACCTGCAGGTGAATTCCGGGATTGTTGGGAAGATCGATGTAGGCCACAATCAAAGCCACGATCAAAATTGCCACAAATAGAATGGTGTTCTTGCTTCTCATGTTTCCCGTGCAGTTCCCCCAGACTCATTCCTAACCGGTTCTTGATGCGGGTCCTTGCGCCCTGGCGACCCGCTGCGCACCCACGATGACCTCAACCTATGGGCCCTACGTAGTGAACAAACGAAACGATTATAATCCAGGCACAGGCATCTGTCAAACCCACTTGACAGCATCGTGAAAATGGGCTATAATGCCGACCAGAATGCGAGGCCTGCCCGGCAGGTACGCCCATAACGGATCGAATGACGGTGAACAGGAGGAGTAGGCGGACGGGCCCTGGTGAGCGGGCGCGTTGCCTGGCAGAGAGGGGGGTCACCGGCTGCAAGCCCCCCACAGCAGCCATCCGCCAAAGGTCGCCTGGGAGTCGATGGGCCGATAGTTCCCCGGTCGCCGGGGCGCCGTAAGCTCATCCGGGAAGGCCCGTTATCGCCCAAGAGTGGGCAGGGGCTGCGTGGCGCAGTGCTCTGCCAAGCAAGGTGGTACCGCGAAAGATGACCCCTTTCGTCCTTGTGGATGAAAGGGGTCTTGCTGTGGAAAAGGGCGGCGAGGCCACGACGAACTGGGCAAGGGCCGCTGCACCCATCTGACAAACCCAGGAGATCAGGATGGACGAAGCCATGCACTGTAAGAGGCTCATCCTGCCTCGGGAAGGGAGGTGAGAGACGTGGATCAAGCCGACGTTCCTGTTGGCCGCGGACCGATTCTCTTGACTTCCAAGCAAAAGGAAAGGATGAGCTACCGATGAGCGAAAAACCGAGAATCGAAATGG
>CAZNQW010000063.1:0-17470 GCA_964575225.1 uncultured Anaerolineaceae bacterium | reverse complement strand
TGATGGGCGAGGCATCGACGGAAACGTTGTGGCGAGCGCCCTCGGATGCGGGGACGAAATCGGCTACAGCGCTGCCTTGCCCTACGGGCGATCGGACGAGGGTTTGAGCAGCACCAGAACCAATGCCCCGATCAGACAGATCACCGTTAGCAGTTTGCCCATCAGGCGCAGGGGGGTGTCGCCCCAGCGCAGCAGGACGTGGCGCTCGCCGGGGGGCACGTCGACGGTCAGCAAGCCATAGGGACCTTCGGGGCGCAGGGCCGAATCGGGCAACCGCTTGCCATCCACGTACACGCGCCAGCCGGGGAAATAGTAGGTGTAGAACTGCAAGCCCGTGCCCGAGGGGGAGCGGACCCACAGCTCATCCGACGCGCCGCCGGCGCGGATCATCTCGATCTCGGCATCGGGAGCCAGCGCCTGGGCCGTGACCAGGGGCTCGCCCGAGCGGTATTGCTCCACCAGGGGCGAGTCGGTGGGGAATTCCTGGGTCCAGGCCGTCATGCCCCGCATATCGGTGTATTTGAGCTCAAATTCGATGGTCAGCAGCGGTCCTTCGGCGATCTCGGGTACCGGTGTGTACTGAGGCAGGGTGTAGGAAAAGCTGCCCACGATGGCGATCAGGGCCAAGATCAGCACGGGTCCGCTCAATTCCTTGGAGGGACGCACGGCAAACCCTGAAAGAACCGCCAGCGTCACCGCGGTAAGGGCCAGCAATCGCCAGGGGAATTGGACCAGGGCGGCAATGGGTACCATCTCCCACAGGGGGGCAGACAGCGGGAGCATGGGGAAAAGAAGCAGCAGCGTTCCGGCGGCGAAAAAGAGGATCAGCCGCCGCTCCTGGGCAGGGCGCCCCAAGCTGCCTAGCGAGGCCACGATCGCCAGGATGAGGGGGACGGCGCCCAGTTGGAACGACATGCCCCCTTCGGTGCCGGGGCTGCCGGGGGCATAACCCCACAGGCCCGATAAGAGGTAGGCGGGCTGCAAAAAGTGTTGGGCATAGTCATAGCCGGCCCGCACCCACTGTTCCTGGGCGATGTACTGGCGTTCGAAAAGGTTGGGCAGGATCAGTGCCGCGGCGACGCCCAACCCCAGACAGGCCCCACCCAGGGCCACGGCGGCTCGGCGAATCCGCTGCTTCCAGCTTGGACCCGACTCCCACAGACGAAACAGCACATACCCGGCCAGTAGGGGGGTAAAGATCAGGGCCGTGAGGTTATGGGTGAGCCACAGCGCCCCGTAGGCCCATCCCGCCAGTCCGAGGCGCCGCAGCGACACCCCTTCGAGCAACCGGTGAAAACTCCACAGCGCCAGGGGCATCCATACAAAGGCCGCGTACTCGGCCAGATCGGCCCGGACATAGATATCGGCCAGGTGATAGGGCATGTACACATAGACCAGGGCTGCCAGCAGGCCGCGATTGCGTCCCATCACATGGCGGGCATAGCCGTACATGGCCAATCCCGAGCCCACCGTCGCCAGCATCCACACCCACTTGATGGCAGCCAGCTTGCTGGCGCCCAGGAGGATAAAGACCTCGGCCGTGTAATAGGCCAGGGGTGGATAGAGGACAAAGGTTGGGTAGCCATACCCCAGGGCTTGATCGGTGGCCCAGCCGGGGTACCAGACTCCATCGCGCAGGGCGGCGTCAAATTCCGTCAGAAAAAAGAGGGTGTGTTGGGCGTCGTGGGCGTCCAGGAAATAGTCGGGCCCGGCCAAAGGCAGCACCGCAAACAGCGAAAGGGCCACGACCAACCCGATGTAGGGGTCGAATCGGGGGCGCGAGCGTGGGGGCGGTCCCTGCGAGGGCCTCTGAGTCACGACCGCCTCCTCGGGCGAGATCGGCCCGGCTTGGTGAGCTGCAGCGCGAGCCCCGCTGCCATCAGGCCGCCCATCAGCAGCAGGCTCGCGGCCGACACTGCGGTGCTCATCTTGCGCAAGGGGGTGTCCTCGAATCGAAGGAGAATGCGCCCCGTCCCCGCGGGCACGCGCACCGTCATCAATCCCAGCTTGCCCCGCAGGGCGATGGGCACTTCCTCGAGGATCTGGTCGTTGTTGGGATCCACGAGGTAGGCGTGCCAGCCCGGATAGTAAAAGGTGTTAAAGGTCAACAGCAGGGATCGGTCGGCCGAATATTCCACCAGCTCGCCATCGGTGCGCAGTTCCAGGGTGCGGGCGTGGCCCCGGCCCGGTTGCCGGTACAGTTGTTCAAAGTTGATTTTAGAGGTGATCGGTTCGCCGGCCATGTAGTAATCGGCCATGGGCGACCAGGTGGGGATCTCGCGCACCCAGGCGGTAGAACCGGTCATTTCGTCGGCCGACTGCTGAAAGCGCATCAGGCCGGCCAATGTGACCTCCTGGTCGGACATGCGCGCCTGCATGTAGGGCAGGCTGCCCAACACCAGCAGGGTGACGAGGATGAGCGTGGGCACCTGGAGGAACGTACCCGGTTCTTTTTCCCCGTGGGCGGCAGCGCCGCACAGAAAGGCCATGGAGACGACTGTCAGGGTGAGGAGCCGCCAGGGGAACTGGGCCAGGCGCGCCAGCGGCAGGGCCAGCCACAGCGGCGACGAGGCCTCGAGCATCAAAAAGACGACGATGGCGGTGAACGCCGCGAAAAAGATCACCAGGCGGCGCCCCGAGCGCCCCAATTGGAGGCGTCCCTTTTTTCGCAAGAGGGTCGCCACAGCCAAGAGACTGAGCACTACCGGCACCACGCCCAGTTGAAAGCTGAAATCGTCGTCGGGTCCGGGCACGCTGGCGCCAAAGCCCCATTTGGGCGAAAAGAGCTGGTAGAACTCGACGAAATCGCCGCCCCAGGCGTAACGCCCGCCATACCACTGGTCCACACGAACGAAGCGGTTCTCCAGCATGGCCGGTACGGCAAAAAAGGCGCTGAGCCCCAGTCCCAGTAGCAGCCCGAGGGCCGGGGGGATCAGTAGGTGGGCCAGGTGTCCCAGTGCCGGCAGCACCGACTCGCGGGACAGGCTGCGCCAGGGCTGATGGTCGTTCAGGCGGGCCAGGGTGAGGGCGGCGACGTAAAAGACCAGGATCAAGGTTAGCAGCAGGGTGACCAGCGGACTGGAAACCATGAGCGCGGCGTAGGCCAGGGCCAACCCGACGAGGTTAGTCCAGCGGGGTTGGTGGAGCGTGGCCCACACTCCCCACAACGCCAGGGGCACGAACAAATAAGCCACCGACTCGGAAAGGGCGGCCCGCACATAGAGGTCGACCAGTCGGTAGGGGATGACCATATAGGCCACTGCGGCGACCAATCCAGCCTGCCGACTCAGGACCCGTTTGACAAATCCGTACATGGCCAACCCGGAGGCCATCACCGACAGGGCAAAGACGGCCTTGATGGCGTCGGTGAATCCCAGGTCCAACAGGTGAAAGGCCTCGGCGAGGTAGGTGGGCAGCGGCCCATAGATGTTAAAGAAGGGATAGCCGTAGCCAAAGGCAAAATCGGGCTGCCAGCGGGGAAACAGAATACCATCGGCGATCCCTTGGTCGAACTCGAACAGAAAATAGACGCTGTGCCGTGCATCATGGGCGTCCCAGGGATAGCCGGGTTGCAGCCACGGACCGATGCTGAACAGAGAAAACAGGATCACCAGCAGGATGTAGGGATCTAGGCGCGACGCGATGTTTCTCATCCAGGACATGCTATTCCCCAACCTGTAGTCTGAGAACCGGCTCGTCTCGCCCGGCGATGGCCACCCGCTCGCCCGTATCCAGCAGATACAGCCCCACGGCCAAATGGTGGATGCTGGAGACCGCCGGGCCGTCCAGGACGAGTTCGTGGCGGTCGACGATAATCTCGCCAGGGCGCCAAGTGGTGGTCGGGCATTCGCCGTCGCAGGGTTGGGCGTCGCGTTGGGCCAGCTTGGCCTCATCCCCGGTCAGGGCGTGGACAAAGACCGTGTAATCCTCGGCGATGGGCTGGGTGGTCTGCCAGGTCAGGGTCAACACCAGTGTGGGCGTGATCTCGGTGGCTGGCGCCACCTGATAGTCCAAGAGCGCCAGGGTGGGCGCTCTTTCGGCCGCGGGCCGGAAAAAGGCGGCCGGTTCCGGGCCGGGATCGACCTGGGTAAACGAGGGCGCCAGATAGGGGTAACTGGCCAGGATCACCAAGGCGATCAACCCTGCCCAGGCTGATGTTTGGGCCAGGGGGCGGCTGGTGCGAAGCACCATGCCGGACAGGTAGGCCAGGGGCAGGCCGGCGAGCGCTAGGATTTGCCAGGGGTGGGCGACGAACCGCTCAAAGGCTGTCAGTTTCCACAGGGCCGCCGAAAGCGGCAGGGTCAGAAAGAGGATCGCCGCCAGCACGATCCCCCAAAATAGAAAGGCGCGATTCAACGGCAGGTTGGTTGTCGTGCTTGGGTCTTTGCCGGGCTCGGCAACCGATTCCTCTCGGCGGGCAATCCACAAGGCGGCGGCAACGAGGGTGAGCCCCACGCTGGCTACACCGAGTTGGTAGGAGGATGCCGGACCCCAGGCAGCCGACAGAAGCTGAAAGGGCGCCAGGAACGAGTCGGCAAAAGATGGCCCCGACACATCTGGAGCCAGGATCCGAAGCGCCGCCAGGAGCAGCCCCAGCGATAGAACAAGCAGAAGCGCCCTTTGGCGCGCCCGTCGGCGCCCCCGTTGGTTGACGACGGCATTGTAGGCGACGAACACCGGGGTCGAGATCGCTGTCAGGCCGGGGTGGGTCCAAAAGGCGCCCGCCATCGCGGCCAATCCCACGATCGAGCCGGTGAGCCGGGAGAGGGGACGGCGCTCCGCCAGCCGGTCGATGGACCACAGGATCGCGGGCCAGAGCGCCCACAGCCAACTTTCGGCATAGGCGCCCCGCCCATAGACGGTGTGGAGGTGCCAGGGAAGGTAGGTATAGACGACGGCCGTCAGGACGGCTCCCCGGGACCCCAACCAGTGGCGCGTCCAGGCATAGACCGCCAGGGCGCCCAGGGCAAAGGCCAGCCCATAACCCCACTTGATGGCCTGAATGCCACTGCCTGTGAACTGCAAAAAGGGCCGGGCCAGCAGGTAGGGCAATCGGTCTTCGCCGGCAAGGGGGGCATAGATCCCTGCCTGCTGCGGGTCTTGACCAAGGTGCTGGACGTGGAAGGACGGCACGTAGCCGCTCTCTACCTCAAAGAATCCGGGGTAGGTCAAGGGCGCGACGGCAAAGACGGCAAGTAGGAGAACGAGAAGCCCGTACAGATCCATCCACTTTTTCCCGGGCATGGCTCAGGCTTCCATAACCACTTCGACTTTGGACCGAATACGGGCCACCGCTTCGGCAGGCGAAAGGGGTGTGTCCAGCAGCCGCAGGTAGAGGTAGAGAAAGACGTCTCGGATGGCGGCTGTGATCGGCACGGCGAGCAACATGCCCCAGAAACCGGCTAGATGCCCTCCGACGACCAGCACGATCATGACCAGCGCCGGTTGCAGTTGGACGCTCTTGCCTGTGATACGAGGTACCAGAACGGTGTTCTCCACCATTTGTATGGCCAGAAAAGCGACCGCCACCCAGATGGCCGACACCGGCTCGGTGGCCAGCGCCACCAGCAGGGCCGGGATGGCGCCGAGAAACGGGCCGATGTTGGGCAGCACTTCGAACACGCCCGCGATCACGCCCAACACCGGCGCAAAGGGCACGCCGATAAGCATCAGCGATGCCGTGGCCAATAGGCCGACAAACAGGCACAGCAGCAGTTGGCCGCGCACGTAGGCGCTGAGCACGTCGTCGATCAAGCCTGCCAGGCTTTGGACGTCCTCACGGATCTCGGGATGGAGCAGCTTGAACAGCCCTTTAGAGACGGCGCTCTCATCTTGCAGGATGTAAAAGAGCCAGAAGGGGATGATGACCAGGCCCACGATAAAGTTGAGCGAGCTGAACACCGTGCGCAGCATGGCGATCAGCCCGTTTTTGAGTTGGTTCAACCCTCCCTGGGCAATGTCGCCCACGGTGGCTTCAATATCCTGTTTCCAGGTCTCGGGGATGTTGGTCCGATACCAGGCCAGGCCGTCTTCCAGCAGCTTTTCCAACCGGGTGGATAGGTAGGGGATGCGCTCGACAAAGGAACTCACCTGTCCCCCCAGCACAGGCACGACAAAGGCGAGAATGCCGGCAAACAGCACGAGAAAAAGCAGGTAGGTCAGCAGGATGGCCACGGCCCGCCCCGACCGGCGACCGCGAAGGGGAGGGGGCATGTGGGCATCGAGCCAGCGGACCAGAGGCAGGAGGAGATAGGCGGCGACCATACCCAGAATAAAGGGCAGGAGCACCGAACTCGCGGCAAAGAGCATGGACAGCACAATCACGCTCCCCGCGAACCACAGCACCATTCGTTTGAAACGGGCGGACGACAGGAATGTCAGGTTCATGGGCGGTTGCTCATTCGATACATGCCTGAATCATCGGGGCGATGGGCCCCGGACTGGATTCCCCGGGTTGCCAATGGGCCAGAAATTCCACATTGCCGGCAGGGCCGGTGATGGGCGACCGGATCAGCCCCAGGAGGCCCATTCCCTGGCTGGTGGCCCAATCGATCAGATCCTCCAACACGGCCTGATGGACCGCTGGATCCTGGACGACGCCGCCCTTGACGCGGCTCCGCCCTGCCTCAAACTGGGGTTTGATCAGCGTGACCATGGGCGCCCCGGGCTTGAGCCAGCGGGTGGCCATCGGCACGATCAGCTTGAGCGAAATAAAGGAGGCGTCTACGGTCACTAGGTCCACTGGCTCGGGCAGCGCTTCCAGATAGCGGGCATTGGTGCGATCCATGATCACGACCCGGGGATCCTGTTGCAGTTTCCAGGCCAACTGGCCATAGCCCACATCGATGGCATAGAGGCGCCCTGCGCCGCGCTGCAACAGGCAATCGGTAAAGCCCCCCGTCGAGGCGCCCACGTCGGCCACGACCCAATCTCGCACGTCGAGCTGAAAGGCCTCCAGCGCGGCGGCGAGCTTGTACCCCCCACGGCTGACGTAGGGCAGGCTGCCTTCCACGACAATATCCGCCGCGATGGGCACCCGCATCCCCGGCTTGTCCACCGGGCGGTCGTCCACGCGCACGCGCCCGACCATGATCAACCGCTGCGCCTGTTGCCGGCTTTCGGCCAATCCCCGTTCGGCGACCAAGACGTCGAGCCTTTCCTTGCGAGCTTTCATGACAGGCATAGAATACCCGCAAGCAGGCGAAAAGTCAAGACTCAGCCAGGGGGTTCAAAGTTGACGGGGCGTGCAGAATCGGGTATTATCTGCTATCAGCGGCCAGGTTTTGGCAGGCAGAGAGCGCCGGGCAAAGGGCCGTATGGTGTCAGGGGATACCCCAAGCGTAGGTGGGCGTCATGCAATTTCTCTTTATGAATGTGTACGGCTTGCTGAGGACCCTGCGGCCCAGGCAATGGATCAAGAACGGCTTTGTCTTTGTGGTGCTGGTCTTTGATCAAAAGCTGTTGGATCTGGATCTGCTGCTGCGGACGATCGCGGCGTTCATTCTGTTCTGCATGATCTCCAGCACGGTCTATATCATCAACGACCTGGCCGATATCGAAAAGGACAAGCAACACCCCAAAAAGCGCCGCCGCGCGCTGCCCTCGGGACAGCTCACGCCCTGGTTTGCAGTGGTGTCGGCCGTCGCCATCCTGGTCGTCTGCTTGCCGTTATCCTTCTGGTTGGATTTTTTCTTTGGCCTCATCGTGCTGGGCTACTTGCTCTTGAACCTGGCCTATTCCTTTGCGCTCAAGCACGTGGTGATCATCGATGTAATGGTGGTGGCTGCCGGATTCCTGTTGCGGGTGGCGGCCGGCGGCGTGATCGCCAACGCGGAGCGTTTTTCGCCCTGGCTCTATGTGTTCACCATCTTTTTGGCACTGATCCTGGCTACAGGCAAAAGGCGGCACGAACTGTCGTTTTTGGCCGAGGGCGCCGACAGCCACCGCAAAATCCTGAACGAGTACAACATTGGGTTTCTGGATCAGATGATCCAGGTGGCGATTTCGGGGACGGTGATCTCCTATTCCCTCTATACCTTTTCGGCCGAGAACCTGCCCAGCAACCACGCGATGATGCTGACCATCGCCTTTGTGATTTATGGGGTGTTCCGCTACCAATATCTGGTGCAGGTCAAGGGGGAGGGGGGCGCGCCGGAGATGCTGTTGTACACCGATTTCCCCTTGCTCTTGGACGTGATCTTGTTTGGCATTTCGGTGGTACTCATCATGTACGTCTTTGGTCCCTGAACCTGGACCCAAGACAAGAGACGAGAAACGGGGACGAGCTGCGCGGCTCATCCCCGTTTTTGATGCTGCTGGGTGGAGGCTGGACTCAGTGCAGGTTCTTGATCACGCCCAGCACGGCCTGCCCAAACTCGTCGCTCTGCCAGGCAGCCAGCAGGTCATTTTCGGTCAGTTGGGCCAGGGTGCGGGGGTTCCGTTGGGCAATGGCCCACAGGGTATGGTTGTTCAGGACAATGTCGGGTTCCACCCCTCGCTGCTCCGCTGCCACATTTCGCCAGGCCCGGAGCGCCTCGAATCGCGCCTGACACTCGCGGGTGGGGCGGGCGTTTTGATTCTTTTCGCGGTTGTTCTGCGCTCGAGGCCGGTCTTCCCAGGCGAGAGGATGCTGCGCCCCCCGTTCGATGGCGGCCAACATGTGCGATCCGCTTTGCTGCACCAGCCAGGAGGGGACCCCCGATACCTTGCGCAACCCATCCAGGGTGTGGGGCCGCTGCTCGCTGAGGGCGAGGAGCGCCCGAGTCGAGAGGATTTTAAAAGGGGGCCGATTTCGAAGCCGGGCGCGGTGATCGCGAAAGTTGAACAGCTCGCGCAGCACTCCCCGTCCGGCGTCGTCGAGATCGCGGGCTCCCGACATCTGCCAAAATCCTTCGGGGTCGAACTCTCTTGGAACCGAGCGGGTTTGGGCCAGTTGGGCAAATCGGTGTTGAGCCTGGTCCCAACGGTTGGCCTCGTGCAGCGCTTTCACTTGCAGGTCCTTCAGGCGCAACAAATAGTGGGTATCCAACCGGGCATAGTCGATCTGGGCCGGGGGCAGGGGACGAATGCCCCAATTGGCGCGTTGGTACTTTTTGTTGACGGTGATGCCAAAATGCTCCTGGAGCAGCGCTGCCAAACCGTGGGCGGGCCAACCCAGAATCCGGCTGGCCCACATGGTGTCAAAGAGGTTGCTGACGGTAAATTGATAGTCCCGGTGCAGGACGGTCAGGTCATAGTCTGCGCCGTGCAAGACTTTGAGCACCGCCGGATCGGCCAGCAGGGGGCCCAGCCCCGAGAGGTCCTTCAAGGTGAGGGGGTCGATCAAATAGTCTGCGCCAGGGACCGATATCTGGATCAGGCAGACCTGTTCTTCGTAGACATAAAAGCTATTCGATTCGGTATCGACGGCCAGGGCCGGTTCGCCTTGTAGGCGCTCCAACATCGCTTGGAAAGAGGCCGGTCGGTCGACCCAGATGGGTGCGGGCAGGGCATCTGTGTTTTCCATTTTGTTGATTGTACCAGGGAACGGGCAATTCGGCAAGATTTTTTGGGGCCCGTTTCGGCGCGGGGTGTGGGCCAGGCTCGGCGCGGGCTAGCTTTCGCCGGTGATGGCGCCGTACAGGCTTTCCAGCTCCTCTTCCGAATAAAAATGGATGATAATGCGGCCTGCGCCCTTGCGATTGCGAAACAGGCTGACTTTGGTGCCCAAGGTCTCGCGGAATCTGAGTTCCAGAGCCTGGGTTTCGGGCGAAGGGGGCTCTTTGGCTTTTCTAGGGGGTGGTTCGGCCAACATGCGGCGGACCAGCTCTTCCGTGTGGCGGACGCTGAGATCTTTGTTGATCACCGTGGTCAGGGCCGCAACCTGGGCTTCTGACGTGGGGAGCGATAGCAAAGCGCGGGCATGCCCCTCTCGGATCGTGCCGTCGGTGAGGGCCTGTTTGACTTCGGCGGGCAGGCGGAGCAGGCGCAGGGTGTTGGTCACAGCGACCCGGCTTTTGCCCACCCGTTCGGCCACCTGTTCCTGGGTCAGCTTGAACTCGTCCACAAGCTGCCGATAGGCCCAGGCTTCCTCCAGGGGGTTCAGGTCGGCGCGCTGGATGTTTTCCACCAGAGCCAGTTCCAGGCTCTGTTGCGGGGTGGCTTCCTTGACCATCACCGGTACGGTGACCAGGCCCGCCAGTTTCGCGGCCTGCCAGCGCCGCTCTCCGGCGATGAGCTGGTAGCGGTCGGGTCCCTGCTGGGTGACGACGAGGGGTTGGATCAGGCCGTGCTCTTTGATCGACGCCGTCAGCTCGGACAGCGCCTTCGGATCGAGGGTCGAGCGAGGCTGCATCGGGTTGGGCGAGATGGCCGCCACAGGCACCTCAGCCGGTCCTTCGGTCGTCTGTTCAGAGGTCGGGATCAGCGCTTCCAAGCCTTTTCCAAGTCCTCGTCGCCGACTCATAGCTTTTTCTCCCAATCGAACTCACTCAGGCCTGATCACGCGGCTGGGTCCTCGTTAGGAACTCTTGGGCCAGGGCCTGATAGGCTATCGCCCCAACAGAGCTGGGGGCAAAATCCAGGATGGTTTCTCCATAGCTCGGGGCCTCGCCCAGACGCACGGAGCGGGGGATAATGGTGCGAAAGACAAAGGCGGGAAAATACTTGCGCACTTCGTCTACCACCTGTTTGGACAGATTGGTGCGGGCGTCGTACATGGTCAGCACGACCCCGGCGATGCTCAGGTTCGGATTCAGGCTGTCGCGGACCATGTAGATGGTCCGCAATAGTTGCCCGAGGCCCTCCAGGGCCAGATACTCGCACTGCACCGGGATGAGGACACCATCTTTGGCCGCCGTGAGAGCGTTGATGGTGATCAAGCCCAGGCTCGGCGGGCAGTCCAGAAAGACATAATCATACAGATGGACCACAGGCTCTAGCCCTCGCCCCAGGCGGCGCTCGCGATCGGGCACGTCTACCAGTTCCACCTCGGATCCGGCCAAAGAGGTGGTGGACGGCAAGAGGTCCAGGTAGGCCTGCTTGGTGGCCCGGATGGCCTGCTCGGGCGGCGTGTTGTTCAACAGAATGTCATAGGTTGAAAACTCGATGCTTTTGCGGTCCAGGCCCAGGCAGGAGGTGGCATTGGCCTGGGGGTCCACATCGACCAGCAGTACCCGCCTGCCCGCCGAAGCCAGGTAAGCGCCGAGATTGACAGCCGTCGTCGTTTTACCGACGCCGCCCTTTTGGTTTGCGAGTGCATAGATTTTGCCCATAACTGGATACATTATAGCAAAAGTTTGGAAAATGGGAAAATGTCAGTGGCTGTCGCTCACAGGATACACAACCGCCTGCAGGGGAATTTCTACAGACCCCCGGCCTGTGGTATAATAGCTGTATCTCGTTTGTATGGGAAAGCGAGGACGATATGAGCGAACCCAAGGCATCCCGAGGGTGGCTCAGGGCGGTCGGCATGCTCTTGCTGGTGGTGGTCCTGCCATTGGCCTTGGGCTATGGACTGTCCCTGTATTTCTTTCCAAAACCACAGATCGCGGTGATCCGGCTGGAGGGGGACATCTGGGGCAGCTACACGGCCTATCTGAGCGACGCCCTGGAGGAGGTGCGGACCGACCGGGCCGTCCGCGCCGTGGTACTGGACATTGTCAGCCCCGGCGGCGAGGTGACCGCCAGCGAAGAGCTGTACTACGACGTGCTCAAGCTGCGCGAGAGCAAACCGGTCGTCGCCTCGGTGGGCGAGATGGCTGCCAGTGGGGCCTACTATGTGGCCGCTGCAACCGACCTGATCTATGCCAAGCCGGCTTCCTCGGTGGGCAATATCGGCGTGATCTCCTACTTGCCCTCCAACGAGCAGTTGGACGAGGAGATGATCACCACCGGACCGTTCAAGCTCTCGGGCGGGCCGCAGGTGGACTATATCCGCCAGATCGAGTTGCTCAAAGAGACCTTTCTGGCGGCGATCTTGGCCCAGCGCCAGGATCGGCTGCAGGTGGGGCCTGACGTTCTTTCCCGCGGCGAGATCTATTTGGGCATGCAAGCCCGGCAAATGGGCCTGGTCGACGGGGTGGGTTCCCAGGGAGATGCCATCGAGGCCGCCGCCCAGTTGGCCAAGCTGCGCCGGTATGAGGTCCGCGATCGGTCGCCGCAGTTGCCTGAAGAACTGGAGCTGTTGTTCTATCGGTTCGAGGGGGTGGTGACCGCGGCTTCGGTCTCAGAGGTGCCCGAGGACTTGCCTCCTGGTTTTTATTATCGATATGTGGCGCCCTCCCAGTAGCCGGCGCATCGTGGAAAGGGTGAACCCGTGAGCAAAAAACTGCTGCTAGCCATCCTGGCCCTGGTGCTTTTTGTGGCGCCGTTGGCCATCCGCTGGGCCACCTTCTATGAGGGCCAAGTCCAGCCATCCAAGGTAGCCCGGCCCGATCTCGACCAGATCGCGGTACCTGAATTTGAGACCAAAACCTTTTCCGATCGCCCGGTGCAAACCGAGCCGGGCGCGATTCTGATCGATCGAGCCCATTCGAATCGCATCGAAATGGGCGAGTTGAGTGTGCTTCAAGCCAGGCTCTCGGCCCGCGGGCAACTCATCGAACCGGTGACGACCGTCGAAGACCTGGAAGGGCAGCTCCGCTATGCCCGGGCATTGATCGTCATCTCCCCCGGAGAGGATTGGACGCCCACCGAGATCTCTCTGGTGGAGGAGTTTGTGGCCAAGGGCGGGCGGCTCCTTCTGGTGACCGACCCGACCCGTTACGGGATCGCGTACGATGAATGGGACATGCCTGTCATCGACAGCGATGCGGCGCACATGAACAGCCTGTCGTCCCATTTTGGGGTCCTCTTCCAAGGAGATTATCTGTACAACACCCACGACAATGCGGGCAACTTTCGCAACATCAAGCTGGGCGAGTTTGGCTCCCATCCCTTGACCGAAGGTCTGGAAGAAGTGGCATTCTTTGCCGCTCACTCCCTTGTCTCTGAGGAGCGGGCGCTGATCAAAACCACAGGCGAGACCCGTTCCAGTACCCGAGGACACCAGGAGCTACCCGTGGCTGTGCTTGCCGCACAGGAGCAGGTGTTGGCCCTGGGAGATCTCACGTTTCTCTTGGAGCCCTACAACGCCGTCTATGACAACGATACCTTGATCGCCCACATTGCCGGCTTTTTGGCCGGGGCAGAGCGCAGCCATGATCTGGTCGATTTCCCCTTCTTTTTTGACGCTCAGGTGGACCTCGTATATGCTGGGGATCCGGTTCTGGATGACGCCCTTTTGGACGCCAGCACCGACCTACAAACCCTTTTCTCTGATTTGGACAAAGAGCTTTCCGTCCGCGATGCGGCCGACGAGGAATCCGACACGTTGTTTCTGGGTCTGTACCGAGAAGCGGAAGAGGTAAAACCCTATCTGGATCAAGCCGGGGTGACGTTGCCTCCGTCCCTATCCAAACAAGACCGGGATTCTCACGAACTGCCACTGGAGGAACCTTCCTCGTCGTGCGGTACGCTGGTGACCTCATCCGATTGTGTCACCCTTACGACAACTGCACCCCAGGATCATCTTCAAATCGGCACGGTGGGTACGATGGTGATGACATGCACGGAACTCTTTTTATGGCAGGAGGATGCAGGGCGTCAAGTATTGGTCGTGCTCTCAGACACACCGGCGGGACTGGAGAATGCCATCGTGAGGCTCTCGGGGGGTGACCTGAGCGATTGCCTGTTTCGAGAATCGGGTGCAAAAGGGACGCCGATGCTCTTTCTCTGTCCTACCGGCGAGCCCGTACCGGCCTGTAGCACAGGTGGGTGGGCAAAACCCCAACCCGAGGCCGAATCTCCGGACTCTCCAGATGTCGACGAGGCTGCCCCTGATGAGGAACCAGCACCCGATGAGGAGAACGACACCGACCGCATCCTGGTGGTATCGCTGGATGATGGCAAGCCGCGGTACATGGGCCGAACAGAGGCCGAGGACTATATGGCCCTCCTGGCCGATACCTACGACGTGGAGGTTTGGAGTACGCGAGAGAAGGGCCTCCCACCCGCCGAGGACCTGACGGCGTACGATCTGACCATCTGGACGGGGGGCGATTATCTGGCGGCTATGGGCGAAGAAGAAAGCGACCTGGCCTTTGAGGTGATGTTGGCCGGAAACCCTGTGATGACGTCGGGCGCCTTTGTCTACGATTCCGAGACGGTGACCCTGCAGCGAGATGTGCAAGTGAAGAATGCCGAGCACCCCCTGGCTCAAGGGTTTGCTGAAGACGAGGTGATCCCGTTCCTGTCGATCCTGGAAGGCGGCACCTTTGAGACGGCTGTGCTCGACGATGTGTTTGAAGACGAGACCACCGAGATTCCCTTTGTCCGCGGCCCCGAGAGCGAGGACGCGGGGGTCACATCGGTGTTTGCCATGGAGGATTCCCTCGTCGGGATCCGCTTTGTCCTGATCGGTTTTCCCATTTATTTGCTTCCCGAGCCTGAAAGGGAGTTGCTGGTGGAGAATAGCGTCACCTGGCTGCTGGAGCCTTAGGAAGGGAGGGGCAATGCCTGCCAGGATTCTAGTCGTCGATAGGAACCGAGCCTTTGCCGCCATGCTCGAGGAGATGATCGCCAGCGAGGGGGGCCACGAGGTGCACGTGGCCCTTTCGGCTGCTGAGGCGTTGTCAGCCCTCCGGCGCGCCGATTTTGACCTGACGATCTTGGACATGGATCTGGGTCCAACCGGCCCCGACTGCAAAACCGTGGTGCAGCAGATGCGCACAGTCCGCCCCCAGATGCGTTTGATACTGATCCCGATCCTGGGCGCCGACCTTCCCGCCGAGGCGGCGCAGTGGGACATCCAGGGCAGTCTGTCCAAGCCGTTCTTTGCCGACGATCTGCTGCCCCGCATCGACGACGCCCTTGCCAAGACGGTGAGGAAAAAGCCAGAGGTCATGTCAGAGCCCAAGGCAGAGCCCACGGCGCCCCCCGAAAGGCCGGGCCGCGCTGCCTCTGGCGTCCAAGCCCCTGGGGTACGGGCGGTGCTTGCCGAGTTGGCGCGAGAGACCGCCGCAGACGCCGTTCTGCTGCTGTCGCTGGCCCAGGGCCAGGCCCGGGTCGTCGAGCACGTCAGCGCCTGGCAGGAGGAGGATCGGGCCCAGTTTGCAGGTTTGGTGCGGGCGATTGTCGAATCGGCCCAGGCGGCCGCTCGCTTTTTGGGTTACCCCGATGAGGCTTTTGAGCATCACATGTTCGAGGGCCAGGACCGCCGCCTGTATGCCATGCGGCTGTCGGCCGGGTGGTTGCTGGTGGTTGCCACGCCTGCCCACATTCCCCTGGGGACAGTCCGCCACAATCTGCGCCGAGTCCGCCGAGATTTGGCTCCTCGGGCATTGACGTAACCTTGCTTAAAATCTCCTACCTGCTAAATCTTAAGGTAGCAGGCTCTACCTGAAGCACTCAGACACTAGATGTAGGGGAGTGCCCCACTCTCCGTCCTAGATGTAGATTCTGGATCGGCTTGCACGGGCAGCGAACTCGCCCCATTCGACAAAACGAGGGTTGCCAAACAGCACGACATTTGATACAATGCAGGTAACCGTAGAACAGGCGAGGGGTGACGGGGCCCACCAGGTGGAGTCGCGTACCGCGCCCGGCGAGGTGCCGACTCGACGGCGGGATGCCTCCGCAGCGACTTGTATGATGCCAACCCAAAGACAAAAGCCGCTGCCCTCAGCCTTTGGATACCTCACGGTTTGACCGCTTGTTGTCACTAGCGATACCTTTATTCTTATACGCATGCTGCGCGTGGAGCGCCTTTTTGCGCTGCCCTTTGAGAGGGTTGCGCCTGCGCGTCCGTGTGGCCAGAGATCAGAACGTCCATCGAGGGATTTTGTGGGTTCAGTAGATACTACCATCGAGGCAACAACCCATTCGTTCGAGACCGCTCAAAGGCAGTGGCAAGCGGCTCTCGGTGAGTTACAATTGCAGATGACGCGGGCCACCTTTGACACCTGGCTCCAGGGGAGCCGGGTGGTTGCATGTGAGGGGCCCGAGTTTGTCGTGCATGTCCGCCACGCCTATGCTGTGGACTGGTTGGAGAATCGGCTTTTGCCCATTGTGGAACGGACCCTGCAAAGGCATGCCGGACCAGAGGCCAAGGTGAGTTTCACGGCGCGGGCACCCGAGTGCGAAGATAACCTGGTGTTGGTTCCCGAGACTTTGGCCGAAGAAGAGTTGGACGATGCGCCCACTCAACCCGCGCCCGTCAATGGCGCCCCTGCGGTCAGCTTGAACTCCCGCTATCGCTTTGACACCTTTGTCGTGGGAGCAAGCAATCGGCTGGCCCACGCTGCTTGCCTGGCGGTGGCCGAAAACCCGGCCCATGCCTACAACCCGCTGTTTGTGTATGGCGGGGTGGGGCTGGGGAAAACCCATTTGCTCCACGCACTGGGCCACGAGGTGCAACAGCGTGGCCTGTCGATCCTGTATGTATCGTCCGAATGGTTCACCAACGACCTGATCAATGCCATCCGCACCCAAAAGACCGAAGATTTCCGCGCCAAGTATCGCCATGCCGATGTGCTGCTGGTGGACGACATCCAGTTCATCGCCGGCAAAGAGCGAACTCAGGAAGAGTTCTTTCACACCTTTAACGCCCTGCACGGCAGCGGCAAGCAGATCGTCATTTCCTGCGACCGCCCCCCAAAGGCGCTGGTGGCGCTGGAAGATCGTCTCAAGTCCCGTTTTGACTGGGGGTTGATTGCCGATGTGCAGCCGCCCGATTTCGAGACCCGGAGCGCCATCCTGCGCGCCAAAGCGCAAGAGAGCGCTATTGCCGTTTCTGACGAGGTGCTGGCCTACGTGGCGCGTAAGGTCCCCAGCAACATCCACGAACTCGAAGGAGCCCTCAACCGGATTGTGGCTCATTCCCATTTGATGAGCCTGCCGCTGTCTATCGATTCGGCCCAAGAGGCTTTGGAAGGCATTCTCGATCGCGTCGCCGATGTGTCGCCGCAACAGATCATTTCCACCGTGGCGCAGCACTATCAGTTGAGCGAGAAGGATCTGATGGGGCCCAGCCGACGGCGGCTCGTGTCTTTGCCGCGCCAGTTGTGCATGTACCTGATCCGCGAAGAGATCGGGACGTCGCTGCCCCAGATCGGCGAGCTATTGGGTGGGCGAGATCACACCACCATCATGCATGGATGCGAAAAAATCGGGAGCCAGATCGACATTGACGAGCAACTCCGTAGCGATTGGCTGGCCATCAAGGGCAGGCTGTCAGAGGGGGCGGCGATGTCATCGCGCGGGCGGAACCAGTAGGGGCCCTGCAGGTCCCTGCGAGGGCCGATCGGCCAGGCTCCGCGGCTTGGCGCGTGAACGCCGGATTAAAGTCGGCACCGCCCCCGAAACAGGGACGGCGAGAGTGAAAGCAGAGTTCGTAGAAAGCCCCGCGCAAAGCCTTGCGGTGACAAACCCAAGATCGTCGCCCCCGCGGAAG
>CAZNQW010000062.1:0-17536 GCA_964575225.1 uncultured Anaerolineaceae bacterium | reverse complement strand
TCGGCGCGAGCCCGTCGCGTCTAGAGGGTTCATTGCTCCGCGCCCCGGGGACGGGGCGCGGAAAGGCCGCCCCCGAGACGGGAGCGGCGCCTTGTCGTCGGCTTTCGGAGGGGTCGAGGCTTACGGATAGATCCGCCCCAACAGACGGGGGAAGGGGATCGTCTCGCGGATGTGATCCAGGCCGCAGATCCACATCACCGTGCGCTCGACGCCCAGGCCAAACCCACTGTGGGGCACCGAACCGTAGCGTCTCAGGTCCAGATACCACTCGTAGGCCTCGCGCGGCAGTCCGTGGCGCTCGATCTGGGCCTCGAGAAATGCCAGATCGCTGGAGCGTTCGCCGCCGCCAATGATCTCGCCATAGCCCTCGGGCGCCAGCAGGTCGGACGAGCGGCAGACCTCGGGCCGATCGGGTTCCTGGGCCATATAAAAGGCCTTGGCCTGGGTGGGATAGTGGTGGACGAACACCGGTTTCTCGAATTGCGCGGCCACATAGGTCTCGTGGGGCGCCCCAAAGTCCTCTCCCCACTCGATGGGCGAGACGGGCTCGTCGTTGGGGGGCACGCGCACGCCGCTGGCTGCCGCCTGATTGATCATCTCGACCGCGTCGTCGTAATGGAGCCGGGGGAAGGGGGGCTCGATCTTTTCCAGGCGGCTCAGATCCCGTTCCAGGAGTTCGAGTTCCTTGGCTCGCTCGCGCAGGGTCGTCTGCACCACGTGGCTGACAAACTGTTCCTGGATCTCCATATTGCCCCATAGGTCGACATACGCGGCTTCGGGCTCGACCATCCAGAATTCCTGGATGTGGCGCCGTGTTTTGGATTTTTCGGCGCGAAAGGTGGGGCCAAAGCAGTAGACGCGGCCAAAGGCCATGATGTGGGCCTCGTTGTAGAGCTGGCCACTCTGGCTCAGGTAGGCGGGCGTGCCATGATAGTCGGTCTCGAACAGGGTGGTGGTGCCCTCGCACGCCGCAGGCGTGAGGATCGGTGTATCCATCAGGATAAAGCCGTGGTCGTCCAGCCATTGGCGGATCGCGCCGATGATGGTGGCGCGCACCCGGAGCACCGCCCATTGCCGCGAGGAACGGATCCACAGGTGCCGGTTCTGCATCAGGAAATCGATGCCGTGTTCTTTGGGCGCGATGGGATATTCGCCGGTGACGAGTTGGACCGTCTCCAGATCGTGGACGTCCATCTCGATACCGCCGGGGATGCCGGGCGCCCGCTCGTCGGCCCGCACGGTGCCGGTGACGATGATGGACGACTCTTGGCTCACCAGCCGCGCCCGTTCAAAGACCTCCGGCGAAACCTCTTTTTTAAAGACCACACACTGGACAATGCCGGTTCCGTCGCGTACCTGTAAGAACTGGAGCTTGCCCTTGCCGGTTTTGGCATAAAGCCAGCCTTTGATGGTGATGGTTTTGCCCACTGCGTCGGCAATATTTTGGATAAAGACTTGGTCGGCCATGGCCGTATTCCTCCTGATGGTGATTCACCTTTGGACTGGACCCCTTGCCGTCTAGGCAGCGGCAGGGGTCCTGACTCCTCTTGGTCGTCTTGTCTGTCAAATACCTCGTCAGGCGCTAGGCCTGTTTGTTCAAGAAGCGTTGGATGACCGTGATGTCGTCGTGCAACTGGATCCGGTCGCCGGTTTTCAGTTCGTCCAACGGCTTGTTGGTCCAGCTCTTGGCCTCGACCTGGAAGATGCCCAGGGGCGTATTCCGCTCCGAATAGGCCTGTTGCACATAGGCCAGGCCCATCAGCCGCCCGTCTCCGTTGATGGAACCGCTCGTCACGGCGCCGACGATCCGGCCTTTGCGATTCACGACAATGTCGCCTTGGCGGGGCACCCGGGCGTGTTCCGCTTCTACTTGGAAGCGGACGAGGCGCGATTCGCGCTCAGCCTCGTGGGCCACGTAGGCCGACTTGCCCACAAAAAAGGGCTGATACAGCTTGACATAGGGTGCGAATCCGGCGTCGGCGGGGTTGAGGTCCAGCGGGCCGGCCAACTCGTGGCCGTACAGGGGCAAGCCGGCCTCGATGCGCAGGCTATCGCGGGCGGCGAGGCCCACCGGCTGCAGGCCAAAGGATTGGCCCGCCGCCAGCAGCGCGTGCCACAGCGCCGGGAGCGTGGCGGGGTGGCAAAAGATCTCGAACGCCATCGGTTCGCCGGTGTACCCGGTTCGCGCCAGGTAGAGGTCGTACCCCAATAGAGCGCCGTGCATGATCTCGTTCCGCTTTACTTCCAGTAGCCTTTCGCGGAGCGCGTCGTCCTTTTCGATCATCGACAGCAGGATGTCGCGGGAGTGAGGACCCTGCAAGGCCAATTGGACGCGCATCTCGCTCCCCTGCTCGGCGGCCCGCATGTCGCGGACGATCACCGTCTCGGTGCCCAGGGCGCGGGACCAAGGGCGCTGGGGGTCGATCATGACCTTGCGCTCGCGGACGGCGTTGATCCAGGCCCAGTCTTTGTCGTTGTTGGCGGCATTGACCACCATCCAATAGCGGCTGTCGGCCAGGCGGTAGATCATGACGTCGTCGAGGACGTGGCCCTGGTGATCCAACAGAAAAGAGTATTGCGATTGCCCCACGGCGAGGAGCGAGATGTCGTTGCTGGTGAGGGTGTTGAGGAACAGGTGGACGTTCTCGCCGCTGAACTCGAACAGACCCATGTGGCTCACATCGAACAGGCCGGCGGCCTGGCGTACGGCTTGATGTTCCTCCTGTACGGTGTCGTAGCGAATGGGCATGTCGTATCCGGCAAAGGGCGCTAATTTGGCGCCCGCTCGCGTATGGAAATCGAACAGGGGGGTGTGCTTGAGGTCTCCTTCCTCGGGCTCTTGCCAGACAAAGGGAGGCAGCGCCTCCAGTCCGCCGGGGGCGCTGGCGCGGGCGACCTGGCCGATCCAATAGGGCTTGTGAAAGGCCCAGCCCGACGATTCGTCGGCAAAGGATTCGGGATCGGGTGGGTGCTGGTCCCATGCGTCGGCCACCTGGTGGGGCAGGCGGCGAACCACGACCGGGCCCGGCGCTTTGGCGAACACGTCGTCGGGATCGATCTGCACAAAGCCATCCGACAGGGAGCGGAACCAATGGGCCACCCTCGGCTCGGCCGATTTGGGAATCAGGAGTTGCAATCGGGTGGTCTCTCGCCCTGGTCGCTTGAGTACGCCGGGGCTCATGAGCTGCCCATCCGGCTCCAAGATCCACGTCGGCTGGCTGTCCCCCGCCTTGAGGGCGTACACGTCGTTGGTCATGGCCACGTTGCAAAAGCCGCGGGCGCGCGGCCCCTCGATCTCTATGACGTCCCAATCGCCGCCGGGATCGCGGGTGGGTTTGTACATGAAATAGTGGTGGGGGTAGCCGCTGGGCACATAGTCGGGTCCCAGGTCGACACAGCAGGCCAGGTCGACCACGTCCCGTTTGGCCTGTTCCAACACGTCAAAGGCCACTTTGGCCCGGTAGACCGGCCCGAACCGCCCGGCATAGGCATAGGGCTCCATGGCCTTGAGCGCGTGGGCGATGATCTCGGCCAGACGCTCGATTTCGGGGGCCCGAAAGCCGCGCTGGGTGACCCAGGGGGTGCCCATGCGGATTCCGCTGGGGTTGCGGGCGCTGCGGTCGCCGGGAATGGTATTGCGGTTGAGGACGATGCCGGCCAAATCGAGAATGCGGGCGGCGGTGTCGCCCATCAGTGGCGTGCCGCGCTTGCCATCGGGGCTGACCCCCGCGGGGGCGCGCACGCTTTTGCAATCCACCAGCAGCATGTGGGTGTCGGTGCCCCCGTAGGGGATGCGCAGGCCGTGGCGCTGCAACTCGGCAGCAAGATGCTGGGCGTTGTCCACCACCTGGCGCTGGAGTTGGGCAAACTCGGCGGTGTGGGCAATTTGAAAGGCGACCGCCATGCCGGCCATGGTGTTTACGTGGGGGCCGCCCTGCTCGCCGGGAAAGACTGCATTGTCGATCTTTTGGGCCAGGGCCTTGTCGGTGGTGAGGATGCAGGCGCCGCGCGGCCCGTACAGCGTCTTGTGGGTGGTAAAGCTGGTGACGTGGGCGTGCCCGATGGGGCTCGGCACAACCCCCGCCGCCACCATGCCGGCGATGTGCGAGATGTCGGCCAGTAGATAGGCGCCCACCCGGTCGGCAATCTGGCGGAACCGGGCGAAATCGGGCATCCACGGGTACGAGGTGTAGCCGGTGATGATCATCTTGGGGCGGTGCTCGAGGGCCAGTTGTTCGATGGCCTCATAGTTCAGCCGCTCGTTTTTGGGGTCGATGCCGTAGGAGACGATCTTGTAGAGTTTGCCCGACCGGTTCACCGGGCTGCCGTGGGTCAGGTGCCCGCCGTGGAGCAGGTCCATGCCCATGACCACGCTGCCGGGTGGCACCAACGCGGCATAGACGGCGCTGTTGGCCGGAGATCCCGAAAGGGGCTGCACGTTGGCCCAAATCTCTTCCGGGGGAATCGAAGGGGTGGCGTAGGCTTTGGCCGCCCGCCTTTGGGCCAGCGACTCGACGATGTTGACGTACTCGACCCCCTTGTAGTAGCGCAGGTCGGAATAGCGCCGATAGAAGGCCAACTGGGTCTCATAGTCCAGGATCTCTTCCTGGGTGGCGCCGTGATTGCCGGGGTCGGGATAGCCTTCGGCATAGATGTTCTGAAAGACGGAACCCAGGGCTTCGCGCACGGCAGCCGGGGCCTGGCTCTCGGAGGGGATCAGGATCAGCTTCCGCGCCTGGCGCTCGGCTTCATAGTCGATGAGCTGCGCTACGGCGGGGTCCAGCGTCGATAGGCTGCTGTGAAAGAAATTCAACATGAGTTGCCTCCCTGCGCCCTTGGGACGCGCGGCCACAGGACGTCCCTGGCTTGCTGCATGATGGCCCCAAGGCATCGATTACCTCATCGGGGCAGGCGCATTATACCATGATTGCGCCGATCTGGGAATCGCGAGAGGGGGTTGCGTTGGCCGAGGAAGGGGCGCCGCCCACGCCCTGCCCGGATGCGCGTAGCAAGAGGCATCGACCCGGCGGGTACGGGAACCCATGGGCTCCCGCTTTCGCGGGAGTGACGGGCTGGGAAGAACCGATGGGCCCCCTTTTCACGGGGGTGACGACAGAGGAAGGGGCGCCGCCCACGCCCTGCCCGGATGCGCGAAGGGGCGGGTTTCAAACCCGCCCCTACGATACCGTCCCCGGGGCGCGTAGCAAGAGGCATCGACCCCGTGGGTGCGGGAACCCATGGGCTCCCGCTTTCGCGGGAGTGACGGGCTGGGCAGAACCGATGGGCCCCCTTTTCACGGGGGTGACGACAGAGGAAGGGGCGCCGCCCACGCCCTGCCCGGATGCGCGAAGGGGCGGGTTTCAAACCCGCCCCTACGATACCGTCCCCGGGGCGCGTAGCAAGAGGCATCGACCCCGTGGGTGCGGGAACCCATGGGCTCCCGCTTTCGCGGGAGTGACGGGCTGGGAAGAACCGATAACCTCCCTTTCCACGGGGGTGACGGCTGAGGAAGGGGCGCCGCCCACGCCGTTGCTCCCGCCGTGTGCCCCAAGACGTCCATCCCGTATGCGAATTATCGCGGCGCTAGCGCCCCCAGGACAGAACCCGCTCGCTGGAAAAATCGTACTGCAACCCCAGCGAGTCGAGTTGGTTGCCAAATAGAGAGCGCTGGCCCGAGCCGTCCGGTTGCATGACATAAATTCGCCAGGGACCTTCCCGGTTGGACAGGAAGGCAAGGGTCCGGCCATCGGGCGACCAGGCCGGCGCCACGCTGTCGCGCGGCTCGCCGCCTGAGGAATAGGTCTCGGTCAGTTGGGTGCGGCCCGAGCCGTCGGCGTTCATGATCAGGATCTCCCAGCGGTCGTGCACGCGCCCCGTGAACGCGATCCGAGACCCATCGGGCGAGTAGGCGGGCGAGGTATCCCAGGCGCCGCTGCCGGCAAATCGGCCCGAATTCAGGTCCTCGGACGCTACGTCGAGCCAGGCCAATCCCTTCTCATCGTGGTAGACGATGCGACGGCCATCGGGCGACCAGGTCGGCGCCAGGCTGATTTCGGCGCCGGGCGGTTCGATCAGGGTGCCATCGGCCACGCGCACAATGCCCAATCGCCAATGGGGGTTGGGCGGCAGGGTAAAGCACCATTTCCAGAAACACCGCTCCACCTCTTCCATCCGCCCGCCGATCTGCCGGGTAAAGACGATCTGGGCGCCGTCGGGCGACCAGGCCGGGTTGCGCGTTTGGCCCCAATCGAAAAGCCGCCGCTCGCTGCCGTCCAGGCCCACGATCCAGATTCCTCGCGGATCGCGCCAGCGCGAGAGGGCGATCTGGGTGCCATCGGGCGACCACACCGGATCGATCCCGTCGGTCAGGCGTTTCAGCCCGCTGCCATCGGCCTCGATCCGATAGATATCGCCCCCGCTGCGGGCCTGAAAGACCAGCGTGCCCGCTAGCGGCGCCGCGGTGGGCTTGGGAGCCGGCCCGCCGCCCGCGGCGGCGGGCCGCGTCGGGTTCGGCGCGGGCGCCTGGAGGTCGCCCAGGGATAGCTCATCGATCAGCCACAGCCCCCGTTGAATCTCGAGGGCCAGGGTGGCGATCTGGGTGCTGGGGCCGCTGCCCGTGGCGCTGCCCCAGCGAAGGATCGCTTGCCCTTCAAAGCGACTGTCTGCGGTCCGTTGCAAGTCTAGGATCTCCGCGCCGGCAAGCGCCCGTTCGGCCGTGGCGAATTCGGAAAGGAGTTGGGCCGGTGGGCCTTGCTTGGCATCGTCGGTCAGGAAAAGGCTCGCCGCGCTGTCGATCTCTCCCTTGACCAGTCGACTCAGAAATCCTTCCACGGTGCGCCGGGCCAGGCTTTCGTCCAGTGCAATCAGGTCCACGGTCGGAATGGGAGCCAGGGTCTCGGGGGCAGGGGCCGGAGCCCCCTCGATAGGTGTGGGCGCGGGGGCGCTTCGCGTCGGCAATGGGGCGGGCGTCGCCGTCGCTCGCAGGGCGATGGGCGTGGCGGTGGGCCCCAGCGCGGGCGACGAGGCGCAGGCGCTCACGCCCAGGGTCAAAACGGCCAAAATCAAGAGGGTGTGCAATCCACGCATGGCAGACCTCAAGGCTTATTCATAGCGGAGGGCGTCGATGGGGTTCAGGTTGGCCGCCCGGCTGGCCGGGTAAATGCCAAAGAACAGGCCGACCATCGCCGAAATCCCCGTCGACAACAGGACGATGTCGAGGGTCACCGCCGTGGTAAGCTGCTCGGCCAATTGATCCAGGATCTGCGAGGCGGTGAAGCCAAAGGCCACTCCCACCAGCCCGCCGATCAACGACAGGAGCATGGCTTCCATCAGGAATTGCAGGCGGATGTCCCGCTTTTTGGCGCCCACGGCTTTGCGGATGCCGATCTCGCGGGTACGTTCTGTGACCGACACCAACATGATATTCATGATGCCGATGCCGCCCACCAGGAGCGAGATGCCGGCGATTACGCCGAGGTAAAAGGTCAGCAGACCTGTGATGTCGCCAAAAATCGAGACCACGTCGGTCTGTTTGATGATGCTGAAATCATCATCGTCGCGAAAAGAGATCTGGTGGCGCTGGCGCAACACCTCGGTGATCTGGTCAGAGGCCGCATCCATCAGCGATTCGTCGGCCACCTGGACATAGATGGTCGATAGAAGGGCCTCGCCCTTGCGATTTTTCCAATAGGGATAGAGGCGCGTCTGGGCGGTTTCCAGGGGCACATAAATGGTGCTATCTCCGCCCCCAAAGGAGGACCCGCCCTTTTCCTCCAGAATGCCGATCACGCGGAAGGCGATGCGGTTGATCTTGATGGTCTGGCCGATGGCATAGGCGCCCTCGTCGAACAACCGGCTGTAGGCAAGGCTGCCCAACACGGCCACCCGCGACCGGGCATTGTTGTCGCTTTCGCTGATAAAAGAGCCCTCGCTGAGTTCGAGGCTGCGCAGGGGGAGGTATTCGGGGGTGACGCCGGCGATGCTGGTGTTGATGTCGTACTTGCCGGCGGTCACATTGGCCGAGCTGGATAGCTCGGGCGCCAGCCCGCTGACATCGGGGACCAGGAACGGATCGGCCAGGGCCTGATAATCGCCCATGGTGAGTTCCGCCTGACCCGAGGACGATCCGCCTCCGATGGTGCCGGGGAACACGAACAACAGGTTCGACCCCAGCCCCTGGAAGGACTGCTGGACGAATTGCTCGACGCCCTTGCCCACCGACATCAGGGCGATCACGGCCCCCACGCCGATGATGATGCCCAACATGGTCAGGATGGCCCGCATCTTGTTGGCCAGCAGGGCCCGAAGGGCAATGCGCACACTTTCGGTGATGGTCACGATGGATCTCCTACCCGTGCTGGATGATGTCGGCTTCTACCAAGCCGTCGCGGATCTGTATCACGCGCCGGGTCTGCTTGGCGATGTCCGAATCGTGGGTGACAAACACCACGGTGATGCCCCGCTCGCTGTTGAGTTGGCGAAAGATGGCCATGATTTCCTTCCCTGACTTGGTGTCCAGGTTGCCGGTGGGCTCGTCGGCGAGGATCAGCGAAGGCTCCGAGACCAGAGCGCGGGCAATGGCCACCCGCTGCTGTTGGCCGCCCGACAGCTCGCTGGGCCGGTGGTTCAGTCGGTCGCCCAGCCCCACCGCTTCCAGGGCGGCTTTGGACCGGTCGCGCCGTTCGCGGATGCTCATACCGCCATAGATCAGCGGCAGGGTCACGTTCTGAAAGGCGGTGGTGCGGGGCAGCAGGTTAAAGGTCTGAAAGACAAAGCCGATCTTGCGATTGCGGATCTCGGCGAGTTGGTTGTCGTCCAGCCGGCCGACGTCGGTGCCGTCCAGCCAGTATTGGCCCGACGTGGGTTGATCCAGGCAGCCGATGACGTTCATCAGGGTGGATTTCCCTGACCCTGAAGGCCCGATAATGGCCACAAGTTCGCCTGCTTCGATCTGAAGCGAGACGCCCCGCAGAGCGCGTACCTCCACGTCGCCCATCTGATAGGTTTTGGTGATGTTCTCGATCCTGATGACCGGTTCGCTCATCGTTTGTCTGTCTCGTGTTGGATCCCGTCTGTCTGCTGCCATCGCGCCTACTGGTGGGGCGGTCCGCTCATGAATAGCTGTTGCAACGCTTCCCGACTGCTCTCCTGGACGAGAACGATAGAATCGCCCTCTTTCAGCCCGGCCAGCACCTCGCTCATGCTCTCGTCGCGCAGTCCGAGCTGGATCTCGGTGGCGCGGATTTCCTGGCCCACCAGTCTGTCGACGTAGGTCTTGCCGTTGGTCCGGTCCATGCGGACAAAACGGTTGGGCACCAGCAGGACCTCTTCCCGTTCCTCGGTGACGATATCCACGTTGGCCGTCATGCCGGCGCGCAGGGGAGCCTCGGTTGGATCGAGCCGGATGGTGGCCTTGAAGGTGACCACACCGGCATCGACTTGCGAAACCTCGGCGATCGAGTCGACGGTGCCGTTCAGGGTCGCTGTGGCCAAGGCATCCAGGGTGATCCACACCGGCTGCCCGACGGCCACCCGACCGATGTCGATCTCGTCCACCATCACGTCCACGTGGAACTCGGACAGGTCGGTGAGCACAAAAGCGGGCTGGCCACCGGTGAGTTCGCCTTCCTTGATGCCCACCAACGTGATCGTCCCGCTGTGGGGCGCGGTGAGCATCGCGCTGGACACGTTCTCCTCGGCCTGCTCGAAGGACAGATGGGCTTGATCCAACGCCAGTTGGGCCTGTTGCACCGCGAGCTGGGAGACGAGAAGATCTTCGTCGGCAATGCCCTCTTGCAGGCGCTCCAGGTTCGACTGGGCCTGGGCAATGGTCGATTGGGCGGCGGCGATGTCGGCGTTGGTAGGCTCGCGCATAGTGAGTTCGAAATTGGCCTGGGCGACCTCGTAGCTGATGGTTGCCTGTTCCAGTTGTAGGGATTGGGGCAACAACGCCACGTCGGGGCGGTCGGCCACCTGATTGTAGGCTGCTTGAGCCTGTTCGAGGCTGGCCTGGGCCTGATCCAGATTGGCCCGGGCCACGCGGATCTCGTCCTCGCTGGGTCCGGCCAACAGCCGGGCATAGGCGGCCTTGGCGCTGCGAAGGGCGGCCTCGGCGGCCTCGATTTCATAGTTCGCCGTGGTGCGCTGAGCGCGGAGTAACTGGGCCTGGGCCGAAGCCAGGCTGACTTTGGCCTGTTCGACCGAAAAAGCGGCCTGGGCGCGGGCGTATTCCAGGTCGGTCGTTTCGAGCTGGGCCAATACCTCGCCCGCCGAGACCGCCTGACCCTCTTGGACCAGCACCTGTGCGACGCGCCCCGCGCCCTTGAAACTCAAGGTGGTCTGGGCTTTGGGCAGGATGGTGCCTGTGGTATTTACCATCGACGTCAGGGTGCCCAATTGGGCCACGGTTTCCTCATACTCCACCTCGGGCTCCTGAGCCGGGGGCCCGTAGGTCTGGTAGGCCCAGAAGCCGGCTGCGCCCAGAGCGATAAGGATGAGTAGGATGATCCATGCTTTTTTCATACACCGTTCTCCCGTGCTTTGGTGCTTTGGCGGAGGGACCCGTCCCAAGGTGCGCCAGAGGCTGTCCGGAACGAACATTCCATGCGTCTTTTGCCGGCGCCTGGCGGAACCCTACGATCTCGCGGATGCACGCTAACGCATGATGGTATCACAGACGGTATCCCTTGTCAAGAAAATTGGATGATTTGGCTAGGGCTGCCGTGAGGCGGAGGGGCCTGGCCCCGGCGGCCCAGGCCAGGCCGTGCCCATTCTCTCTGCTCCGCGCCCCGTCCTCGGGGCGCGACTTTTGGTCAAGGCTTCCAAGCCGTCCCCGGGGACGGGGACGGCGAGCCTTCCGGAACCCGCCCATGACCCCGCGGTGATTCCAACTTGTGGGGGCCCGACGTGCCCTGGTCGCGGCCCCGGCGACCCAGGCCAGGCCGTGCCCATTTTCTGGAGAGAGCGGAACCCCAAGCCCGGTTTTTGCGTCTATGTATCGAGCCTATGCAATGCCTTGAGGAGAGTGCACTGTGTCCCGTAACCTGAGCGAGGATCGCCGCCTGGCGCGAGATGGTCTGGGCCGGGTCACCTATTTTCAGGAGGATGAACCGCAAAGCCGTTTGGGAAACTTGGTCGTGGGGTTTCTCGTCCTGGTGGCTGCGATGGTCCTCTGCGTGACCCTATTCCTGGTGGCACGCCTGCTGTTCCCCGGTGGCTCACCAGGGGACATGCCCGTGTTTTCCCCTGGAACCCCTTCCTCTTCGGTCTCTGATCCGGCGGCACCCGGTGCCCCCACGGCCTTTCCCGTGTCGGGCGAGGCGCGGGTGACTGTCGATCCCATGCAGGGGTTCATCAACACACTGGTCACCGTGACGGGCGAGGGGTGGTGGCCCGGCGAACCGGTCTTTATCTTTCTGCGGGCGCCGCAGGATGGCGACGGTCCCGGATTCTCTTACGCGGCGGCGATGGCCGACGATGGGGGCCGGTTTAGTACCGCCTTTACCTTTCCCAACGAGGTGCGCTGGATCGGCCAGGAATGGGCCGAGGTAAAGGGACGGGGCGCGCGCTCTGGGCAGGAGGCCACCGCTCGCTTTGTTCTCATTGCCCCGACCTCTACCCCAACCCCACTGCTCCCCACCGATCGACCCACCCAGTCGCCCGTTGCCACGTCGCTGCCCACCGCGACCCCATCGCCCACCGCGACTCCCCCACTTTCTCCCACACCCGAACCGGTGATCGTCGATTGGCGGGGGGAGTATTATGGGGGTCTGGAACCTTTTGGCGAACCGGTGCTGGTGCGCAACGACCCGGTGGTGGATTTTAACTGGGGGGTGGGTTCGCCTGCCGAGGGAATTCCGGTTGATGGCTTTTCGGCGCGGTGGACACGGCGATTGTACTTTGAACAGGGCGTCTACCGGTTTGCCGTGAGTGCCGACGATGGGGTGCGCCTGCGCATCGATGGGCGGCTGGTCCTGGACCAGTGGCACGATAGCACCCAGGAGGCCTACAGCCTGGATGTGGAACTGGGTGAGGGCGAGCACTTGCTGCAGGTCGAGTACTATGAAAACCTGGGTGGGGCCCGGATCCTGTTCCAATGGGCGCGGATTGCGTCGCCGACGGCAACCCCTTCGCCCACGCCCACCCTGACGCCGACGGCGACAGCCTCACCCACAGCCAGCCCCACGCCCACGGCAACCTCGACCCCGACCGCTTCCCCGACCCCCGAACCGACGGGGGCGCCCGCCGGCGCCTGGCAGGGTGAGTTCTATGACAACCTGATGCTCGCCGGGCGGCCGGTTCTGGTCCGCGAGGATGGCGCCCTTAACTTTGACTGGGGGTTGGGGTCGCCCGCTCCCCAGGTACCGATCGACGATTTTTCGGCGCGGTGGACCCGCACAGTCGAAATGGCAGCCGGCACCTACCGCTTTTATCTGGAGGCAGACGATGGCGCGCGCCTTCTGGTCGACGGCAGCCTAGTCCTCAATGCCTGGCCTGCCTGGCCCGGGCAGGTGTATATGGCCGAACTGGATCTGCCGGCTGGGGTTCACCTCCTGGAAGTGCAGTACTATGAGGTGACCCTCGACGCCTATCTGCGCTTCTGGGACGAACTCGTCTGGTAGCGGGCGAGTTTGGCATCTGGGGCAAGACATGCTATAATGCGGGCCATGGAACAGGGCAAGCAGCCAGAAACGAGAGCGCGATTGCACGCGGTGGTTCATGGCCGTGTCCAGGGCGTCAGTTTTCGCTACTTTGCCTGGCGCCGCGCCCAAGAGCTGGAAATCTCGGGCTATGTGCAAAATCGCTGGGACGGCACGGTGGAGGTGGTCGCCGAAGGGGCGCGCCCGGCCCTTGAGGAGATGTTGGCCTATCTGCGCCAGGGTCCCCGGGCCGCTTTTGTGACCGAAGTGGACGTTCGATGGCCGGCCCCTACCGGCAACCTGCCGCCCTTTGAGGTACGACACTAGATGCGCAACAATCCCGAACGGGTCGCCTGGGTGGTGCTGACCGCCGCCTTTATGACCTTTTGCATCCTGGCGGTGGGCATCCCTCTGGGCATCCGCTCCTACCTGTTGAAATCGACCGAGAACCAGGACACAGAGCTGCGTGTGATCGAGGGCACGCTTCTGGTGCAAAAAGCCCGCCAGAGCGAGCTGACCGCTGTGACCAACACGGCCAATCTATCGCCCGGCGACGAACTTTTTACCGACAATACCTCGTGGGCCACCCTCGATATGTTCGAGCGAAGCCACGTGACCCTGTACAGCAATACCAGTGTGAAATTGGTCGAGAGCCAGGCCCCGCGCTTTCAGGTGAGTGATCAGACCAATCAGGTCACTCTCGAAGTCACGGGGGGATTGGTGCGGATCGGGGTGGCCTTGCCGGTCGAGCGAGCAACCACCTTTGAGGTGGTGACCCCCCAGACCCGTCTGCGCTTGGACGAGGGCAGCTATCGCATCGAGGTTACTAATCAGGGAACCCAGGTCACGGTCGTGCGGGGCCAGGCGATGATCGTGGGCGACGCTGTGAGAATGATCCTGCCCCAAGGTATGCGCACCTTTGTCGATCTGAGCGGCGAAGCGGTCAACCCCATGCCGGCGGCCCGCAATCTGATCCAGAACGGAAACTTTCAAGATCCGCTGGCAACCACCTGGGTGACCAATACGGTGGTGCTGACCAGGTCGGTGGAGCCGCCTCGATTGGAAGTCGTCGAGGAGGGAAGCCGGCGAGCAGTGCGCTTGGTGCGCCGGGACCAGCGGGATGGCGACCACACCGAGATCTCGATCTATCAAAAACTCGATCAGGACGTGCGCGACTTTGTGCGGATGGCGGTCTCTCTCGACGTGATGCTCGAATTCCAGAGCCTGTCGGGCGGGGGGCAGCTCAGTTCCGAATTTCCCATTATTGTCCGCCTGGACTATAAGGACCGCTGGGGCAACGACAAGTTCTGGACTCGGGGCTTTTACTACCAGAATCAGGCGGGCTATCCCATTGCATCAGACCCGTGGGGCCTTCCCTCGGGCATCCAGATCCCCCGGGGAATCTGGTACCCCTTTGAATCGAGCGACCTGATGGCCTTGCTCGGAGACAACCGGCCCGCTCACCTTACCGGACTGACGGTGTATGCTTCGGGCTGGAACTATGACAGCCTGGTCTCCGAGATCCAGGTGATCGTCGAATAGCGCCCTAGCCCTCTAAACCCCGTAGTTGTGCTTTGTATCGCGCTCGTATCTCCAGGAAAAGGGCGCAATAGCGGTCGCTGGCATAGTCGGGGTAGGACCAGGGCCAGGGCCGGAACGCCCCCCGTTGGTAGACCAGCGTCCCCTCGCCATAGATGCCCTGCCCCAGATAAAGCCGGTGGGCGTGATCTTTGGTGGTGGCTAACACCATCTTTCCCAGCGACACATAGCCCGGATCGATGTTCACGCGGCGATTGCCGTCTCGGGCGCCGGCTTGCTCCATCTCGTTGGTGCGGCGCTTGACGGCGGGCAGATCGCCCGGGTCGACCAGCGGCTGGAAGGTGACGATCACCCGCTGTAAGTGGGCGCCAAATTCGGGTCCATAGTAATCGGTGTGGTCAAAGGGCAGAAGGTCGCTTTCATAGTCGATGGGCCCAAAGGCAACAGCCAACGCCGCCTTGGTCTCTTGGAGCAAAGCGAGATCCGCCGCCAGCAGGCTGGCGAATAGCTTGACCGGTTGGGCGCTGTGAACACTCCCCATGATGGCTTGCCTCCCTGATGGTATGATACGCTCAGGGCGAAATCCTGTCAAGTGTTTCCGTCACCCTCGCCTGCCTGCGCAGGGAGGCGAGGGTGACGGACAAGGGCGGTGGTGACGTCTGGGTGGCGGCCCCAGCTATTCCACCCACGGCTTTTCTTTAATTCCAGGGCAAATACCACAGTTTCTATGTATCGCTTGACAAATCATCGGATATCAGGTATGATAATCTCAATTTACAGAGCCGGGAAGGAGACTCGCCTGTGAGAGCATCGGGCCGAACCTTGATCGGAGTGGCTGTGCTTGTGGTTCTTGTTCTGGGTCTGGTCGTGCCGCCGGCCTATGCCCAAGGGGGCGTGCACGTGATCCAGCGGGGTGAGACCCTGTGGTCGATTGCCACGCGCTATGGCACGACGGTCGACGCCCTGGTCCGGACCAACGGATTGGCCAACTCGCGGCTGATCTATGCCGGGCAGCGCCTGACCATCCCCAGCGGCAGCACGGGGGCCGTGGGCGGCGGGGCAGGCGCCGCCGCAGGGGCTACGTACACGGTGCAGCGCGGCGACTCGGTGACGGCCATCGCCCGGCGCTATGGCACCACCGTGGCGGCTATCGCCAGCGCCAACCGCTTGGCCAATCCCAGCTACATCTATGTCGGGCAGCGGCTGGTCATCCCGGGCGGCAGCGGCGGAAATGTGCCTGTGAACCCTGGGGCCAGTTCGGGCAGCGGCTCCGTCCACGTGGTCCAGCGCGGCGATACCGTGGCGTCCATTGCC
The DNA here is from genome assembly GCA_964575225.1 of uncultured Anaerolineaceae bacterium. Taxonomy (GTDB): domain Bacteria; phylum Chloroflexota; class Anaerolineae; order JAAYZQ01; family JAAYZQ01; genus CAZNQW01. The sequence goes on along the minus strand of CAZNQW010000062.1, from coordinate 2,045 downwards.
TACCGATACGGGACGACCATCGCCGCCATTGCCAGCGCCAACGGGCTGACCAATCCCGGCCTCATCTATGCCGGCCAGCGTCTGAAAATCCCGTCCGGTTCGACCCCGGCTCCGGCCCCGGCCTCTGGGGCGACCTCGGGGGGCGGCAAGCGGATTCTGGTGGATCTTTCGGCCCAGCGGATGTACGTCTATCAAAATGGGCAACTGCTTTGGAACTGGGTGGTGTCCACCGGACGTCCAGGCCAGGCCACAGCCGTCGGCAGCTACAGCGTGCTGAACAAGCTGCCCAATGCCTATGCCTCGACCTGGGCGCTGCAGATGCCCTATTGGTTGGGCATTTACTGGGCCGGCCGGCTCCAAAACGGAATTCATGCCCTGCCGATCCAATCTAACGGCCAGCGACTGTGGGAGGGCTACCTGGGGCAGCCCGTGTCCTATGGCTGCGTCATCCTTTCCACCCAGAATGCCATCACGCTGTACAACTGGGCGCCCGTGGGTACTCCCGTCGACATTGTTTGGTAACCTGACCCGATCTGTGATATACTGCCCTCCAATCCGGGCGCGTGTATCGGAACCCCGGTTTACTCAAACCGGGGTTCTTTGCGCCGCCATCTGGGAGGTTCCATGTCGGTCGAGGCAGCCGCCGCGGCGCAGTCCACGGCTTCTGAAGAATTCCATGCCAGCCAAGTCACCACCATCAGTGCGGCCCACGCCGTCCACGACACCTACACGTCCTTTCTGCCGGCACTGCTGCCGGTGTTCATCGAGCGTCTGGCGCTGTCAAACACCCAAGCCGGCCTGCTCACTGTGTTCCGAGAGGCCCCCTCGCTGTTTCAGCCGCTGATCGGCCACCTGGCCGACCGCACCAACCTGCGCACCCTGGTCATCCTGACGCCTGCCGTGTCGGCCACCGTCATGAGCCTGTTGGGTCTGGCGCCCGCCTATTTTCTGCTGATCCTCATGCTATTGGTGGTGGGCCTCAGCTCGGCGACCCTTCACGCCGTGGCGCCGGTGATCGCCGGTCGTTTTTCGGGCAAGAGCCTGGGGCGTGGGATGGGGTTCTGGATGGTGGGTGGTGAGCTGGGGCGCACCCTGGGGCCGGTGGTCATTGTGTCGGCCATCCAATTTCTGGGCCTGAACCGGACTCCCTGGCTGATGCTGGGCGGATGGCTCGCCTCGGCCTTGCTGTTTGTGCGCTTGAGGAATGTCGAAATGCAGACCTCGGTGCCGACTGCCCTTCCCTGGCGGCAGGCATTGCGCGTCATGCGCCCCCTTTTGATTCCCCTGGCGGGCATTTCCCTGGCGCGGGCCTTTATGCTCTCGGCTCTGACGACCTATCTGCCCATCTTTTTGACCCAGGAAGGCTCGGCCCTCTGGTTTGCCGGCGTGTCTCTGTCGGTACTCGAGATCGCGGGTGTAGCCGGCGCCCTTTTCGGAGGCTCGTGGAGCGACCGGGTGGGCCGTCGCAGGATCATCTTTCTATCCCTGTTGATCACGCCCTTGACCATGTTCGTCTTTTTGGCCGTCGGCGGCTGGGCTCGTTTCCCCCTGCTTCTCCTGCTGGGTTTTACGGCCCTGTCGACGACGCCGGTGTTCATGGCCCTGGTCCAGGAGAGTTATCCCGAGAACCGGTCGCTGGCCAATGGGGTGTATATGGCCTTGAGTTTCGCTGTTACGTCGCTGGCGGCAGTGTCGTTGGGCGCTTTTAGCGATTTCTTTGGCATGCGCCAGGCCTTTGTGCTCAGCGCTGTAATTGCGCTGCTGGGGCTTCCGGTGCTGGCGGCCTTGCCCATGGTGCGCAAATGACGGTTTGGCCACGAATTACACGAATTTCACGAAATCACTGATGCGCATCGTAGGGGCGCGGCATGTCGTGCCCTGCGCGCACCAACGTGAGCAGATTCGGCCGGCCTGCCAGGACCGATCGGGTCGCATCGCCTCCGACGCAACCGGATCTCGACCGGGCAACGTACCAGATTCGGGGGGTTCCGGGGGCGTTAGGCCCCCGGCCGGGGGTGTGGGGGCCTCGGCAGGCCCCCACAAAT
>CAZNQW010000061.1:0-17615 GCA_964575225.1 uncultured Anaerolineaceae bacterium | reverse complement strand
ACGGCGACCGGCCCATCGTGGTCAGCTATGCCAGCAGCCCGCCGGTGGAGGTCTACTATGCCGAGGCCGAGTTCGAAGAAGCGCCGACCGGCGTGATGGTCGCAGACGGGAGCTGCTTCCGCCAGGTCGAATTCGTCGGCATCCTCAAAGGCACCAAGAACCGGGACTTGGCCGAAAAGTGGGTCGATTTCATGCTGGGCGCCACCTTCCAAGAGGACATCCCCCTCAAGATGTTCGTCTTTCCGGCCAATAGCCAGGCCGCCCTGCCCGAGATCTTTCGCCGCTTTGCCGAGATTCCGGCCCAGCCCATCAACTTGGCTCATGAGGCCATCGAGGCTCACCGCGAAGAATGGGTGCAGGCCTGGACAAAAACGGTTCTGCGCTAATGCCTGGCACGATGAACCGATGGTGCGGGCAGCTTGACGGGTGCCCTCTAGGGGCATCTGTGCAGCAGAGACCGCTGACCCCGCCGCGCCGTCGCCCCCGCGCGATCTGTAAGGGCCGGTTTGAAACCGGCCCTTACTACGGGCATACCAGAGGCAGGGTACCCCCATCCTGAGCTAGTCAGAGTAACGCCAGTAGAATTTGCATCAGGAGCCTATTCCCTCCGACTTTTACGCTCCCCGAGTCTCACGGCTTGCATCGTCCCTTGACCTGCCTGAAAAGAAATGGACCCCCCTGCTTATGCGCAGGCGGACCCGCGGCAGGGGTGACGTTCGCCAATTCCTGCACCGTCATGCCCGTTTTCGCGGGCACCCACCCTGCATCGCAGTACGTCTTGGCCGACTTTGCAACAGCCCTGCCCCGAAGTCTCTCTTTAGGTTGGTAGCGCTCTTGTTTTGTGGTATACTAGATCAACCCCTCGCTCGCCGCGCTGATGGATTGGTCATCAAGGTCCACAAGTTAGCGACGCGGAACAAACAAACGTTCCCGTTCGCGCAGGGAAAAATGGGCGGTGATGGACGGCTATCGGGATCCAGCAACCTGGATCTTCCGCCCAAAGGAGAAATTTGCCTTTATGGAAGAAATGTCATTCTTACCCCTGCTGATTGTGGTGGGACTTGCTTTTTTGGTGCCTATGCTCATCTCTCGTGTGCGTCGCCCTCGCATTCCCGGTGTCGTAGGCGAGATTCTGGCTGGCATTGTGATTGGAAAGAGCGGATTGGGCCTGGTAGGCCACGACCCAATCCTGGAAATCCTGTCGTTGCTCGGCTTTGCCTATCTGATGTTTCTTTCCGGGTTGGAAGTGGATTTTGAAGTCCTTTTGCCCCGTGCAAACGATCCGCAAAAGACCTGGAAGGAGCGATTGAGCCACCCCCTGAGCTTGGGAATCCTCGTTTTCGTCCTGACGCTTTTCTTTGCGATTTTGGTCGGCTGGGGATTGCATAGTCTGAACACAGTCGATAACCCCTGGCTCATCGCGCTCATTCTGTCCACAACATCCCTGGGATTGGTGATGCCCATCCTCAAAGAGCGGGATCTGACGGGCACAACCTACGGCCAGACGCTCCTGGTGGCAGCCGTGGTGGCCGACTTTGCCACCATGCTCCTGGTGAGCATCTACGTCTTGTTGCAGGCGCAGGGACTGTCGCTGGAACTGATGCTGATCTTTTTGCTGTTTGTTGCCTTTGGGATCGCGTATCGCCTCGCGCGTATGTTACAGCGGCGGTTCCCGGGGTTGCGATTCGTCGAAGGGCTTGCCCAGAGCACCGCCCAAGTCGACATTCGCGGCGCCTTTGCCATAGGCCTGGCCTTTATTGTGTTGGCCAATAGCCTGGGCGTGGAAATGATCTTGGGAGCGTTTCTGGGAGGCAGCCTAATTTCACTGCTGATCGGCAAGAGGGCGGCCGACATGCGCCATCGTATGGACGCCCTGGGCTATGGCTTTTTCATCCCCATCTTTTTCATCATGGTGGGCGTGGACTTTGACCTGACCTCGTTGTTTGCGTCTTCCCGAACTCTGCTTCTGCTTCCCATATTGCTGGTGGCCGCCTATGCCGTCAAATTCATCGCCGCGCTGATCTACCGGACCATCTATGATTGGCGCAAGACCATGGCGGCTGGATTCATCCTTTCCTCTCACCTGAGCCTGACGATTGCCGTGGCCGCTATCGGCTTGGAACTGGGTAGCATCGATTCGGCGACAAACTCGGCCATCATTCTGCTTGCCGTCATCACTTGCACCATCTCCCCCCTGGCCTTTAACCGGCTTTTGCCCCACGTGGCGCCCGCCCGCCGCAAGTTCGTTATTGTAGGGGCCGGGAAGCAACCCCGGCTCCTGGCGCGCCGTATCGCCGATCACGGTGAGGAGGTTGTGGTGATCGATCAAGATCCAAACCGCGCGCCTACCGTGGAAGAGATAGGCCTGTCGTTTGTCCAGGGAGACGCCACAGAGTTGGACATTTGGAACCAGGTGGGGCCCGATCGCATTCAGGCCGTAGCCGCCATGCTACCCGACGAAGGGGACAACCTGGCGCTCTGTCGGATGTTGCGAGAGCAACTGGGCATCGAGCAGGTGGTGGCCCGGGTTCGGGATGCAACCTGGACGCGAGCCTTTGCCGACTTGGACGTAATGGTGGTCAACCCCAGCCTGGCGCCGGTGGCCGAAATGGAGCATATGATGCTCTTTCCCAGCGTTTCCTCTCTCATGGCCGATCTTGAGGACGAACACGACGTGGTCGAGGTACGCCTGAATGCCGCCGACCTGACTGACCGCCCCCTGCGCGACCTGGACCTTCCCAGCCAGGTGATGATCATCTTGGTGCGTCGCGGAGGGGATGTGATTTACCCCCGCGGCAACACGAAACTACAGATCGGCGACCGGCTGACGCTGTTGGGACCGCTCGAAGGCATCCAGGAAATGACCCGGCGCTGCAACGGCGGTCGGCCCTCGTAGAGCACGTCGATAGAGGCGCGAGTTCATAACTTGCGTCCAGCAGGTCCTGTGGTATAATCGGGATAGAAGCGGCAGAGGGTGTTCTGGTCCGCCTTGGGTTGCTAGAGAGGAGGAGACCATGATTCAAGTCTCAATCGAGAGCGTGCGAGCCAGCTTGCTATCTCAGCACCGGGTTGTGGTCCTCAAAGAAGAGGGGATGGAACGCTACCTGGCGATCTGGATTGGCCCTTATGAGGCCGATGCCATCACGATCAAGCTTCAAGGGGTGGAGGTCGCCCGGCCACTGACCCATGATCTTTTGCAACAGAGCATCGCCAAGCTCGATGCCACGATCTCTCACATCGTGGTCAACGATCTCCACGATGATACCTTTTATGCGCGGGTGGTGATGGATCGGGGTGGCGAGCGAATCGAGCTCGATTCGCGGCCCAGCGATGCCATTGCCCTGGCGGTGCGGGTCCAGGCGCCGATCTTTGTCGCCGAGTCGGTGATGGAGCGGGCCGGCGTGGTTCCCGATAAAGAGATCGACCTCGATGCCTTGACGCCCGAGGAAGAGGAAAAGCTGGCGCCCTATCGGGATTTCATCGAAGGGTTGGACCTGGGTGATCTCGAGAGTTAGCCGGTTCCAGACCACCAACCGGTGGGGGTAGACGGGGCGCCGCTGGCGGCGCGGCGCGATAGAGGCAAGTTTGCAGGCAAGGCTCCTGCTCGATGATCGAGTGTCGACGGGAGCCTATTTTGCGCAACAGATGGAGACAAGCGTGAGGAATGTGAACCGTGGTAGAAAGTAGTCGGATCGATCGGCTGCCGCCGCAGAACATCGAAGCCGAAGAGGCCGTCCTGGGGTCCTTGCTGATCGATGCGGATGCCATTATTCGCGTCGCAACCATTTTGCGATCCGAAGATTTCTATCGGGAAAAGCACGGCTGGATCTATGAGGCGATCCTCGACCTTCACGAACGGCGCGAGCCAGTCGATCTATTGACTGTTTGCGACGAACTGGAGCGACGGGAACAACTCGACCAAGTAGGCGGCACGGTGTTTGTGACCTCGCTGGTGAATGCCGTGCCCACCTCGATTCACGCCGAGCACTATGCCCGCATCATCGAGAGGGCGGCCACTCGCCGGCGGATGATCGACGCCGCCGGTCAGATCGCCGCCCTTGCCTACCAGGAGGCCGACGACGTCGGCGAGGTGGTCGACCGGGCGGAGCAGCTCTTGTTTGGCGTATCAGAGCGGCGCATCTCGCGCGACCTGGTGCCCATAAAGCAGGTGCTCAGCGATTACTACGATCGCATCGAATACCTCACCCGCCATCAGGGAGAGGTGATCGGCATTCCCACCGGCTTTGCCGACATGGATGGGTTGTTGGGAGGATTGCAGCGTTCGGACATGATCATCCTCGCCGCACGCCCCAGCGTCGGCAAGACCAGTCTGGCGTTGAGCATCGCCCACAAAGCGGCTCTCAAGTTTAACCAGCGGGTGGCGTTTTTCAGCCTGGAAATGTCCTCCGAGCAGGTGGTGCAGCGCCTGATCTCGGCCGAAACCGGCATCGACTCGCAAAAATTGCGCCGGGGAAAAATCGCCGACGACGAATGGGCTCGCTTTATGAAAGCCACCAGCGATCTATCCGAGACCCATCTATACATCGACGACACGCCCGGCATCTCGGCCCTGGAGCTGCGCACCAAAGCCCGACGGTTGCAGGCCGAATTCGGCATCGACCTGGTGATGATCGACTATTTGCAGTTGATGCGCGGCGACACCCGGTCGGAGAACCGGGTGCAAGAGATCTCGTCCATCTCGCGCTCGATCAAGGCCCTGGCGCGCGAGCTGAACGTGCCGATCCTGGCCCTTTCGCAGCTCTCCCGTGGAGTCGAATCGCGCACCGACAAGCGCCCGATCCTCTCCGACCTCCGCGAGAGCGGCGCCCTGGAGCAGGACGCCGACGTGGTGATCTTTATCTACCGCGACGAACTTTATAACGAGAACACAGAGCGCAAGAACATTGCCGATGTGATCATTGCCAAACACCGCAATGGCCCCACCGGCGTCGTGTCGCTGTACTTTAAGAAAGAGCTGGCCCAGTTTCGCGAAGCCGAGCTCCGCAACAAGGAGATCGACATCTACTAATGACGATGCGGCGATTGGCGACCGTCCTGGCGCCTGTGGGGGTGGGGCTGCTGGCCCTGTTCGTCTATATCCAGACGTTGCTGCCCGGCGTGGGCTGGGGCGACATCGCCCGCTTTCAGTACGTTGCTCAGGTGTGGGGCATTCCCCATCGCTTTGGCTATCCGCTGTACATTGCCATCAGCCGCCTCTTTGGCTACCTGCCCATTGGGACGCTGGCCTATCGCATCAACCTGATGTCGGCCCTATTTGCAGCGCTGGCGGCAGTGATGGTGTATTTCATCGCCATGCGCCTGGTGGACGATTGGGTGGCAGCTGCGTCGGCAGGACTGTCCTTTGCCTTCTCTCGGGCGTTGTGGGGTCAGGCCGTGGTGGCCGAAGTGTACACGCTCAACGCCTTTCTGATCGGGGCCGTGGTGTGGGTGCTTTTGGCCTGGCACCAAACGGGCAAGCTGGGTCTGCTGTACCTGGGCATCGGCCTGTACGCCCTGAGCTTTGGCAACCACATGACGGTGGTCACCCTGATTCCCGCCGTCGTCTTTGTGATCCTTGTCACCGACCACCGGGTGCTGCTGGACCCCAAAAAACTGGTGGTTATGGCGAGTCTGCTGATGTTGGGCAGTCTGCAATACCTGTATGTGATTCTCCGCGCCCACCAGCAACCCCTGCTCAACGAGTTGGGTCCCTTTTCGTGGAAGGGCTGGATCCACTGGATGACGCGCAACCGCTTCGCCGGGCAGTTCTTTGGCTTCACCCTGGGGGATCAGCCGGACCGGATGCGGATTTATCTGGAATTGCTCGAAAAGCAGGTCTTTCGCTGGGGCTATATTCTGGGATGGATCGGCGCCTGGGAGCGGCTCAAGGCCGACTGGAAGAGCTTTGGGTTTCTGGCATTGGTGGCCTTGGGCATCTATGGCTTTGGGATGAACTATGGCGGCATCACCTTTCGCATCTATCTCATCCCATCGTACCTGATCTTTTGCGTGTTCCTGGGCTGCGGCCTGAGTGCAGTGCGCCGTTGGCTGGCCGATTTCGTGGGCCAATGGCCGAACTGGTTGGCCACACCGGTGAACCTGGCATTGGTCGTCGTGATCTTGCTCATGCCCGTCTACCCGCTGGCGCAGAACTGGGCCGAGGTGGACGAGAGCGACAACACCTATTATCACGACGTGGCCTGGAGCTTTATCCACCAGGTCGAGCCCAACTTTGCGCTGGTCGATTCCGAACCACGGTACGACGATCTGGAAGCCATCCTCTACGTGGCTTGGGCCGAAAAGGGGTGGACCAGCGCCCGGCGCATCACACCCGGCGCGATTGACCAGTGGCTGGGCCAGGCGCCGGTCTATGCCTGGTATGGCGACCAGGACATCCCTGAGCGCTATATCCAGGAAGAAATGCCCGATCTGCCGGGCTTTGCCCGCATCGTGGGCGTGAAAGAGTAACCAAGATGAAAGGGTTTGGCGGCTTTCCTTCGGGCAAGCAACCGTATACGCCGGTGCCCAACCTCTTTTTCAGCGAGGTTCTGCCCGAGATCGATCACCTGGGCGAACTCAAGATCACCCTGCACATCTTTTGGCTGCTGGCGCAACGCAAGACCGAGCGGCCCTGTGTCAGCCGTGAGGAATTGGCCGGCGATGGCCGCCTGATACAGGGGCTGGCCTCGACTGAGATGCGACCCCAGGAGGCGCTGCGCGATGCGTTGGAGCGGGCCGTGGCCCGGCGCACATTGCTGCATGTGACCGCCGGCGAGGGAGAGGACCGGCGCGACTGGTATTTCGTCAACAGCCCGAAGGGACGCCAGGCCGTCGAGGATCTGTTGGCCGGCAAATGGACGCCGTCCAGTTCGGACGAGCCGGTTCGCTTGGAAGAGCAGCGTCCCAACATCTTTGTGCTCTATGAACAGAACATCGGCCCTCTGACACCCCTGTTGGCCGAAGAATTGATGGAAGCCGAGGACACCTATCCCGGCCCGTGGATCGAAGAGGCCTTTCGCGAGGCTGTGGAACTAAACAAGCGCAGTTGGCGGTACATCCTGCGCATTCTGGAACGCTGGACCACCGAGGGACGAGAGGATGAGGGATCTCGACAAAGGAAAGAAGGGGACTGGCGGCGATTCGTCGAAGGGGAGTATGCCGACTATATCGAACACTGAGCAACCAAGCGCCGAGTGCCCCATTTGCGGGGGCCTGGGCTATGTCCGGGAGAGTGTGCCCATCGGCCATCCCGATTTTGGCAAGATGTTTCCCTGCCGCTGCAAAATGGCCGAGCTGGAAAAACAGCGCATGGATCAGCTTTTGGTCATGAGCAACCTGGGGCATCTGACCCACATGACCTTTGACAGCTTTCGTCCCGATGGCTATGGCCTGCCCCCCGAACAATCCCACAAACTGCACCTGGCGTTCGATCTGGCCCGCCAGTACGCCGACCGTCCCAACGGGTGGCTGCTGCTGTTTGGCGGATATGGGTGCGGCAAGACCCACCTGGCGGCGGCCATCGCCAACCAGGTCCTCTCCCGCGGGCAGCCGGCCCTGTTTGTCGTGGTGCCCGATCTGCTGGATCATCTGCGGGCCACCTACAGCCCCCACAGCGTGGTGACCTACGACGACCGCTTTGAGGGAATTCGGAATGCACCCCTGTTGATCCTCGACGACCTGGGCACCCAGAGCAGCACCGCCTGGGCGCAGGAAAAACTGTTCCAGATCCTGAACTATCGCTACAACGCACACCTGCCCACCGTCATCACCTCCAACCAGCAATTGGACGAGATCGACCCCCGCATCCGCTCGCGCATGGTCGACCCGGGGCTGGCGGTCATCATCAACATCGAGGCGCCGGACTTTCGCCGGGGCGGCGCGGCGATCGATCAATCCGAACTGTCCAGCCTGTCCTTGCTGGGCGACATGACCTTTGATAGCTTTAGCCTGCGCGAAGGGGACGACCTGGATCCCGAAGCGCGGGAGAATCTGCACCATGCGCTCCAAATCTGCCGGGAGTTTGCAGCCGAGCCCCACGGTTGGCTGGTGCTGGCGGGCGTGTATGGCTGCGGCAAGACCCACCTGGCGGCAGCCATGGCCAACGAGCAGCGGCGCCAGGGCAAGAGCGCGCTGTTTGTCGTGACGCCTGACCTGCTCGACCATCTGCGGGCGACCTTTAGCCCGATGAGCCCTGTGCGCTTTGACAAACGATTTGATCAAGTGCGCACGGCGCCCTTTTTGGTCATGGACGATCTGGGCACCGAAAGCGCCAGTCCATGGGCCCAGGAAAAGCTCTATCAGTTGTTCAACCACCGCTACATGGCTCATCTGCCCACCGTCATCACCACCACCCAAAAGTTGGAGGACATGGACCCCCGACTGCGCACCCGCATGCTGGATCAAACCCGCTGCACCTATTTCGTGATCAAGGCGCCGGCCTACCGGACCACAACCAAAAAGCGCGACCGGCGCAAGCGGTCCTGAGAGAGCGGTAGAGAAGGGCATCCTCCTGTGAGCGACCACTCACGACGACAGGCCTGGCTGATCGAAGCGATCCTCATCGCCGGGCTGATCCTCCTGCCGCTGCTGTTCTGGTGGCAGTTGTGGGCGCCGAGTCCTGCCGAGCGATCCACCCTGCCCGAGGGGGATTTCAGCGGCCAGTATTACCCCTTGCAGCTCTTTGCAGCCCGCGAACTGGCTGAGGCAAAGCTGCCCGCCTGGAACCCCTACCTCAATGCCGGGCAGCCGGGGTTGGCCGATATCCAAACCGGGTTCTTTTACCCGCCCAACCTGCTGCTCAACCTGGCGTTGAGGCTGCTGGGGGTCCCCTACGGCCTGGGCACGCTCACCGCTCAGGTGGTGCTCCACTTTTCCCTGGCGAGCCTGTTCACCTACCTCTTTGTCCGCCACCTGGCCCGGCGCGCCGGGGCCCGGCGGACGGCGGCCCGTGGGGCAGGATTGGTGGCGGCCCTCAGCTTTACCTACAGCGGTTACTTGACCTCTTTTCCGGTGCAGCAGCCGACCATCCTGGAAACGGCGGTGTGGCTACCGCTCGTGCTCTTGTTCCTGGATCGGACCTTCTTCCACGCCCGGCCTGCCCCTCAGGTGATCCTGGCGGCCTTGGCCCTGGCCTGTGCCCTGCTGGCCGGCCACCCGCAGACGGCCATGCACTTGGTGTATGCCACCGCCGCGTATGGCCTCTTTCTGATAGGTGTCACGCGAAAGGATCGCCACCCGGCCTTTTGGCAGTCCATCCTGACCGGAGGGGTCAAGGTGGGCTTGGTGTTGGCACTGGCCGTGGCCTTGGCTGCCGTCCAGTTGGCGCCGACCCTGGAATTCATCGCCCGTTCGACGCGGGCCGGGATGGACTATGGCGATGTGGCCTGGGGGTTTCCCCTGGCCGAGATCACCCATCTGCTCTACCCCGGCTATTTCGGCGGGTCGCCCCAATACGTGGGCATCCTGCCCCTCATCCTGGCGGCGGCGGCCTTGCTGGTGCGCCGGGTCCGCCGCGATGTGATCTTTTGGCTGTTCGTGGGGGCGGCGGCCTTTGTGCTGGCCTTTGGCCAACACACCTTTCTGTACAACGTGGCCTATTTGTTGGCGCCGGGCTTTGCCGTGGTGCGCAATCAGGAGCGGATCATCTATCTCTTTGGATTCGCGATCAGCGTGCTGGCGGGCTATGGTTCGCTGCTGCTGATGCAACCGGTGCCCCCCCGAGAGCGTAAAGGATATCGACGTTTTGCGCGGGCCGTGCCCTGGGTGTGGGCCTTTTTCGCGGCCCTGACGGCGCTGTGGTACTATGGCTACCTCCTGGGCGAGCAGCAGGGCGTCGAGGTGAATCTGTTCGCGGGGGTGTTGCGCCATCACACGCTGATCCTGTTGATCCTGGGAGGCTCGGCCATCCTGTTTGCGTTGCGATTGAGAGGCCGCCTCCGGCGAGGGTGGCTGGCCGCGTTGGCGCTGCTGTTGATTGCCCTGAACCTGTTCACGGTCAACTGGCGCTATAATTTGGCCGAGCCGGTGGCGGGCGGCGCGTACCCCGAGAGCGGGCTGGTCGCCTTTTTGCGCGAGCAGCCAGGCACCTTTCGGATCTCCAGCGCCGGGTTGTTGCCGGGCGGTTCTGGCGCGGGCAGCGTGTACGAGTTGGAGGACATCACCGGGAACACGCCCATGCGCCTGGATGGCTTTCAGCAGTTTGAGGACCGGGTGGGAAGCTGGCAGCGCTGGCAATTGCTCAACGTGCGCTATGTGCTCAGCCAAAGAGATTTGGATGGGCCAGGGCTGGAGCGGGTGTACGAAGAAGGTGAGGTCAAGATCTATCGCATGGGCGATCCGTTGCCGCGGGCCTGGGTGGTGCCCCAGACGGTGAGCGCTGAGGACGGCCAAGCCTTTGACCTGTTGAACCAGGAGGGATTTGATCCCCGGACCACAGCCGTGGTGGGCCCCGGGGAAGGGGTCGGAGCGCCGTCGGAGGCCGAGTATCGAGCGGCCCGGGTGGTGGACGCGGCGCCCGGACGACTCGTCCTGGAGGTGACCGCGACCGGCGAGGGACTGCTGGTGATCAGCCAGCCCTTCTATCCTGGATGGCAAGCCCAGGTGGACGGAGCGCCGGCACGGCTGGTTCGGACCAATATCCTGCTCCAGGGGGTACCGATTGGCAGAGGCGAGCACCTAGTTGTGGTAGAATATCAGCTATCGGTCTGGCCTGGGCTGATCAGCCTGGCGACGCTGGGGATGTGCCTGGCGTCGCTGGCGTTGGGCCGCCGGGCACGGGCGGCCTAGCGATTGTTTGCATTTCATCGCATTTCCGACTATAATGAGCGGCAGTATTGCGCTCGCTCCAAGGATTGGGTATGACCAATAACAAGACCGGCATGTTCACGGTCTTGCAAAATCGTGATTTTTTGGCTCTATGGTTGAGCCAGCTTGTCTCCAAGATCGGCGACAATTTTGCCGTGGTCGCCGCCTTGGTGCTCATCAACGAACTGGCGGACAAGACCGGTTTGGCGGTGGTGGTCATAGCCGCAGCCATGACCATTCCGCAACTCTTTGCGTTGGCCAGCGGCGTTCTGATAGACCGCTTTAGCCGAAAATGGCTGATGATCGGCACCGATGTACTGCGAGCTGGCGCCATCTTGCTGGCGCTGTTGGTTCAGAAACCGGGCCACCTGTATATCCTCTATTTCACGGCCTTTATCGTGATGGGGCTGGGCGCCATGTACATTCCGGCACGCAATGCCTCGCTGCCCAACATGGTACCCGAGAAGCATTTGCTCACTGCCAACGCACTGATCCAGGCCACCGAGTTGGTATCGCTGATCGCGGGAGCTTCGCTGGCCACCCTGGTCATCAGCCTGACGTCGACATCGACGGCCTTTGTGGTCGACTCGTTCACCTTTCTCCTCTCTGGGGTTCTCCTACTGGCGGCGAACATCCCGCAGGGTAAAACGGGTTCCGGTTCTGCCAGTCCGATACAGAAGCAGGCCTTTTGGCCCGAGTTCGTCAGCGGCTTGCGATATATTGCCAGCAACAAACATCTGCTGCAATTGATGGCCATTACGACCATGGCCACGTTGGGCCTGAGCGCCACCGTGCTGCTGGCGGCGGCCTACTTTAAGCAATTGCTGGGCATCTCGGCCGAGTATCTGGGCCTGCTTCAGGCCACCGAGGGCGTGGGCATGGCCCTGGGCGCCCTGCTCATCAGTCTGTACGCCTCATGGGCGCGCTCGCGACAGATCGTCAGTGTAGCCATGATCGTCCTGGGTGGTGGGATCCTGGTCTTTGCCCTGGCGCCCGTCTATTGGTTGGTGCTTTTGGGAGCGCTGGTAGTGGGGCTGTGCGTCGTATCAGCGCGAACCACGCTAGCAGCCATGACCCAAGCCCTGGTATCGGATTCACAGCGGGGACGAGTGGAAAGCGCCATGGTTACTGTGATCGGTATCGGCACCATGGGCGCCCTGATTATGGCCGGTATCTTGGGCGATGTGGTGGGCCCCAAGATCGTGTTTGTGATTACTGGAATTGTGGTGCTGACGGCAGGCATCGCTTCTATCTTTGCCCTGCGGAAAGCGGAAGCACTCCTGCTCAACGGCAGCATCGAGCTGCCTCCTTCCCTGTTAGACTGACACGGGGGTCGTCATGTTGCGAACCAAAATTGTCTGTACGTTGGGCCCGGCATCCGATGACGAGGCCACCCTGCGCTCCTTCATCCAGGCTGGAATGGCTGTGGCACGCATCAACTTTTCCCACGGCACCCATGAAGAACAGGCCCGGCGGATCAGCCAGGTCCGCCATCTGGCCGACGAAATGGATCGACCGGTGGCGATCCTGGCCGACCTGCAGGGGCCCAAACTCCGGGTGGGGATGCTATCGCCCGACGGGATGACCCTGGTGGAGGGGCAAGAGGTGACGTTGATCAACGCGGCGAGCGCCACCGAGCCAGCGATCATCCCCCTGCCCCATCCCGAGGTGTTCCAAGATGCCCAGTGCGGCGATCGGATCCTGCTGGATGATGGGCTGCTGGAACTGGTGGTGGTCGGCTGCGACGGGCGCCAGGTGCAGGCAGAGGTGGTAACCGGCGGCCTGCTCAAACCGCGGAAAGGGCTGAGCCTGCCCCATACCAAGCTCAAGATCCCTTCGGTGACCGACAAGGACCGGGTCGACGCAGCCTTTGCCGTTGAGCAGGGCGTGGACTATTTTGCCCTATCCTTTGTGCGATCTCCGGTCGATGTCTGTCACTTGCGGGCGACGCTGCAAGAGATGGGGGCCGATACGCCGATCATCGCCAAGATCGAAAAGCCCGAGGCTTTGGATTGTATCGAAGAGATCCTGGAGGTCTCCGATGGCTTGATGGTGGCCCGCGGCGATCTGGGCGTAGAAACACCGGCCGAGGAGCTGCCCATTGCCCAAAAGCGCATCATCCGAACCTGCAACGAGATGGGCAAACCGGTGATCACCGCCACGCAGATGCTCGATTCGATGATGCGCAACCCACGCCCCACACGGGCCGAGGCATCGGACGTGGCCAACGCCATCCTCGATGGATCCGACGCCATCATGCTATCGGGCGAGACGGCCGTGGGCCGCTATGCGGTGCAGGCCGTGCAAACCATGGCCCGCATCGCCGAGGTGACCGAGCGCTCTATGCCCTACATGGATTGGCTCAGCCGCCCCTTCCCCCTCCACACCCACGATGTCACCGACTCGCTCACCCACATGGCCTGTGAGATGGCCCGGGATCTGAACGCCCGGGCGATCATTGCCTCGACGGTGAGCGGCAGCACGGCACGGCGGGTGGCGCGCCACCGGCCGGTGACGCCCATCGTGTCGCCGACGCCGCGCAGGGCCACCTATCAGCAACTTACACTGGTCTGGGGGGTGGTGCCGCTACTGGTCGATCAGTTTGCCGATACCGACGCCATGATCGTCACCGTGGTAGAGGCGGCACGGACGCGCGAGTTGGTCTGCGAGGGCGATCTAGTCATCATCACCGCCGGCGTGCCTGTGGGCGGATCGGGCCTGACCAACACCCTCAAAGTCCACCGAGTGGGCGAGGAAAAGGGTTGGCGATGACGGAAACGCACCGCACCTAAAGCAGGACGCTTGAGGGGCTGGGTCAGGCTCTGCTCCAGTGGAGGATGCCATCCCGCTCTTGGGCGATGATTCGTCCCGCGAGTTCCAGCAGGTCCAGGTGACCAATGACCTCCGAGACGGCAAGAAAGGTATCCAGGGACGAGCGCGATGGAAACAGGGCCTGCACCAGGTCCCAGGTGGTGGCGCCCTCGTCGAGGGTATCGAGGATGCGGGCCATGCGCTGCCGGTGAAAGGCCAGGCGCCGTTCGACCAAACCGGGGACATCGTCGATGCGGGGGCCATGCCCGGGCAGCGCCCGGTCGATGGGCAGGGCCGCGATGCGCCGTAACGAATCCTGATAGAGGGCCAGGCTACGCGGCCGCTCGGTTTGGCCGGGCAGGGGAGGCTCCACCACCGGATTCGACGAGATCTCGGCCAGCAGGTGGTCGCTGGAGATCAGGGTCCGGCTGGCGGGCTCGTACAGGCAGATGAGGCCTCGGGCATGGCCGGGGGTGTGGAGCACCTGCCAGGTCCGGCCCGCCAGGACGAGGGAGTCGCCCTCATTCACCGAGTCCGTGACGGCAACAGGCCGGGCAAAAGCGGTCATTCCCCGCGTCACCCAATCCACAGCGTGCGTCATCTCGGTTGGGACGGCGGCCTGCTGGAGCAGCACCCGATAGAAATCCACCCGGCGCTCCCGCTCTCCATCAAAGGGGCCCACCTCGGCGATGTTCCAGGGATGGGTCCACACACTCGCACCCGACCGGCCGGCGAGGTCGCCTGCCATGCCAAAGTGGTCGACGTGGGCATGGGTGAGGACGATCCGTTCCAACTCGGCTGGGTTGTGCCCCAGCGCTGCCAAAGCTCCCTCTAGAGCCGACAGGGTATCGGCCGTGCGCGGCCCCGTATCGATCAGGGTCAGAGGCTCGCCCGGGGCAGCGGCCAAGTAGACGGTGATCGGCCCCACAGGAAAGGGCGTCGGCAACTCAATAGCATGTAGATAGGGCAATCCGGTTTCCATGCTCATGGGATGGATTGTACCGCAAGGCGGTGTTTTCTCCAAGACTGGGCCACAGGGAGTCGAATGACCGAGTGATTTGCAGCTCTGGGCTTGCACACAGTCGCTTTTGACAGGCCATTTTCATCATGCTATAATTGTTTCTTATCAGTTGAAATAATGTTCGATGGTTTGATGGAGGGAACGCACGTTGTCAAAACGAGACCAAGCGTCTAGTTACGAAGTAACCGATATCCAGGTCTTGCAGGGCCTGGAGGCCGTGCGCCGGCGGCCGGGCATGTACATCGGTTCGACCGATGCCCGAGGCCTGCACCACCTTGTGTACGAAGTGGTGGACAACAGCGTGGACGAAGCGCTGGCGGGCGCCTGCGATCGGATCGAGGTCCTGATCAACGCCGATGACTCAGTGACGGTCATTGACAATGGCCGCGGCATTCCGGTGGGCCCCCACCCGGTACAAAAGAAACCGAACGGCGAGCCGATGGATACCCTGGAGGTGGTCCACACCATCCTCCATGCCGGTGGCAAGTTTGGCGGAAGCGGCTATAAAGTCGCCTCCGGCCTGCACGGCGTCGGCGTCTCGGCGGTCAATGCCCTATCCAAATGGCTGGAAGTTGAGGTTCAACGCGACGGGCAGATCTATCGCCAGCGCTACGAACAGGGGGTACCCGTCTCCCCAGTGGAGATGGTGGGCAAGGCCAAGACCAAGGATACGGGCACACGAACGACCTTTTTGGCCGATTCCGAGATCTTTGACACCCTCACCTACAAATTCGAGTCACTGATCCAACGCTTTCGCGAAATGGCCTTTTTGACGCGCGGACTGACCCTGCGCCTGGTGGACAATCGCGAAGTGCGGGGCAAGCCCCTCGGTCGCGAGGTATCGTTTTATTTCGAGGGTGGAATTGCCGCCTTTGCCCGCTACCTGAACAAGAACCGCGAAGTGCTCCACCCCCCGATCTATGTGGGCAAGCAGATCAATGGCACCATGGTCGAGGCGGCCATTCAGTACACCGATGGCTATGCCGAGTCGGTGTTCGCCTTTGCCAACAACATCAACACCGTCGATGGCGGCACCCATCTGACCGGATTTCGCTCGGCCCTCACGCGCTGTTTGAACGACTATGCCCGTAACAAGGGCTTGCTCAAGGATAAGGACATCAACCTCACGGGGGACGACACGAGGCAGGGACTGACCGCCGTCCTCAACGTCAAGATGACTGACCCCCAGTTCGAAAGTCAGACAAAGGCCAAGCTGGGCAACGCCGAGGTGCGAGGCCACGTCGAATCGGTGGTCGCCGAGGCGCTGGCCGAGTTCCTGGAAAAGAACAGCCGCGAAGCCAAAAAGATCGTCCAAAAGTGCATCACCTCCTCCCGCGCGCGCGAGGCCGCCCGCAAAGCCCGCGACCTGGTCATCCGCAAGAGCGCCCTAGAGAGCATGACCCTGCCAGGCAAGTTGGCCGACTGCTCCGATCGGGATGCCTCTCGCACCGAACTCTTTATCGTCGAAGGCGATAGCGCCGGGGGCAGTGCCAAACAGGGGCGCGATCGTCGCTTCCAAGCTATTTTGCCGCTGCGAGGCAAGATCCTGAATGTCGAAAAGGCCCATCTCGATCGCATCTTGAGCAACAATGAGATCAAGGCCATGATCACCGCCTTGGGCACCGGGATCGGCCCTCAGTTCAGCGTGGAAAACCTGCGCTACGGCCGGGTGGTGGTGATGACCGACGCCGATGTCGACGGCAGCCATATCCGCACCCTGCTTCTCACCTTCTTTTTCCGCTATATGGAACCTCTGATCGAGAGCGGCCATCTGTTCATCGCCCAGCCGCCTTTGTACCGCATCAATACGCGCCAGGGACATCAATATGTGTACACAGAGGAAGAAAAAGATCAGGTCCTGAAGCGGCTAAAAGGCGCCAACACCGGATTGCAGCGCTATAAGGGGTTGGGAGAGATGAATGCCGAGCAGTTGTGGGAGACCACGATGAACCCCGAGAACCGCACCCTACTTCAGGTCACCATCGAGGATGCAGCCGTGGCCGACCGGACCTTTGACATGCTCATGGGCAGCAGTGTGCCGCCCCGCAAACGGTTCATCCAAACCCACGCCAAGAGCGTGCGCAACCTGGATGTCTAGCACCTGCCACGATTCTGAAAAAGGCCCTGCCCTCTACGCAGGGCTTTTTTCATGGCTCCCGCCTGCCGCCTCCCTGAAAGGGTGGGCAAAAACCCTCCAGATCTTGTTCGGGGATACGATAGCCGCCCTGCTCTCCACAGCGATAGGCATTGGGAAAGCAACCTGCGCGCACCCAGCGACCCACCGCCTGGGGAGATACGTCAAACCGCTGCGCCACCTCTCGGGTCGTCAACTCGGGCACCAGATCTGGAAGTCGGCCGCCCTTCTCGTCCCAACGGCAGATGTAGCCCTGTTCCAAGGGGCGGTGAGTACGGGGCGCCATGGTCCCTCGCGGGTGACGGTCGGCCACAAAAGGGCCCAGATCGGGACGCATCTGCGCGATGCGCCGACAAGCCCGTTGCATGCGATGATGCACGGCCCCTCGGGGAATTCCCAAGATCTCGCCGATTTGGGCGTCTGTCAGCTCTTCCAGCCGGAGCGTGGCGATGATCAGCTCTTCCGGTTCCAGCAGGGCAATGATCTCGGCAAAGGAATCGCGCGCAACAAGCCGATCCAAGGGGTGAAGCAAAGACATGGGTCGCTCTCCTATGGGTGCGCACGCGGCGCCGTCCAGCAGGCAATCTGCGAAACGGCTTATTTACAAAACAGAATCTGTTTTCCGATTTTATTATACACCAACAAGGGGCGTTTTGTTAAGCGTCCCCAACGCTGCGTAGGAAATTTAACCCTGGGTTCAATGTTCCATTTGCGTGTCCCTTGTCTCTAATGACTGCCCTGCAAAAAGGGCAGTCGGGGAAAAAAGAGGTACTGTATGTGGTGTGCGCGCAAAGCGCGCACAAAACAAACAACCCATTTAAACCCCTGAAAAGGCGGGTTTAATGA
>CAZNQW010000060.1:0-17887 GCA_964575225.1 uncultured Anaerolineaceae bacterium | reverse complement strand
GCTATGTTGGATATTCCCCACCTGTTCAGCGGCGCGCTCATTACCGAGCAGGTATTTGCCTGGCCGGGCATGGGACGAATGTATTGGGAACATGCTGTGTGGGTCGATTACCCTGTGCTGATGGGCATCATTCTGTTGGTATCCACGCTGGTTGTCCTCTGCAACCTGTTGGCCGATATCTCCTATGCCCTCGTCGATCCACGTATCCGCCTGGGGAACTAGAGATACAAGACTGGACGGAATTGGAGGCATAACTCATGGCATCAACGACCCAGGCAACAACTGCATCTGAAATTTCAGAAGTCAACTTTCGACGTAGCGAAGGCTTGTGGAAACAGGCAGCCCGTCGGTTTCTGAGGCATCGGGTGGGCGTGATCTCCACCATTGTCCTGACACTGATCGTGGGCATTATCATCATCGGGCCGATGACGTTTATCACCGAAGACATGGCTTTTCGACCCAATCCGGCCATGATCAACGCGCCGCCGAGCGCCCAGCACTGGTTCGGCACCGACGAGGTGGGCCGCGACATTCTGGCCCGCACCATCTATGGGGGGCGCATCTCGCTCTTGGTGGGACTGCTGGCTATGCTGGTGGGCATCACCTTCGGCACCCTACTCGGTTCGCTGGCCGGCTACTTTGGCGGAAACCTGGACGGCATCATCATGCGCTTCACCGACGTGATGTTGAGCATACCGGGCATCTTTTTGATCATCGCTCTGTCGGTATTCATGGGGCCGTCCCTGAAGACCATCATCCTGGCCATTGGTTTTCTGAACTGGATGAGCGTGGCCCGCATTGTCCGGGCGTTGTTCCTCTCATTAAAAGAGCAGGATTTTGTGCTTGCAGCTCGCTGCGTCGGGGTTCAGGATGCGCGCATCATGTGGTCTCACATGCTGCCCAATGCCATGGCGCCGGTGGTGGTAGCGGCTACACTGACCGTCGGCTCGGCCATTCTCACCGAGACAGCGGTGAGCTACCTGGGGCTGGGCATTCAACCACCGACACCCAGTTGGGGGAACATGTTGAAAAACGCCCAGGTGCTGATCTGGTCGGCCCCGTGGGTAGCGATCTTTCCGGGCATGATGATCTTTTTCACCACGCTGTGCATCAACTTTATGGGCGATGCGCTCCGCGATGCATTGGACCCCCGGATGCAGCTCTAGATTGTGCCCGGACACACCAAATCCCAGGCCCGCCAGCCCACAGTGGCAGACCTGCAAGCCTGAGGGAATCCTAACATGAACGTGTATCAGGAAAAAGTGCAGCAAGCGGTCGATCTGCTTGGCGAATTTGGCTTGGATGCGTGGCTCATCTTTGTGCGTGAAACGGCCGAACTCGACGATCCCGTGCTCAAGATCCTCGGACCTCAACGAGCCGTATGGCCTGCAGCTTTCATCTTTGGGCGCGCCGGCCAGCGGATCGCCATCACCGGCAAGGGCGACGACGAGGGAATTCGATCTCTGGGTTTGTTTGATGAAGTCATCCCCTACACCCTGAGCATCGAGGATGATCTGGTACGAGTCCTCAGCCTCCTGGACCCCGGCTGCATCGGCATCAACTACAGCCGCGACGACGTTAGCGCCGACGGCCTGACTTATGGCATGTTCCTGAACCTTCAGGACTATTTGAAAAACACGCCATATGCAGGCCGGTTGGTCTCGGCCCAGGAGTTTGTGGCCGCACTGCGGGGCCGAAAATCCCCACTGGAGTTGGCGGCCATGCGCAAGGCTGTGGGCATCTCCATGGAAATCTATGATGCCCTGACTGCCTGGCTCAAGCCCGGACAGACAGAAGGGGAGATTTTCGAGTTTGTGCAAGACCAGGTCCGCACGCGGGGCGTTGACTTTGGATGGCCCGCCAGTGGCTGTCCCAGCCTGAACGCCGGCCCCGATTCGCCCTGGGGACACGCTACGGCCTCGGGCGACGTACACACCGCGCAAGGCCAGACGCTCAACATGGACTTTGGGGTCAAAGTGGACGGCTATGGCTCGGATAACCAGCGGGTCTGGTATTTCCTGCGCGACGGCGAGACTCGAGCGCCGGCTGAGGTTCAGCGCGTCTTTGACGCGGTTGCGCACGCCATCCAGGCGGCAGCCGACTTTGTGCGCCCCGGCGTTCTGGGCTGGGAGGTAGACGAGGTTGCCCGCAAGGCCATCACCGACGCCGGCTACCCCGAATATCCTCACGCTTTGGGCCATTCAGTGGGCCGCCATTCGCACGACGGCGGCGTGGGCTTTTACCCGCGCTGGGCGCGTTATGGGTCCAAGCCCTACGGACAGATATACGAGGGGGGGATCTTTACGCTGGAATTAGGTGTCCGCTCGGAATTTGGCTATATTGGCCTTGAAGAGGAAATCCTCATCACCGCCGATGGCTGTGAGTGGTTTTCGCCGCCCCAGAAATCGATCATCTTGATTCCGCCCAGATAGGCGATCTTGCACGGTTACGTTGAATAGCGGCCCGGCAACAAAAAAAGAAAGAGGGAATCATGACCAAGCTACACAATCCATTTCAATCGCAACCAAACCCTTGGCCCGAGATCCGTAAACAACGGATCGCCAAGCTGCTTCCCGAAGCGATGAGGCTTTCGGACATCGACTGCTGGCTGGTGGCTTGCCGTGAGAACAACAGTGATCCCCTGGCCCTGCACGTGGGGGGGGAGAATGCTGGGGCGACGGCCGTGTTCCTGTTCTTCCTCAAGGGCGATCGCGTAGAATCGATTGCCCTTTCGCCTTGGGGCGAGTCGATGGCCCTGGCCGAACTGGGGGTGCACGATCAGGTCATCGAGTTCGAGCGTGGCGCCAACGTCTGGCCTCTGGCTGCCCAGCAGATCCAGGCGGCCAACCCCAGAAAGATCGGCGTCAACTGCTCGCCCAGGCCGATCTCTGACGGCTTTTCGTGGACTCAGCGAACGTCACTGGAGGAGGCACTGGGTTCCGAGCTTTCGTCACGGCTGGTGTCGTCTGACGATCTGGTGGCTGAGTGGCTGTCGGTCAAACTTCCGGAAGAGATCGAGATCATGCGCCAGGCCGGCAAGCTGACCGTCGAACTGGAACTGGATGCCTACAGCACCGTCATCCCCGGCAAGACGCGGGATTGCGACGTGGCTCGTTACATCAAGGCGCGCATGGCCGAGCTGGGCGTAGGCGATTCCTGGTCGCCCGATACCAACCCCAACGTCAACTCGGGGTTTCCGCGGGGCCATTCTGGGCCCAGCGAAAAGGTGATCCTGCCGGGTGACTTTATTCAGACGGATTTCGGCATCCAAGTCTTTGACATATGGTGTACCGACTATCAACGCTTTGCCTACGTGTTGGCTCCCGGCCAAACCGAGCCGCCCCCAGAAGCAATCGAGAAATGGAAGAACGCCGTCCGCGGCAGTCGCATCGTTCGCGAGACGATGCGGCCGGGCATTCGCGGCTATGACGCGGACAAGGCCCAACGAGACTGGATGGAAGAGCGCGGCTCGCTCCCTGTCAAGTGGGGAACAGGCCATCCAGTGGGCTATTGGGCCCACGATATCGGCCCCTACCTCACCGGAGGCCAGTTTGCCGACCCGCCCGCAGAATCGCTGCGGCTCTTGCGTCCCGGCCAGACCTTTGCCTACGATGGCTTTTTTAGCTGGGAGGTGGACCACGACGGTGGTAAGGCTGCCAAGATGATTTCGGTCGAAGAGATGGTCGCCGTCACCGATACCGGAGCGGAATACCTCATCCCACCGCAGGACGACTTGATTTTGATCCGATAGCAATTGTGAGGTATCATCCATGCGCTCGCCGAACATCGGCAGGGAAATCGCCATCCCCTGCCACTCGAGCAATTTTGGAGCCTCCTAAGCAGGCTTGTGCCTTTTGGTGAGGCATCGACAACTCAAAGAAGCGACGGGAGCGCATGAAAAAACCAACGACAAAAATCGTGATGCATAGCTATCCAGGCATGGTGGCTGTCATCACCGCCCGCTGGAACGGCAAGCAGAATGTGATGGCCGCGGGCTGGCACTCGTTCATCTCGATGGAACCGCCCATCTATGGCGTGGCCATTGCCCAAGAGAGATACACCCACCACCTTGTCAGAGGATCGGGCGTCTTTGGCGTCCAGTTCCTACCGGCCAGGCGCAGCGAATGGATCCAGCAGGCGGGCGTGTGGAGCGGCGAGGAAATGGACAAGTACGCCGCCATCGGCATGGGTTTTGACCAAGCTTTGGATATCGATGTGCCGCTGTTGACCGATGCCTATATCGCTTACGAATGCCGCGTCCTGGATGTGCAGTCCTATGGCGACCACGAGTGGTTTGTGGGCGAGATCGTACAATGCCACCGCGATGACGATCTGTTTCTACCCAACGGACAACCCAACTTCCAGCGGCTAGAGATTCCACTCTACCTCGGACGTTCCGAATACCTGGTGCTCGATCCCCATGTACGCCGCAAGCGTCACGTTTTGGTGACTGACTAGCGTGAAACCTGGGCAGACACCCATCTTGATCGCCAAAGGAGATTGAGCATTTTGTCATCTCTTTCTGTACGAGTCCGCCAATTGTTGGTCAGAAAAGAGCTTGTTTCCGCTTTTGTGATGATCTTTATCGCGGATCTCGTGGTCGGCATCTTTTCGCCCACCTTTGCCCTTTTCGCCGCCAGCTTGGGCGCCTCAGCGACCCTCATTGGGCTGTTGAGCAGCACGGTGGGGATGACGCGTATCATCTCCTCCATTCCCATCGGCATGGTCTCTGATTCCAAAGGCCGCAAGGGCGTCCTGGTGGCTGGGATGCTGACTCTGGCTACCTCGAGCTTTCTCTACTCCCTTGTCACCGATCCGCTGTGGCTGTTTCCTTTGCGCGTGATGAGCGGTATCGTAATCACGTCCACCTTTTTTATCGGCATGGCCTATGCCGGAGATCGGGTTCAACGCGAGGATCGGGGCCTGGTCAGCGGCATCTACACCACCTGTATGGGGTTGGGGTTTGCGGTAGGATCGGCGCTGGGGGGCAAGATGGCCGCTCAATTCGGCTATGGCCCCACCTTTCGTGTAGCGGCGATCATTGCACTGCTGGGAGTGGCTATTGCCTACTTGGGGTTGAGTGGACCCGCTCCACGCAACGAACTCGCGCCGCGTTCCGTGTCCCCTCTCACCAAACTGGGATTGCTGGCGCGAGAACCTTCGCTGTTTGCAGCGAGCGTCGGCTATATGATGATCATCTTGACCTTTGACGCGGTGCTGGTCAACATCTTTCCCCTGTACGCCAAGTCACTGACCGTCGGTCAGGCAGCCATCGGCTCGATGTTTGCCGTCCGGGCGCTGACCTCCGCCTCGGTGCGGATGCCCACCGGGCTGCTGATGGCCCGCATTCCCAGCCGCAAGGTGATGGTCGCGGCCCTTGCGCTGGGCATGGTCGCCATCACCTCGATCGCTTTTCTTTCGGACCCCCTGTTGTTGACCGTTGCCCTGGCTGGGGAGGGCATTTGCTTTGGCATGTACCTGACGTCAGGGCAAGCCTATATCACCGAACAGTTTCCCGAAGCAGACCGGGGCACGGCCATGGGCGTCTACAGCATGACGGGCAGCATCAGCTCGATGATCGGTCCTTTTGCTTTTGGGGCCATGGCCGATGTCTGGGGCCTGAACATCGTGTTCGTGGTCACCGGTTGTATCGTATTTCTTGGAATCGTCCTCATACTGTTTACCAACGCCCGCGGGCGGCAGAGAGCCAATCCGCCAAAGGAGGCCTAGGATGCAGCAAAGGTCCCCGGTGCAGGGGCAGATCACCTTCCTATACTACCGCGAGATCGAACCGGCAGCGGTCTTTTACAGCGAGGTGATGGGTTTTGAGCTGATCGAGGATCAGGGCTGGGCCAAAATCTACCGAGTGGGCGGCAATGCCTACCTGGGCATCGTTGCCGGCGACAAGGGCTTTCACACGCCCCAGGAGCGGAACGCGGTGCTGGTCACGCTAGTGGTCAGCGACATAGAGGGCTGGTACGAGCGGTTAAAGAGCCGGGGTGTCAAGCTGCTAACCGAATTGCAGCACCGGGAGGAAATCCAGATCCGTTGCTTCTTTCTGGAGGATCCAGGCGGCTACAACCTGGAAGTGCAGCAGTTTCTCAAGCCTCATCTGGCTGAGCTTTTCTCATGAACCGCCAGTCCCTTTGGGTGTCTCGAGAGGAGGAAGAGAATGGAATATCGGAGCCTGGGACGAACAGGAGCGCAGGTCTCGACGCTGTGTTTTGGCACAGGCAATTTCGGCACCATGACCGACGAGCCGACGGCCCGCCAGCTCATGCAGGCCGCGCTCGACAGCGGGATCAACTATATCGACACGGCCGATAGCTATTGCGAGGGTGAGGCCGAGCGCTACGTCGGGCGCTTTTTAAAGGATACCGGCCAACGGAACCGGGTTGTCCTGGCGACCAAGACCTTTTACCCGGTGGGTGACGGTCCCAATAACCGGGGACTCAGTCGGCTACGCCTGGTGCGCGCCTGTGAAGAATCGCTGCGCCGGCTGCAGACCGATCATATCGACATCTATATGATGCACCGCTCGGACGGCGCCCAGATCCCGGTCGACGAGACGCTTGGCGCCCTCACCGACTTGGTGCGCCAGGGTAAGGTTTGCTATATCGGTTGCTCCACCACCCCGGCTTGGGAGATTATGGAAGCGCTCATGGTCAGCGAGCTGAAGGGCTATGCCCGCTATGTGGTTGAATCATCGCCCTACAACCTGCTGGATCGTCGAATAGAGAACGAGCGTGTCCCCTTGTGCCAGCGGCATGGGCTGGCTATGGTCCCCTGGTCGCCACTGGCGATGGGCATGCTGGTGGGCCGCTACCCGGTCGACAAGCCCTTTCCCAAGGATTCGCGGGCGGCAGCCAATCCCCAAGGCATCTATGCGGCGCGCATTAACCGGCGCGGGTTGGAGGTGGGGGCTCGGGTCCCCGAGATTGCCGCTCGCTACGGCCTCACGGCAAGTCAGGCCGCACTGCTGTGGGTAAAGGACCAGCCGGGCATCACCGCCCCCCTGATCGGGCCGCGCACACTGGAGCAGCTTGCCGAGATGCTGGCCATCGCTGAGCTGCGCGCCGACGACGGGCTACGGGCTGCCTTTGACGAGCTGGTGCCGCCCGGCATGGCCGTCTCCAATTTTCATAATACCAGCGGCTGGATGAAGGCTACCGTCTGGCCTGACCCAGCCTAGGCACCCGACCGCACACCCAGGAGGAACCCCATGATTCTACCCGAAGGTCGATCGTTTGAGCTGTCGAAGGAATTGCTGCTGGGGGCCATCGACATCCACGTCCACGCCGGGCCCCACATCTTTAGCAGCCCGCGCCGTGTGGACCCGGTACAAGCTGCCATCCAGGCTCGCAACGCCGGCATGAGGGCCCTCGTCTTTATGGATGTGTTCGAGATGAGCAACGGCACGGCCTGGCTGGTGAACCGCGTGGTAACCGATTTTCAAACCTACGGCGGATTGATTCTGAACACCGTTTACGGGGGCATGAACCCGCGGGCCGTCAAGACGGCCATCCATTATGGTGACGGCGCCAAGTATATCAGCTTTGGCGCCCACTCGACCTACTTTCAAGCCGCCCGCGAGGGGCGCGTGATCGATGGCAAATATGTGCCGCTAAGCCAGCTCTACCCCAAGTTCCGGACCGAGGAACTGGAACGCTGCATCCGCATCCCGCTGGAGGAGCCCCCCACACCCGAGTTGGCCGAAATCCTGAGCCTAATCGCGGAGAACCCCCACATCTATCTCAACACCGGTCACGTGTCGGCCGAGGAGGCCGTGCGGCTGGTGGACCTGGCGCAGGAATATGGCATCGGGCGCGTGTTGGTCGCCAGTGCAGCAGTCAAAGAGGCAAGCATGGACCAACTCCACTACATGGCGGGCAAAGGCGCGTTCATCGAGTATACGCTAGCGGCCCACACCCACACCACACCCATTCCCAAGACTCATTACTATGTAGAGCGCGAGTACGCGGCTATTGACGAAGGCATGGACATCGCACCCTCGGGCGGTGTGCGGACCGTAGCGGCGCAGATCGAGGAGCTGGGGGCCGACCACTGCATCATCGCCACCGACTTTGGCGTCTATACCCTGCCCGAGCCGGTGGAGGGATTGCGCGAGTTCATCGCCTGCCTGCTGGATTTGGGCATCTCACCCGACGACATCCGCAAGCTGGTCAAGACCAACCCCGAGAGACTGCTGGGGTTGTAAAACCCGAACCAAAAAGCGCGGCGCATAACTCGTGCGCCGCGCTTTTCATATGTCGGTCAGCCGATGAGATGGAATTCGGTCTGGTGGCCGTCCAGCCAATAGACACTGCCCCCGCTCAGAGCAGCATCCTCTTCCAGGCCGAACAGCACCTCCTGGTCATCCCACTCGGGTATTGTCTTTTTGACGTTCAGCTCGATGGAATAGCAGGTATCGTCGAACAACTCATAGTCGCCCCGACCCGGCACGCCCCCCTGTAGATCCCACAATCCGATGGTAGGGCCGGCAGCGTGACCGTGATAGCCCAGAGGATGGGTATAGATCATGGGGTTGATGCCCTCGGCTTTGGCCTGTTCGAGAGCGACCAGCAGCACCTCGTTGCCCGTGCGGCCCACCTGCATGGCCTCGCAGTGGATATCTTGCAGGCGGTTGCCATCGGCCAGACCCGCTTTCAGGCCCTCGGGCGCATCGGTCTCGCGGGGTTTCAGGACATAGGCCAGTTGCTGCTGGTCGGTGCACAGACCCAGATAGACAAAGCCGACATCGCAGTGCAGCATATCGCCGGGCTGGATCAGGGTACGGCGCTCCTTGGCCTGGATGGCCAGGGGGCCTCGCGCCTCACCCCTCGCCTGGATATCGACCGTAGGCTGAAACCAGGCTTCCAGTCCCAGATCCAGCATCTTTTGGCGCATCCACCACACCACGTCATCGGTGGTGGTGATGCCCGGTCGGATGACGCGGGTGGAAAAGGCCTCGGAGATGATGGCGTGACCCAACTCGACAATGCCTCGATAGACCGTCAACTCTGGCTGGATGCGACGCTCCAACCAACCAACGGCCACACGCTCGCCCCCCTTGACACGGGCCATGTAGGTCTCGCCCAAAGCCCTGGCAAGGTTTTGGTAGCCATTGTAGGTCAGGCCGTCGGCAAAGGCAAAGTCCTCCGAGATGTTGAGGCCGATCACCTTTGGGTCGCGCTCCTGCACCACGCGGGCCAGACACTCGTACTGATCCTCATTATCGGCATCCCAAGCACCCTGATAATAGTCTCCATGCCCGTAGCGATCCAGGCTCAGTCGCTCCACGCTGCCGTCCTCTCGGAGCGAAAAGACCAGGATGGTACGTCGCCGGGCGCGCATCGCCGGCTCGGGCAGCAGGGTCATGATCACGGGGTCCTCATTGTACTCGCGGGCTTCGACGATCCACATGTCAAAACCCTCACGCTTCATGACTTCGGGTAGGACCTCGTCCATTCGTTGCTTGAGCCAGGCATTGCGCACGTCGGCTCGAGCCCGCAGCGGCAAGATCACATCGCGATAGGAATCGGCCATCTTTGGTGAAACAGCAATACTCATTGGTCACACCCTCCCTGATTGCACCTGGAGACGTGGGTCCTCAGGCAGCTTTTTTGTCCGGGTTACTGCTCGCCATGCAGCATATCCAGCAGGCGGCCCAGCACCCGTTGTCCATCGGCCCGCAGGCCGTTGTGCTCATATTCGTTGGTGATCCACAGCCGCAGGCCGCGGATGTTGCCGGCCGTCGCTTCCGAGTAGGTCCGCTCGACGTACATGTCGTCGTTATAGACCGAGGCGACGCAGGGTACCGTGTTCGCCCGCAGCGCCTCGATGTCGTACAAGGGCGGCCAGTCTTCGTAGGCAGCCAAGATCTCAGCAGCCTCCTTGAGCGGTCGCAGAGCAGGAACCTCGTCGAACATCCAGGGGAAGATCATCTCGCCCGTGAACAGGAACGGCTGGCCTGGTTCGGCGTCGAACTGGGGATACTCGGCCCGCATCCGCTGGGCTGCCCAATTGGTGGCCTGGCCCTGGGCATAGATCGCCTCGTGTAGAACGGCAAAGATGGGATTGAGTTCAAAGGGTAGTGCTTTGTCTATCTCTCTCAGGAATCTGTCGTTGATTTCGCAACCTGCCGCTCCCTCCACAAAGGCTGTCTCGAGCAGATAATGGGCCAGCTCGAATCCATCGCTGGCGCCGAAAAACAAGCCCAGTTGTTGGAAACGACGGGTAGTCAGGCGACTACCATTGGGCAGACGAACATCGTGGCTATTCAGATAGTCGGCGATTCCGCGGGCGCGCCGAGCGTCACCCGGGTAACGCTCAAAGTAGCGTTGATTCTGGGCCAGCGTTCGCCGATAAGTGGCACGATACACTTCCTCGGCGGGAAGATCCAGTGGAGGCAGGCCACCGGTCAGGATGGCCTCTCGCAGGCCGCCGGGCGCCGCCGATAGATAGCGAGTGACGCAAAAGCCACCAAAGCTTTGGCCCAGCGCCGTCCAGCGCCCCTCGTCGCCCAGTAGCTCGCGGCGGATTAGCTCGGCATCGCGCACGATCGAATCGGCGCGAAAGTTCCTCAGATAGCGGGCTTGGGCCAGTGGACTGTCAAAACGAGCCAGCGTCTGGTGGTTGACGGGTGTGCTGAGTCCTGTGCCGCGCTGATCCAGGAGCAACACCCGGTATTCCTCCAGCGCCCGAGCCAACCAGCCGGTGCGGCCTTGGGGTCGCGGCGATTCGTTGCCCGGTCCACCCTGAAAAAAGATCAGCCAGGGCAGATCATCCCTCTCCCGCTTGGGGGCCACTACTTCGCGGGCAAAGACCGAAATCTTGGCGTCATCGGGAGCTGTATGGTCCAGCGGAACGGAAAATGTGTGATCGGTCAGTACCAGACCGGGGATCCGATGGGTGCAGGTGCGCATGTCGATATCATCCCTTTCCTCTTTGCGATCGGACCCGGTTCCGGTCCGGTCGCACATTCCCAGGGCGCTAGATGCTTCTTCTCAGGCGTGGGTCGAGGGCATCCCGCAGCCCATCTCCCAGAAAATTAAAACCCATGACCACGCTCATGATGGCTAACCCCGGAAAGGCCGAGACCCACCATTGATCAAAGACCAGGATGCCCGAGGCCACCATCGAGCCCCATTCGGGCGTCGGCGGAACTGCGCCCAGCCCCAAGAAGCTCAGCCCGGAGAAGGTCAGGATGGCATTGCCGATGTCCATGGTCGCCATGACGATAGCCGGAGCCATGCAGTTGGGCAGCACTGTGCGCAGCAGGATGCGACCCTGGCGACAACCCACCGCGCGCGATGCCGTGACATACTCGTTTTCACGGACGGTAAGCACCAGGCTGCGCACGATACGCGCATAAGAAGGCCACCAGACGATTACAATGGCCAGGGTGCTTTTATCGAGGCCTGCGCCCAAGGCAGCAGCGATGGCCATGGCTAAAATGATGGCCGGAAAGCCCATCACCATGTCGGTAATGCGCATGAGGGCTGTATCCACGGCGCCGCCGAAATAGCCGGCGATCGAACCCAGCACCGTGCCGGTGATCATGGACAACGCCACCACAAAAAAGCCGATGGGCAGCGAAATGCGCCCGCCGTGGATGATTCGACTGAGGACATCCCGGCCCAACTGATCCGTGCCCATCAGGTGTGTTGCCGAGGGCCCTTGCAGGCGGTTGGCAATATCCTGTTGCAGCGGGCCGTAGGGCGCAATCCGCCCGGCAAAAATGCTAACCAGTATCCAGGCTGTAACGATAGTCGCACCGGTGATGGCCAGGGGGCTGCGCCGGAAGTAACGCAGCGCCTTGAGGATCTCTTCGGTGGCGCCGCCACCACCAGAAGGTTCCCAGGCCTTCACGTCTGTGCAAGGGCTCACAACTTTTGCTCGTCTCTGTAGCATATCAGCAACCCTTCACTCGAAGGCGCGGGTCCAAGAAGGCATAGGAAATGTCGACCAGGAGGTTGATCACGCTAAACATGAAAGCGATCAGGATGCTCACCCCCATGATCGCCGGAAAGTCCAGCGTGATGCAAGATTGATAGGCGTAGCGACCGATGCCTGGCCAGGTGAAAATGGTCTCGGTCAGCACCGTTCCGGCCAGAATGCCACCGAACGACAGGCCAATGACGGTGATCGTCGGAATCAACGAGTTCCTGAGCACGTGCCTGGTCAACACGGCACGTTCGGTCAGGCCCTTGCTGCGGGCTGTTCGCACATAGTCCTGGGTCAGCACTTCGAGCACGCTGGAGCGGGTCATGCGGGTGACGATGCCCAGCGTCGAGCTGCCCAGAACCAGGACGGGCAAGACCAGGTGCTTGAGCGCGACGGTAAGCGTGGGAAAATCACCGCGCAGCAGGCTGTCGATGACATAAATGCCTGTGATGGTCGCCTTGACGTCCAGGTCCATGCCGGGGTCCAGGCGTCCCGGCCCAGGCAGCCAGCCCAAGCGGAAGTAAAAAATGTAGAGACTGATCAGCGCCAGCCAAAAGACCGGAGCCGACACGCCCACCAGGGAGATGACACGCACCACATGGTCGATGAGCTTGTCTTGCTTGATGGCCGAAATAATTCCAAAGGGGATACCCACCAAAAGCCCGAACAGAGTGGCCCCCACGGCCAGCTCGGCGCTGGCAGGCAGGAACTGGCGCAGGTCGTCAAGCACAGGCCGGTGGGTGCGGATCGAAGTGCCCATGTCGCCTTGAACCAGCTTTGTCAAATAAATGATGTATTGCTCCCACAGGGGCTTGTCCAGACCCCACTGAGCGCGGAACTGGGCCACGATGACCGGGTCCTCCATGGCCTTCTGGCTCAGGTGAGCGGCCACCGGATCGCCGGGGACGCTGTGGGAGATGAGAAAGGCGATCAGAGTGATACCGATCATCAGCGGCACCATGAGGAACAGGCGTCGCAGGATGAATTGCTGCATGTTCATAGGCTTGCTCCTCTGGGCTTTTACGCCGTGCGCTTGTCGGTAGAGATGATCTCTTCCGACACGATGAAAATCCGATCGGTATAGGTCTCCCCATCCTTGGCAAGCTGGGCCTGGACGTCGGGGGCATAGAACGACGCTTCCAGCGCTTCGCGGGTCTCCCACCAGGCCTCGGTAATGTAGCGGAAACGAGGCGGGGTGCCATCCGGTTCGTCGACAGCCACATAAAAATCGGTCTTGACGACCCCAGGCATACCGGCGTTCTCTTCCTGATGTGTCGTCGTCCGCCAGCGGAAAAATTCGTCGGGATCCATCTCGGGTGGCAGGTTGTACAAGACCGTTAGTTTGAACATGATCATCTCCTGTGATTCTATAATGGAACTCGGTTTTCCCTCAGCTGCACTCGGCGCTCTTGGGCGTCAAGGCTTTTCCCTGTCGGGGCATTGCATCAGGCCACGATGATCGGCTCGTGGGTGTATTCGGTCAGCTTGACGCCGCCCATCTCGGTAACGGCGACAATGTTTTCCAGCCTGCAACCAAACCGACCGGGCAAATAGATCCCCGGTTCGTCGGAAAAGGTCATGCCCGGCTCCAAAGGCAGTAAATTACCCTGAACCATGTACGGTTCTTCGTGCACCTCGATGCCGATGCCGTCTTTATAGCAGTATCTGTCCATTTGGCCACACGCGCCAGCGCATGAGGAATCGCAAGCCCACGTTGACTATTGATTATGCTGCTGTTTTCCAGTTGCTGAGGCCGGCCCTTGGGCCAGGTTTTGTTTGCTGCGCTCCATCAACATTTCCCATCGCCGGTCCACATCACGCTGGATCCAATCCATCTCCTCTGCAGTCAGGGTCGACATGCGCTGCCGCTGGGTAGTCAGGTATTCCGACACTGGGGCAGGCTCAGGGTTAGCATCGATGATGTAGGTGTGTCCATCCAGCACATGGTACAACGGATGAATGCGCGCCCTGACCGCCAGGCGGGCAACGTCGACGACCTCTTCGGGTGGCAACCGCCAGCCAGTGGGACAGGGTGTGTGAACGTGGATGAACTTGAACCCCTTCAGCGAGCGGGCTTGCTGCACTTTCTTCTGCAGGTCTAACGGATACCCCATAGAAGCGGAGGCGGCATAAGGAATACGGTGCGCCGCCATGATCTCGACAATGTCCTTCTTGCGCTTGCCGGCCAACCCCGGTTCGGTGGTGGTCATGGTGATGGTGCCTGGCAGGGTGGCCGTGGACATTTGGTTGCCGGTGTTCATGTAGGCTTCATTGTCGTAGCAGACATAGAGCACGTTTTCGTTATAGGCCGCGGCAGCCGAAAGCGAGGTCATGCCGATGTCAAAGGTGGCCCCATCGCCCCCCCAGGCCAGCACCTGGACATCCTCTTTGCCCTGGATATCGAGGGCCGCGCGCAGGCCACGGGCCATGGAAGCCGCAGTGCCAAACGCGCCATGCAACAGCGGCACCTTGACTGCCGTATAGGGAAAGGGTCCGTCAATCACGGCCCAACAGCCAGTGGTGAGCGCGATAATCGTATTGGGGCCCATACCCTTTAGCACGTGTCGCATGGCCAAGGCGGCCATACAGCCCGGACAGGAGTACATTCCCGGAGAGAGCAATTCCTGCTCAGGAATGGTGATGGTTTCTTGCACAAGCTCTGTCATCATTACACCTTCAAATCTACCCAGATGGGCACATCCTGGGGCGGGTTCGTGCGCGCCACGCGGATGATCTCGTCGACACTCTCAGGGGTCACGTCCCGACCGCCGATCCCGGCAATAAAGCCCAACACTGGCTTTTGGCTGTGCACAGTGCCATAGAGGGCGCTGCGCACCTCCTGCCAGAAGACGCCGCCCATGCCGATGGAGATGGCGCGGTCGATGACGGCGACGCGTTTGGCCGGAGCCAGCGCCTCGCAGACCTCTTGCGCAGGGAAAGGACGCAGGTAGCGAATCTTGAGCAGCCCGACCTTCTCTCCCCGCTCACGATAGTCATCGATCACCCCTCGCAACGTGCCAACCAGCGAGCCGGTACTGACCAGAATCAACTCGGCGTCCTCGCAGCGATAGGCCTCGGTCAGCCCATAGCCATGGCCGAACCTGGACCGGAACTCGTCGTCGGCCTCTCGGGCAACGCTCAACGCGTGATCCATGGCCTGGGCAGCCTGGTAACGCATCTCCATGAACAGGTGCGGACCGGTGCCGCCATGCAATGTATGCGGCTCCTGCGGATCGAGCTTGATCTGCGGTTCAAAGGGCGGCAGGTAGCGGTCGACATCAGCCAGGTCATAGATGTCAATGGGTTCGGTGGTGTACGAGTTGTAAAAGCCATCCATGTTGACCAGAACGGGTAGCAACACTTTTTCTGCGACCTTGAAGCCTTGAATGATGGCGTCCAGTGCCTCCTGATTGCTTTCGCAATAGACGTGCAGCCAGCCCGTGTCGCGCTGGGCGATGATGTCCGACTGATCGCAATACATGGTCCACGGGGCCGACATGGCGCGGTTGACGTTGACCATGACGATGGGCAATCGGGCACCCGCCGCCCAATGTAACAACTCGTGCATCAGCGCCAGGCCCTGGCTGCTGGTGGCTGTAAATGTACGAGCGCCTGCCTCTGAGGCAGCAATGAGCGAGGCCATGACCGAATGCTCCGACTCGGACATGATGAACCGCGCGGCCAACTTTCCCGTCGCCACCAGGCGGGCCAGTTCCTCAACGATGCCGGTCTGGGGCGAGATTGGATACGCGGCGGTGACCTGGACGCGACTCAGCATCGCCCCCCAGGCGGCCGCCGTGTTGCCGTTCATGATTATTCGGTCCATTTTTCCTCCTCGATGACAGAGATCACACCGCGGGGACAAACCGATCTGCACACGGAGCATCCCTTGCAATAGTCGTAGTCGATCGCATAGCGGCCTTCACTCCGCGAGATGACGCCATCGGGACAAAAGATCCAACAGTTGTCACATCCGTTGCAGCGACCGCAGGAGAAGCAGCGCGCTGCCTCATTGAGAATGCGTTGGATATCCTCCTGGCGCACGAACTTGGTGGCGATAAACTGTGTTGCTTGCACCACGTTATCCGGTTCTATGGCGCGCGGTTCTGCCATCAGGTCGGTCTTGAGATGCTCGTAAGTAACAATCTCTTCAGTGCGCTCGATTTTGTGTCCGGTCAGTAGTGATAGGTACTTGATCGCCGAGACAATTCGGGGGTTACCCCCCACTTGGATTTGGGCCAACACGGCTTCGGCGTCCAATCCGCGCCAACTTGCATCGAGCAACAGCGCCGCCCACTTGCCATACCCAATAGCCTCAGACACCCGGGCCGAGTTGGGAGCCGACACCGTTGATGAATCGTTATCCCCACCGAGCAGCCCTAGCACCCCGGCGTCCGCACCGCTGCGGCGAGATGCGTGCAACACAAGGGTCTCCGGATCGTCCAGTTCACCAAAAATGAGGTCATAGTCGGTCGCGAGATCGGCCAGGGTTGCAGCTTGACGGCGAACCTCAATGCGACCGGCGACGATGCGCTCAATCTCGGCATCCAACAGGCCATCGGGCAGATGCCTCGCCTGGCCTCCAAATCGCAGGCGCCCACCCAGGCCATCGGCTGCCTCAAATAGAGTCACCGCGTGGCCCATCTGCGCGACAAAATGGGCAAACGCCAGTTCAGCCGGTCCCGAACCCACCACAGCGACAGAGTGGGTATGGGGGCAAGGTGGAAAATCTAGCAGAACATGGGCCGCTTCGGCCAGCGTCGCCTCGATGTCGTGTATGGCGATCTGCTCGTCATACTGGCGACGGTTACACGCGCGCTCGCAAGGGCGGTGGCAGACACGGCCGGTGATGCCGGGTAGCGGGTTTTC
Organism: uncultured Anaerolineaceae bacterium; assembly: GCA_964575225.1. Classification (GTDB taxonomy): domain Bacteria; phylum Chloroflexota; class Anaerolineae; order JAAYZQ01; family JAAYZQ01; genus CAZNQW01. Next base: position 1,072 of record CAZNQW010000060.1, on the reverse strand, counting down.
GGCCCGGAGGATATTGGCCGCTTCCGACCAATGCCCGTCCAGTAGGGTCTGAATGAAATCCACGATGTGATTGCCCACCGGGCAGGCTGCGTCGCAAGGAGCGCGCTTGGTCTGGAAATAGGGCCGCCAGTAACGCCAAAGACCGGTCAGGTTGGCGTGGGTGGATCCCATAGCCACCGATTTGTAGGGAAATTCTTCCAGGCTCTCGAGCACAATCGGTTCTTGCGATTGGGAGATGTGAGCCGGGGGCATGTGAAGGGAAAACTCGGGCTTGTCGGTCATAGTAGCGTTGCCCTTTCATAAGCTTCATGCATACCCGCTGTCATCCGATCATCCTTCTGGGGGAATTTGCCCAGGGCAGCGGCGATCACCGAATCGAGCGAAATCAGTGCGGTGACCTTGGCAAAGGCTGCCAGCATGAGGGTATTAATGCGGGGGTAGGGCGGCCCGCCTAAATGGCGCCGGTACGCAATTTCATCGGCATCCACCCCGGCAACCGAGAAACTGGAGTCCAACCCCAGTGACTCCCGACTTGTATTTGGGGTGTTGATCAGAAAGAGACCCCCTGCAGGCACCCCTTGGGTGACATTGGCAATCTCGATCAGCGAATCGTCGAGCACGACGATGTATTGGGGGTGATACACCCACGAACGCTGGTGGATTTGTTCCTCGCTTACTCGCAGGAACACGGTCACCGGCGCCCCTCTCCGCTGCGGACCGTAGAGCGGAACAGACTGGGGATACTTGCCCTCAAGAAAGAAGGCTTGCGATAACAGCGAGCTGGCGGTGACGATACCTTGGCCACCTCTGCCGTGAAACCGAACTTCAATGTACTCTCGCGACATTTTTGACCTGCCTATTCCTGGAATCAAATGGGTCGTTGGTGCAGGGCTGTAGACACCCCCTTGTGCCATCTATTCAGTCATCCAGCTTTTCAAGAAACGCGAGTTTGCTTGTCGCAAAACCACGAAACGGCTTTTCGCAATTATACACTGGTTTACCAGGGTTGTCAATACGGCGATTTGACTCATTAAGAATCTTACCGAAAGGTATTCGTTGACTCACGAGTAAA
>CAZNQW010000059.1:0-18028 GCA_964575225.1 uncultured Anaerolineaceae bacterium | reverse complement strand
CCAAGGCCCAATCACCTTTCATTCCCCTTTCAAGACACAGGAGCCCATCAGGGAGATCGAGACCTTTTTGCACGACCTGGCAAACCAAGCCGTTCCCGGCGGTGCAGCCGCCGCCGCCCAAGCCGCAGCCATGGGCGCAGCCTTGCTCAGCAAGGTCGCGCGCGTTGCTCTGCAGCGTTCGACCCTCTCTGCCTCTGCTACCGAACAATTTCAGACCCTAGGGGCGACGGCGAGCGAACAGCTAGCCGTCCTTACAGCCCTGTCCGATGAGGACACCCGTGCGTACCGAAAATTGCTCAGGCTTCAGCACTCACCGGCAGACAGAGCCGCTACCGAACAGGCATGGAGCCGGGTCATCGACATCCCAATACGATTGGCCGAAACCTGTCGCCTGCTTCTCGACACTGCCAAAACCATCGATCCGATCTGCCCGCCCCACCTATTGCCCGATCTCTGGATCGCCCAAAGCCTGCTCACAGCCGGGGAACATGCGGGCGTGTGGTGCGCCGAAGCCAATCTGCGGATAGGGCCTTCCACGCTGGACACGGCATCCTTCAACTCTCGCTTGCAGGCCCTAGGCATTGCCTCTTCCGGCGACCAGTAGGGCCTCGCAACCCCGGCCCCCCCGGCCCCGTTTGGTCCATCTCTCCCAAGTTCCAAACCATTGGACGGATCGCACTCGGACCCCTTTGCCCGAGACGCTACCCATCACTGCCGCTATCTGCGACTATGGAAGGAAAAGGAACCAGCTGGATTGCATTGTCTGCCATAGCTTGACGCCCGGGACTCATTGTGATAGAATCCTGCCCAGATATGCCATCGGGCCGCTGTTCACGCCATCGGGCAGATCAAGTCTGCATGCAAAGGAGATGAGACTGTGTCAGCAAACGCCCAGTGGTGCGAACAGTGTGGCGCCCCTATACCGGCTGACGCCCGCTTCTGTGAAATGTGCGGTGCGCCCGCCGCCTCTTTCCATTCTGAGCAAATCGAAACGGTCATCGGCCACTTGCCGGCCGAGAGATTCCAAGAAGGCGCCGGGTTATTCGGCCGTGTCAAGACAACCCAGCTCAATTTGGTCATTACCACCTCCCGGCTTCTCTGCCTCCAGGAGACGGAAGAGATGAACGAAACCTGGCTGGGAGAGACCGAGCGGTTGATCGAGGAAGAGGAAGACGGCGATCTACCTTGGCGGGCGCTCATGGATGCCTACGATTGGAGTGGACCCCTCTGGGCCTATTTCTACGAGACACCGGCCGACGAATTGCTCGCCGCCGATCGCGGCAACGAGGCCATCCCCCTGTCCCATGTGGTCTCGACAGCGATTACCCTTGACGAGGAACGAGACAGATTGGACATCCTGCTGGCCAACGGCGAAACGTATCACTTTCAACTCTTCAACCAGGTGGGGCGCCCAGCGGCGCGATTTTTCGCACAGGCCCTCGGCCCCGAGCGGGTGCGTCTGACGCCCTTGCAGGCCGGGTAGAAGGACTGGAGAGAGGGTCGGAAACACGATGCAGCAACGCAACAAGATAGGTTGGTCGGGACAAAAGGGCGTAGCCATCACCCATTTGGCGCGCCTCCTCCTCGCTACCAATGTCCTCCTGCTCCTGGCCTTGGGAGGTTCTTTTCCCTCCCTGGCTCAGAGTCCGTTCGGCGAGTCCCCTCAAAACTTTGGCGAGGGCGCCTCGCCCAACGACGGCTTGGGCCAAACTCCAGAGATCCAAGACATCCTCGATGCGGCATTGGACGCAATGCCCGGAGACTACCAGGAAGGTTGGGGCCGGGGAACCGTGGCTACCCTCTTGCCCGATCCGAACTACCCCGGCAGTCTCGGCGACATGCTGTTCGTCGCCTGGGTAGACACAGACGTGGCAGGGCTGGAGAACCGGATGGCAGCGGCCGATGGTGACCGGGAGACGATTATCACCCGGTGGGGCGGCATAGAAGTCCTTGACTCCAGGGTAGGGCAGATGAATGACCTGGCCTGGAGGTGGGCAGAGGGAGATTTGGCCCTCGGCATCGAGGTGCGTACCCTTGCCGAGGACGACGTCACGGAACCGTATATCGTGTCCATTGCCGACGCGATGCACGCAGCCGCCGCAGGCGGCAGCAGCTCAGGGTGGGTGGAGCCCGATCCGGACGACGATATACTGATCTCCCTAGTGATCGGCCTGTTGGTCGCCCTGGGCGCGGTTGGGCTTGCAGCCTGGTTGGTGAGCCGGTTGGCGCGCCGCCTGCCCAAGGCCAGTGCCCGGGCCCGCCGCCAGAGAAAGCCGCCGGCCGAACTGGTACGGGTGGATGCGTTGGGCCGCACCCATCGCTACGAGCGCGACGAGCAGGGTCGCTACATCAACCCCCTGACAGGCGGCGAGCTGAACGAGGCGCAGTGGCAGGACTACAACCGCCACCTGGTCGACAACCGGAACTTTAGCGACCGGGAGCGAAAAAAGCTGGAGGCGCGCGATACACCGTTCGACCGGGAGATGGACGATCTGGTCGAAAAGCAGAAACAGATGCAGCGCGACCTGGAGGTCATCCAGCGCCTGGAGCGCGACCTGATATTCAACCCTGCGAGAAGCGGTCTGTGGCAGGGCGCCGGCGAGCCGGGCGATATCATGACCAATCTAAAACAGCTGCGGGAGCAGTTGGACCGCGGCGAGACGGCCGACCGCTGTCGCCTGGAGGCCATCAAGCGGCTGCACCGCAACCACACCCAGGGCTCTATCCTGATGCCAGAGGACATGCCCTCCGACTGGGACTATACCCGGGACCTGGTAAATGGTACGCTGGAATCAACGCTGCGCGAGGTTATCACTCAACGGGCCGCCGACGGCAGTTTTTCGTGGAAGGCCATGGGCGTACGGCTGCTAGCCAACACGCTTACGCTCGGCAAGATCGAGTTGGTCCTGACGCCCCTGGAATCCGCCTACACCATGCACGACTATGTACAGCAGGGCGGCGATTCGGCCTGGGAAGGATTCAAGCAAGCAACCGGCGACGTGCTCAAGGGCGAGGCGATGAGCTTTCTCGGAAGCAAGATCGGCAGTCGGCTGAAAGGCAAAACCCCGCCGCTCAAGGTCAAGCCCCAACTGCCCCGCACCCGGACGCCCAAGATTCCGGGACCCTCCCGTTACGTCCCGGCCAAAGGCGTGAACATCGCCGCGCACATGACCGGCATGCCAGAGGCCAACATCCGCCATGCGCAGCGGGTGGCTCAGAAGCACAATGTACGGATCCTGGTTCGCCCCACCAACCCCGAGGCGCGGCGCCTGCTCGAAAAGGGGTTGGGCGCTCCAAAACCGATGATGATCAAAAACAAGACCATCAACGAGTTGGACACCTTCTTGGGAGCCAACGCCGACGACATGGGCAAGGTGGGCCATTTCAAACCCAAGCTGCCACCCAAAAACAGCGTGCCACCCGAGTTGTACGAAAAAGTCAAGGACCGCTGGATGCAGCGGGCAAAAGAGTTCCGAAACCAGGCCAAGGAAGTCGCCGATCTGCAGGCAAAGGGCAAACTGATCGAAAAAGACGGCGTGCTGTACGAAGTGCTGGAAGACGGAACCCGCGGCAAACCCTACTGCGGCGACCACGACATCTTTGACGTCTTGGACGCTCATGGCCGCCCTTGCCCTGAACCTCTGAAGAACCACGTGGTCAAGGATCTACACAAACCGCCCTTTTCCGCCCAACACTTCTCCCACATGGAATGGGATTATAGTCACTACGACCGCATGCCGGGCGCAGGCGGAGCCCAGTCGAAATACGACATCGCCAAGGGCATTGATAGCAAAATCCGTCAATCGCACGGTGTGGGTGGCGAACCGCTGATCGAATTCGGGCCGGGCACCATCGATTCGGTGCAGGGCGCGTACTATACTGGGGGATAATCCATGACCGAAAGCTGGGACCTGAGACGACGCGGGCAGCTCCTGACGGCCTTTGCCGCCGCCAACGAGCGGCTGGAAGAACTGCTGTGGGCGGAGGGGCAAGGCGACAGCCCGGAACTCGGCCAAATCGACAGCCTCCAGAGCGAGATTTCCGAGCTGTGGGATGCCTACGCTTCATCGGTGCCTTTTCTACCCTTGGCGCGCTGCCCCTTTACAGGAGCGGTGGTTCATCACTCCTGCGACAACGCCGGGCTTGACGGCTTGTGGTGGCGCTATGAGTCGCCGGTGCGTCCCGACGAGAGCCTGCCACCCACCTTCCTGGCGCTAACCGGCGCTGTGGCCCTCACCCCGCCGCCCGAGCACACCACATTCCTCTGCAAGCCGGGGCCCGGGATTCCCTATGTGCTGCCCCACCTGCTGAAACGGCCGCCCGTCAAAGCCGTGCTGCGCGCCTTCCCGGTGGGGCGCCACATGGCCTACGCCATCGCCTATTTCGTCGAACTGCCCGGCCTGTCCCTCGCCCGTCCCAACAGCTGGGGGATTGGCTTTGCCACCTGGACCGATGCCACGGGACGACAGCGATGGACCGAGGCCGACGAAGAGGACGAAACCTGGGACTTTGACCTGCGTCCCTGGCTGGACCGAGGGCAGTTGCTGTGGATTGCACCCGATGATCTCAGCCTGACCCTTCGCCAGGGCTCCGCAGATTGCCCATATGCGGGGCTGAGCGGTGAGCGAAAAGCTCAATATGTTCAATTTGGAGAGATAACCACATGGTAACTACTGCCTCCGGACCGACAGTGACTGTGCCGCGGGCCCAGGTGGCGGCCCAAATTCAGATCCTGGGCCTGCCACGCAACACGCTGAGCGCCCTGTTCGAGCCTTCACCAGGCAGCCCAGCCGCCGCACCCGCCTATCAGTCCTTTGAACCACAAGAGCAAGCGGCGCTCCAACTGGCCTTGCCCCTCCTGGCATCGCCGGCGATGGTGACGCGCACACGCGCCATGTTGGATGAAGGGCATTTCCTGTCCACCTGGATTGTAACCGGCAGCGGCAACGAACCGGCCCTGACGCCTTACCTCCTCCTGGCCCACGACGAGGAGCAGGACAGTTTTCAGATGAAACCGGTTGCCAACCGCGACACAGTGGTCCGTTCCTTCATGCCCTACCTGGATGCCGGTCTTCCGGCTCTTGTTGGCGATGCCTTTGAGCTACCGATGGAGGCCTTTGTCCTGCTGGTAGCTCTTTGCGACCTGGTCCGCCGCGCTCGGTTCAGCGCCGGGCTGGACCATGCTCCGGCGCCGCAACAATTCACCCATCAGGATATCGAGATGGCCCTGGCTGATGGGCGCGAGAACCCCGATCCGCGCTGGCTCTTGCCGCACTTGCTGGCGATCCGCCCTGACCTGACCGATGCGCCGAATCTGAGCCGGGGGTTGCAGGCACTAGCCAACGGCGGGTGGCTGACACACGGGACCGGCGCCGTGTCGCTGAGCGAGGATGGTATGCGCCTGGCCCATGCCCTGGAGCGTCGAGTGGCCATGATGGCCTTCTGGACCGTAGGGGCCACACCACAGGGAGAACTGGCGAGCCGTTCTACTCTGTTTGTCCGCAGCCCCTGGCAGCTCTGGTGCTTTGACGTGGGGAGCGAGGACGGTTACACGGCCGTCGGCGCCCCCGTGGATGTGGCCGCCGCCTACGGGCTCTTGCAGGACCTGCTCACGCCGGTGGGCGCACCACTGCCAATGCAAGAAGTGGTTGCGGCTCCGGCCCCCACAGAGAAAACGTCCCAGCACCAAACCCAAGCGTACCCAATCCCCACATCGGCCCCAGGAGTGCGCAGCAAGGCAAGCGCGCAGCAGGCACAACCCCGCCAACCATCCCCCTTGCAGTTGGTGGTCCTCGAGGGGAGCCTGGCGGGCCAAACCTTCACGTTGAGCGGACAAACCACGCTGGGACGCAGCAGCGAGAACACAATCCAGTTGGAAGACGAACGGGCCTCGCGACGACATGCGCAAATCGACCTACAGGGCGGCGACTGGACCATCCAAGATCTGGGCAGCCGGAATGGCACATTTATAAATCAGGAGCGCATCGTGCAGCCAGTGTCCTTGCAGACGGGTGACCAGGTACAGATCGGCGACACCCTGTTCCAGGTCAACGGCCCGGGCGAGGGCCGGTCTGCTGCTGCCGAACGCACGTGCCCTCACTGTGGACAGCAGGTGCCGGTCTCGGCCCAATTCTGCCGTTACTGCGGCGGCTCGTTAGCACGGAGGTGAGAGAATGACCCGAGAAGAGACAGTATGTGGACAATGTGGCGCCCCCTTGAAGGCCGACGCCCACTTTTGCGAGCAATGTGGGTCGGCAGTGGTCGTCCCGGAACCAGTCGCCGAATCTGCGATCATGGAGTGGGTGGCCTCGCTGTCGATTTTGAAGAACAAGGTCGTGGTGACCCAGTTAGGGCTGGTCCTATTCATTCCCCTCGTCGTCCTGGCCGTCATCCTGTTGCTGATCATGCGGCCATCGGGTGCAGAGGAATGGGCAGTAGTGGGCCAAATCGTTCTCCTTACCGGGGGGATTTTCCTGGGCCTGCTGCTGATCGCCACCCTGCTCGTCTACGGCGGCCGCTACGAGTACGAGTTCCGCCTGAACGACGAGGGGATCGGCGGCCGGCCCCATGGTCGCACGGCCAAGAAAAACCGGATCATCAACTTTTTGTTGATTTTTTCCGGACGGCCCACGGCAATGGGGACGGGCCTGCTGGCCCAAACACGCCAGGAAGAGTATGTGGCCTGGAACAAAGTGGATACAGTCATCGCCGATGAGCGGAACCGGACGATTACCCTGCAAAAGGGCAAACGCCCCCTCATGGTCGTGCCCTGCGACGAGGCCCATTATGCCGCCGTCCTGGAGAGGGCCCAGGCAGCAGCCGCGCGCACCCGCAGCCGTCGAGCAAAGAGTTCGCAGACTTGACCATTCGCGCATGACAAGACCGTAAAGAGCCTGCACCCACAAATAGATCAAAAGAACACCATCCCAGACCTCCGAGAGTTGGCAGTTCTCGGAGGTTTGGCCAGTTCAGCAGGCAACAGCCACAACGGCCGGTGTCCCCGAGGGCTGCGAGCCAGGGACCCAGGGACCACACAACTTGCGATCGAACCAGAGTCACGCTATAATGTGAAAGAGACCCGGTCACGCTCTCAAAAGCGGGAACCATCCTGAAAAAGCGCCAGGCTCACCGGAACAAGATCATCCATTCTGAAAAACTGGGGTTTTGCGCAAAGCCTTGAGGACTATGCTCGAGACGCCCAGGAAGACGCAAATGCCCAAAGACGAAAAATCGACCGAGTTTCATATTTTGGTGGCCGTGGGGGCCGAAAGCCAACTCAAACCGCTCCTCTCCCTCGGCTATGCCCTGGCCTCCACCCACGATGGTCACGTCACACTGCTGACCGTCACGGCCCAGGGCGAACGTCCAGCATGGCTGGCCATTCCCGAGGGCTGGGCCGCCCATCCGATAGAGATTAGGATTCGGCCGGGGGTCGACCCCGCCGAAGAGATCCTGGAGTTTCTGCGCGAAGAACGGGCCGACATGCTGATCCTGGGCTGGCGCGGCCAACCTGGAAAGGGCCGGTACCTGGTCGGGCAGACGCTCGATCCCCTGGTTCAGCGTGCTCCCTGTGACGTCATCGTCGTGTCCCTTGACGCGGATAGACCCCCACTGACAGACCCCACGACGGCGAAACGGATTCTGGTGCCGGTCTCTGGCGGCCCGAATGCCGGGTTGGCCCTCGAACTGGCCTTGGCTCTGGCGCCCGAGGCCGAAATCACGGCCTTGTACATAGCCCGCTCGACGCACGGGCAGATGGGGCTATCCTACAGCCGCGAGCAGATGGAAGAGATTCTAGAACCTTGGTCCGATGAGCCACGCATCCGGGGTGAGGTCGTCCAGGCATCGGGCGTCCGGGCCGGCATTCTAGCGCAGGCTGCCAAAGAGTACGATCTGTTGCTGATCGGCTCCAGCCAGGAAAGTTACCTGGATCGCGTTCTTTTCGGCAACATTCCCCAATCGGTGGCTGCCCGCAGCCCGATTCCGTCCATCATCACCCGGCGGTATGTTCGCGGGATGCGTATGGGCACCCGATTGCGCCGGCTTGGGGGCAGGCTGTATCAAACCCTACCCACACTCGACCTTCACGAACAGATTGAAGTGTACAAGTCGATCCGAGAGGGTGCCGAGCCCAAGGCCGACTTTTTCATCATGATCGGGCTGGCATCTGCCATCGCCACCTTTGGGCTGCTGCAAAATAGCCCGGCCGTCATCATCGGCGCCATGCTCGTGGCCCCCTTGATGGCCGCGATGTTTGGCCTGAGTCTCGGCATTGTGCGCGGCGACCTCCGCCTGCTGCGCCGGGCCGGAAGCGCGACCCTGCGTGGCCTGCTGCTGGCTGTCGCCGTGGGTGTGTTGCTGGGATGGCTGATGCCAAGCGCCACACCCGAGAGCGAGATCCTGAACCGCACCACTCCCAACCTTCTCGATCTCGGCGTTGCTCTGGCTTCCGGTGCCGCAGGCGCCTATGCCCTGAGTCGGAAGGGGGTGTCTACCTCTCTACCTGGAGTGGCCATTGCTGCCGCTTTGGTGCCACCGCTAGCCACCATCGGGATCGGCCTGGCACTGGGGGATGGCCGCATCGCGGGCGGCGCATCGCTCCTCTTCTTGACAAACCTCGTAGCCATCACAGCTGCTGGCGGGTTGGTCTTTCTGTGGCTTGGCTTCCGTCCGATCCCCGGCCAGTTGGCCCGGGTTCGCGTGTTTCAAGGAAGTATGTTGGGCACCATACTCCTGCTCATCGCGGTGACCATCCCGCTAGGGGCCCTGACGGTACAATCCATACACGAAGGCCAGGAGCACCGGGCGCTGGACCAGGCCGTACGGGAAGAGGTGGCCAAGCTCGCCGACGTCGAACTGGTCGAATGGACGATTCTGCCTGATGAGAATGACAATCATGCGTTGCGGCTGGAGGTGCGCGTTCGATGCCCACGGACCATCAGCCACAGGGAAGCGGTCGAGCTCCAGGAAAATGTGGCAGGTCGACTGCAACAACCGGTCGCCCTATTGCTATCCGTCGTCCCCACAACACGCCTGGATCCCTTTGTACCACCGACACCCACGCCTAGCCCTATGCCCGGCGCCTCGCCCACACCCACGTTTACCCCGACGTCCACCTCGCCACCCACCACAGCGCCCACTCTCACCCCGACATCGAGTGCCACACCCACACCGACGGATACCCTGACTCCCACGCCCAGCCAGACGCCCACCGCCACCGAAACAGACACACCCACAGTGACACCGACGGCGACTCCCATCTTGGCCCAAGTGGGGGGCACTGGCGGCATGGGCGTGTGGATGTACCAGCAGCCGGGCCTCATGGGAGGTAAGATCGGAGCCCTGCGCGACGGGACGGTGCTCACCGTGATCGGCGGACCCGTGAAAGCCAATGGCTACAATTGGATCCAGGTCATCGATCCGCAAAGCCGCCTGGGCTGGATTCCCGACCGATATCTCATTAGGCTTGCCGGTCACTGAGAGACTGGTTAACCGAATTCGAAGGAGCTCGTCCATGGAGTTATTGCTATCATTTACGCTTGCTATCGCGATGATCGTCACAGCGGCCAAAGCTGCTGGATACCTGAGCGTCCGACTCAAGCAGCCGGCCGTCTTGGGTGAACTGCTGATTGGCTTGGTCCTCGGCCCCACCCTACTGAACATTCTGAACTGGCCGGTTTTCGGAGGCGGGCACCTGGAAGAGCCCATCGAGCTGATGGCCCACTTTGGCGTGCTGTTCCTTATGTTTATCGCCGGTCTAGAGGTGGATCTGGACACCATGTTCCAGACCGGACGCCCTGCGGTGCTCGCCGGCACGCTGGGGGTCATCACACCAGTGATTCTGGGGGCGCTCGTGGTGCTTCCTTTTGGCTTTAGTATCGAGTCAGGCGTGGCTGTCGGTCTGGTCCTTTCAGCCACCAGTGTAAGCATATCGGCCCAGACTCTTATCGAGTTGGGGGTGTTACGTAGCCGTGTCGGCATGGCATTGTTAGGCGCTGCCATTGTGGATGATATTCTGGCCATCTTGCTTTTGTCGGTATTCCTGGCGCTGGTGGCTGGGGGCGGGGGCGGCGCCGCAGGAATCGCCTGGGTGTTGATCCGCATGGTGCTTTTCTTGGTTCTTTCCATCCTGGTGGGGATGCGTCTGATCCCGCGACTAGCCGGCTTTGTCCGGCGACTGCCCATCAGTGAAGGCGTGATGGCTCTGGCCGTGGTCATCACCCTATTCTATGCCTGGTCGGCCGAGGCTTTGGGAGGGGTAGCAGCGATCACCGGCGCATTTCTGGCAGGTCTGATCTTTGCCCGCACTCCCACGCGGCGAACCATCGAAGAGGGAATGCACACCATCGCCTATTCTTGGCTCGTTCCCATCTTTTTTGTCAGCATCGGCCTGGGCATCGATGCCCGAGGCCTGGGTTGGGCCGATCTCATCCTGGCCCTCATCCTTACTGGTGTGGCCGTCATCTCCAAGATCCTGGGCGCCGGGCTGGGCGCCCGATTCGGCGGGTTCACCAATCGGGAATCGCTGCAGCTCGGAGCGGGCATGGTCTCGCGAGGCGAGGTAGGCCTGATCGTGGCAGCAGCAGAAGTCGAAAGTGGCCTTTTCGGCGACGTGGTCTTTACCGAATTGGTGCTCATGGTCTTGGCTACCACCCTGATTACACCCATTTTGCTGCGTGCTCTGTTCCCAAATGCAGCTCGGCACCCAAAATCGGCGTCGATTCGAGCGACTGGAGCTGGAAAGGAAGAATAAAATGCATCTTGTTGTCATGGTTGTGAATTGCGTGGAGTTGTGCCCCGACCTATTGGAAGCATGGGAAGGCGCGGGAGTCGCAGGGGTCACTGTTCTCGAAAGCATCGGCATGCGACGTTTGCAGACGCTTATGCGCGACGACATCCCGCTCATGCCTTCACTGCGGGACCTCCTGACCAGTGAAGAGCTTTCGTACCGCACACTGTTCAGCGTAGTGCCCGACGAAGAAGCAGTAGATCGAGTCATCGCGGCCACCGAAGCAGTGGTGGGCGATCTGTCCCTCCCCAATTCGGGATTCCTTTTTGTCGTCCCGGTGAGCCGGGCCGTGGGATTGCAGAACCGATCCCGTGACTCACGTTAAGACGAGCCAAGGCAAGCGCATTTGAAGTAGCAATGCGACCACGATGACTGATTGAGAAAACATCCTTTGGAGTGCGGTAGCACGCGTCCCGCTGGGCAGGCCCGCACTCCAAAGGATGGCGACTCACCTCCCAAAGGGCGTAAGCAACTCACCCAGAAAGTTGAAATGCCTTCCCGTGGAGGCAACTGAAGATGTAATTGACCAAACGTCCCACATCTGGTATAATTGCAAGTGCAACTGGATGCAATAACCAGGAGGTGAGCGCATGGCCTGTGAACAGGTTTTTCTGCAGCAACTGCACGATCGCGGCTTCCGACTGACCCCCCAGCGGGAGATGATCCTGTCGGTGCTGCACGACATCGAGGGATTGGCCACGGCCGACGAGATCTATGGTCGCGTACAAAATATTAGCTCTTCGGTGGATATTTCGACGGTGTACCGTACTCTGGATCTCCTTCAGGAATTTGACCTGGTCTCGTGCGTGGACTCGGGCGACGAGCAACGCCGCTACGAGCTGCTTGGCATCCACGGCCCCCACCTGCATCTGGTCTGCCAGGCCTGCGGGCAGGTCATCGGCGCCGATCTGGAAGTGGCTGAGGGGCTCGCAGAACGATTAAGGGCCGAGTACGGTTTTCACGCGGCTCTGGATCACCTGTCCATCCCAGGACTCTGCCAAGATTGCGCAGCCGCCGCCCCCTAAGCTCGCCCTCGTTGTCCTTCTCCAAACAAAAGGTTCCGCACCCCAAAATCGGCCCTGCGCCAACTTGCCAAAGCACACCGCCTATGCTATACTGTTGTTGCAATTGATTGCAGTAACAACGACAAGCAGAAAGGAAAGGCCATGGACCTGCCCTTGAAACCTCGGGCCCCTATCGAAGAACTGATCCGTCAAGGCGATCTGCTGGCATTGCTCAAGAAGGCGGGCGAACTGCACGGTCACTTTTGCCCCTATGTCGCTTTGGGCGTACGGGCCGGAGTTCTCGCGCTAAAAGAGTTGGGCATCGAGCAAAACCTGGGCATGGAAGAGGTCGTCGCCATTGTCGAGATCAATAGCTGCTTTGCCGACGGCATCCAGATGGTCACCGGCTGTACCTTTGCCAACAACGCGCTGGTCTACCGCGACCTGGGCAAGACGGCCGTCACCGTGGCCAGGCGGGACGGCACAGCCGTGCGCGTGGCCCTGCGAGCCGACTATGCCAACAGCTTTGATCAGCGCTACCCCGAGGCGGCGGCTCTCTTTCGAAAAATCGTCCGCGATCGGCAGGAAGCGACGCCCGAAGAACAGGCCCAGTTGACCCGGCTGTGGGCCGAGACCTCACTGCGGCAGTTGGACGTGCCGACTGACGAGCTGTTCACCGTGCAGCACCTGAACATCGAGATGCCCGCGTACGCTCCCATCCTGGCTTCGGCGCGCTGCTCCTTGTGCGGTGAGAACATCATGGAGAGCCGGGCTAGGGTACAGAACGGCCAACCGATCTGTATCGCCTGCGCCAAGGCGCCCTATCGCCAACTCGATGGAGCGGGCATCCACGTGGCATGAAAGCACGGATTTTTGCCTACCTGATGACCCTATGGGTCGTACTGACCCTCAATTTCCTTCTTCCACGCCTGCTGCCCGGCGATCCGCTGGCAGCGCTGCTGGACCCTGAGAGTTCGGACTATGTGTTCAACGCCGAGGTCCGCGGCGCCCTGGAAGCCTACTATGGCCTGGATCAACCCCTCCCGGTTCAATACGCCACCTATCTAGCCGGTATGGTCACAGGCGACCTGGGTCGCTCCATTCGGCTGAACCGGCCAGTGGGTGAACTGCTTGCCGGGCACCTGCCCTGGACGCTGCTGCTCACCGGCACGGCATTGGGAACCGCCTCGATCCTCAGTCTGCTGGTGGGAGCCGAGGCGGCCTGGAAGCATGGCACGGTCACCGATCGCGTGCTTACTACGGCCAGCATCATCGCCGGAAACGCGCCCGTGTATTTTGTCGGAATGATGTTGCTCATCCTCTTTGGCGCCGAACTCGGCTGGCTGCCCCTGGCTGGCGGACGCACACCCTTTGCCCATTATGACAACACCTGGGCCGCCCTCACCGATCTAGGCAAGCACCTGATCCTGCCGGCCGTGACGCTCACCCTTTCGCTCTTGGGGGCCAAATTCCTGCTCGTGCGCAATCAGATGGTCGGCATTTTGAGCGAGGATTTCATGCTCGTGGCCCGTGCCAAAGGCCTCAAACCCGCACGCATCAAGTGGAGTCACGCATTGCGTAACGCCCTTTTGCCCTTTGTGGCCCACCTGGCCGCCCACGCCGGGCTGGCCATCACCGGCGCTGTGTTCATCGAGACCCTGTTCCAGTATCCGGGTATGGGCCGCCTCATCTTTGAGGCCGTAGGCGCCCGCGACTATCCGGTCATTCAAGGCGTTTTTGTGGTGGTGGCCATTGTGGTCCTCACCGCCAATCTACTGGCCGATCTTCTCAATAGCCGCCTGGATCCGCGCCTGGCAGAGGAGATGGCCTGATGAGCGCCACATCGCGCCTGCTTCCTCACGTCAAAGATCGAACGCTCCCTGGCCCTGCCCCGCTGGATTTGGAGACTGCCGTAGGCGGCACCCTGTTGGCCCTCTTTGTGCTAATCGCCCTTGCCGCGCCGATCCTGGCGCCTTATGACCCCCATACCTTTAGCGGACGGCCCCTGGAGCGCCCCAGTTCGGCCCATCCGCTGGGCACCAACGACGTGGGACAGGATATTCTCAGCGAGCTGATCTATGGCGTACGAATCTCATTGGGCGTGGGGTTGGGTGCAGCCCTCGGCACGGTGGCCTTGGGACTCCTGGTGGGCGCCGTGGCCGGTTATGTCGGTGGTCCCCTTGACACCCTTCTGATGCGCCTGGTCGACGTGATGCTGACCCTGCCCCGGCTGCCGCTGCTGATATTGCTGGCTGCCTTCTTGGGCTCTGGCCTGACGCAAACGATCCTGATCATCTCGTTGCTTTTTTGGCCCAACACGGCCCGCGTCATCCGCGCCCAGGTCCAGAGCCAGCGCCAGCGCGGTTATGTCAAAATGGCCCGCAGCTTTGGCGGCGGACTTGTGTATGTCCTGCGCCGCCACATTCTGCCCTCCATTGCCCCCCTGATCGCCTTTGGCCTGATCACAGCCGCCGGGCGGGCCGTGGCTATGGAAGCCGGACTGGCCTTCCTGGGCTTGGGCGATCCGACGGCCAAGAGTTGGGGGCTGATGATGCGATTTGCCCTCAACCTGCCCGGTCTCTTGCTCACCGATCGCTGGCTTTGGTGGTTGCTGCCGCCCGGCCTATGCATCACCCTGCTCATCCTGGCCTTGACCTACGTCGGTATCGGCCTGGAACGACGCCTGCACCCGCAATTGGAGGGACGATGAACAAGCCTCTCTTGGCGGTGCGCGACCTGGCCGTTCATTTCACTCCGACAAATGGGCGCAGCGGTTCCGTGGTACGCGCCGTAGATGGCGTGTCCTTTGACCTGGTTGCCGGCGAGGCGCTGGCCATCGTCGGCGAGACCGGCTCAGGCAAGACGACCATCGGGCGGGCCCTTTTGGGATTGCATCCACCGGGAGCCACACGCGGCAGCATCCATCTGAATGATCAGGAGCTGGTGGACCTGCCCGAGAAAAACTGGCGCCCCCTGCGCTGGCGGCATATCGCCATGGCCGTTCAGGGCGCCGGGAACGCCTTTGATCCAGTCTATCGCCTGGGCGAGCAGATTGCCGAGCCGTTGCGCGAGCACCTGGGCCTGTCGCCTGACGAGGCGGCAATCCGGGTTGGAGCGTTGGCGGAGCAGGTGGGGTTGGGCTCGCGCCACCTGCGCGCCTATCCTCACCAACTCAGTGGGGGCGAAAAGCAGCGGGCCATGTTGGCCATGGCCCTCAGTTGCCAGCCCGACATCCTCATTGTCGACGAACCGACCAGCGGCCAAGATGTGCTGTCGCGCGCCCGGATCATTGCCCTGCTGCGGCAGGTACGCCAATCGGGCCTCAGCCTGATTCTGATCACCCACGACCTATCGGCCGCCGCCCAGGTGGCCGACCGGGTCGCCGTGCTCTATGCCGGCCAACTGGTCGAAGTGGGTGCTGCGCGGCAAACCCTGGAACAACCACGCCATCCCTACACCTGGGGACTGCTCAACGCCTATCCCAACATGACCACGGCCCGCGACCTGCGGGGTATCCGCGGCCAATCGCCCGATCCGTCCAACCCGCCCAGCGGTTGCCGCTTTCACCCCCGTTGCACCCAGGCCATCGACCTCTGTCGCCAAGTCGAACCACCGCTGATCCAGGTCGGCGACCGGCTCATTGCCTGTCACCTGGGTGGCCTGCAAACCCTGCTTCGGGCTCAAAACCTGTCCAAAGCCTTCTCGACCAACGGCAACGGCGAGGCCGTGACCGCTGTCCAAGAAGCCAGCCTGGAGGTGTATGAGGGAGAGGTCGTGGCGTTAGTCGGCGAAACCGGCAGCGGCAAGACAACACTGGGCCGCCTGCTGGTCGGCCTGCTCGAAGCCGATGGCGGCACGGTCGTCTTTGAAGGGCAGGATATGGCCTCGGCCAACGGACGCGACCGCAAGGCGTTGCAACGGCGCATCCAGTTTATCGCCCAAGATCCCTTCGACGCAGTCAGTCCTCGCTTTCCGGTGGCCGAAATCGTGCGCGAGCCATTGGACGTGCAAAAAGTCGGCAATGCGGCCGAGCGAATGGACAAGGTGCGCGAGGCCCTGCGGGCGGTGGGCCTGCCCGATGATCCTTCTTTCCTCAGCCGCCGCGCCCACGAGCTGAGCGGCGGCCAATTGCAGCGGGTAGCCATCGCCCGAGCGCTGGTGCTGAATCCCAAACTGATCGTGGCCGACGAACCGGTGTCCATGCTCGACGCCAGTGAACAAGCCAAAGTGATCAACCTCCTAAAAGAGATTCAGAACGAGCGCGGCATGGGGTTGTTGCTCGTATCCCACGACCTGGCCCTGGTGCGTAAGGTGGCCGACCGCATTCTGATCATGCGTCAGGGCGAGATCGTCGAAGAGGGTCCGGTAAACCGCGTGATCACTCAACCCCAACACGACTACACTCGCGCTCTTTTACAGGCGGCGCCTGCCCTGGATTGGGCCGGCGACCTTTTGTAATTTTTTCTCAAGGAGAAAGATGATGCACGGACGTTCCGCGCAAAGGATCTGGATTGTACTTTCTTTGATTGCCGCTCTGCTACTGGCTGGGTGCGGCGCCGAGCCGGCAGCCCCCCCAGAGACTCAGGCGCCCGCCGAGGCGCCTACGACAGCGCCGGTCGAAGTACCCGCCAAGGCCGCCTATGTCGAAACGTTGCGCCTGCCGGGCGGCGGCTATTGGGGCCACCCCTCGCCCTTTGGGTTCAACCGGGGGCCGGGCTTTTCCCGCGCCTCCCTGGTGTTTGACACATTGGCCTGGCGTGACGCCAGCGGAGAAACGATCCCCTGGTTGGCCACCGACTGGACGATGTCCGACGACGGCCTGACCTGGACCTTCACCCTGCGCGACGGGGTGCGCTGGCAAGACGGACAACCGCTCACCGTCGACGACGTCGTCTTTTCCATCGGATATTATCTGGACCACCCCGGCGCAGGTTGGTTCATGTCGCAGGTCAGCCAAGTCGAATCGGCCGAGGCCGTGGGCGATCAACAGATTGCCATCAAGCTGGCCCAACCCTTTGCGCCTTTCCTACAGACCGTAGCCGAGGCTGTGTTGATCTTTCCTCAGCACATCTGGCAGGATGTGACCGACCCCCAGGCCTTCACCGAGCCCGAGGCGTTCATCGGGAGTGGGGCCTACAAGTTGGTCGAATACAGCCAGGAGGAAGGCACCTACCTGTTCGAGGCCAATCCCGACTTTTTCCTGGGCATGCCCTACGTCCGGCGCATCGAGTTTGTGCCCACCAGCGACGACTTTTTGGCGCTATCCAACGGCGACGTTGCCGCCTTTGACAAATTCGGGGGCGTCACCGAAGAGATGCTGGCCCCCTTCCGCCAGGAGCCCTTTGCCGTGGGGCAGGCGCCGGGTGAATGGGGCATGTTCCTCTACTTTAACCTGGAAAAGGACACCCCCTTGCAGGATCTGCGGGTACGCCAGGCCATCGCCCACGCCGTCGACCGACAGGCCATAGTAGAGCGGGTGCTGTTTGGCCTGGGCGATCAAGGCAACCCTGGCTTTCTTCCCAAGTCCAACCCCGCCTACAATCCAGACGTGACCGAATATGCGTACGATCTAGACCGCGCTCGCACCCTGCTGCAGGACGCCGGTTACGACGGCACACCGATCCAGCTCGCCTATTCACCTGATTGGATTATGGCCTCGCCGCGAGTGGTCGAGATCATCGAGGCCGGTCTTTCCGAAATCGGACTGGTCGTGAACACGATCTCGATGGATCAAGCCACCATCGACGCCGCCGCCAATGAAGGAAGCTACGAGATGATGATCACCGGCTTTGGTGGCCTGGGCGCGGACGCCGATCAGTTGCGGCGCAACTTTGCCACCGGCAGCCCGGCGCGGGGCTTTTCTCCCGGCTTGGGCTACAGCAACCCCGAGTTTGATGCCTTGGCCGGAGCCCAGGTGACCATGACCGATCCGGCCGAGCGGGTGACGGCGCTGAACCAGATGCAGGCCCTCCTTGCCCAAGACCTGCCGGCCCTGTCGCTGTACTACACCGCCCGGGTGGTGGTGTATAACGCCGAGGTGTTCGATAATTGGTACTTTACACCGGGTGGATTTGGCGGCGGCATCCCCCAGCCGTACAACAAACATCAATACATCGTGGGCGTGCCCGAGGGCCTGACCATCCGGGGCAGCGAATAGCCGCCGACTATCAACAATTTCGGGCTCTCACCCAACCGATGGGTGAGGGCCCGAGCACAGGAGTGTTCCACCATGAGC
>CAZNQW010000058.1:2740-18251 GCA_964575225.1 uncultured Anaerolineaceae bacterium | reverse complement strand
GTCCCACGCCAAAAAGGGTGAGGGCAAGGCCACTGACCACCTGGTCGGCGCGCAGACTGACGCTCAGAAAGGCATGGATGGCAGCCAGCATCCCACCCACCAGCATGGCTGTGAGGACGCCAACCAACAGGCTTTCGCTGTGGTAGGCAGCGGCAAAGGCCGACAAGGCGCCCATAATCATGATGCCTTCCAGGCCCAAGTTCAAGATCCCCGAGCGTTCGGTCAAGATCTCGCCAAGGGTGGCAAAGACCAGCGAGGTTCCGGCGTGAAGGCTGACAGTCAGGATAGAGATCAGGAGTCCGAGTTCCATACGTTTCCTGCCTAGCGGGCGGACTCGGCGGTCCGCACAAATCGAAGCCGGTAGCGGACAAAGATGTCGCCGCCGAGCACAAAAAAGAGAATCGCACCCTGGAGCACACCGGCCATGGCGGCAGGCAACCGCATGGTGATCGTCAGTTGGTCGCCGCCGGTGCTGAGGGCAGCCATCAGCACGGCCACCACGAGGACGCCAATCGGGTGGAGCTTGGCCAGCCAGGCGATGATGATGGCTGTGAATCCATCACCGACGACGATCCCCTTTTGCAGTCGAAAGGCGATTCCCGCCACCTGGCCGAATCCGGCCAGCCCGGCCAGTCCGCCGCTGAGGAGCATGACCATCAGGACGTTGCGGACCAGGCTGATGCCGGCATAGCGGGCCGCTTTGGGGTTTTCGCCGATCACACGGATCTCATAGCCCCATTTGGTGCGTTGTAACACGAGCCAGATGAGCAACGCCGCGACAATGGCCAGGAACAGGCCGACGTGGACGCGCCCGAACCCAAGCTCCGCGGGCAGCCGGGGCAGGGCGGTTATCTCTTTGAAGCTGGCTGTGCCGGGAAAGCCAAAGCCCGCCTTGTCCTTCCACGGACCGGTGTATAGATAGTCCAGGAAAAGAATGGCGATGTAATTCATCATCAAAGTTGTGATGATTTCGTTGACTCGGAGGTAGCCTTTAAGGGCGGCCGGAATCAACCCCCACAATGCCCCGGCGGCAAAGGCCGCCACTCCCATCAGGACCAACAGGAGCCAGACGGGTAAGCCGCTGTCGCCCAGCAGAAAAAGGGGCAGCCCAGCCGTGGCAAGGGCGCCCATCGCCAGTTGGCCTTCGGCGCCAATGTTCCAGAACTTCATACGAAAAGCGATCGAGACGGCCAGACCGGTCAGCATCAGGGGGATGGCCCGAACCAGCGTCTCTGAGCGGGCGTAGGGGGTGCCAAAGGCGCCGTCGAACATGGCCCGGTAGGTATCTATGGGGTTGGCGCCGGCAGCCAGCAGCAAAATGCCACCCACCACGAGCGCCAGGAGGAAAGAGATGACGGGTACCAGCAAGGCGATGAGGCGTGAAGGCTCTAGCCGGCGTTCAAAGAGAATTCTCATTGGGTGTTTTCCTATCGCTGGTTTCGATGCAGCTCATGCAGCGGTACCTGCCATCCACAGGCCCAGCTCCTCCACGTCGGCGCCCTCGGCGGGCACAACGCCCATAATACGGCCCTCGTAGAGAACGGCAATGCGGTCGCTGATCGATAGCAGCTCGTCCAGGTCTTCCGAGATCAGGAGGATTGCGGCGCCTTTTTGTCGTTGTTCGAGCAGCTTGCGTTGTACCCATTCCGTGGCCCCGATATCCAGCCCGCGCGTGGGGTGGACGGCAACCATTAGATCGCCGCCGGCAGTAATCTCCCGGGCCAGGAGTGCCTTCTGCAGATTGCCGCCCGAGAGGCCCTTGACCTGGGTGTCGTGACTGGGGGTGGCGATTTCGTATTCGTCAATGAGGGTGCGGGAAAAACGGGCGATGGCTTGCTTGATCAAGAATCCGACTCGTGAAAGGGGCGGGCGGCGATAGTCTTTGAGGATCAGGTTGTCGCTGACGGTCATGTTGGCCACCAGTCCCGTCTGCATGCGGTCTTCGGGGATATGGCTCAGGCCAAGGTCGATGGCCCGCCGTGGGCGGTGGTTAGGCAAGCGATGGGAGCCGAGCCGTATGACGCCGTCGGTCGTGGGCCGTAGCCCGGTGATGACTTCGGCCAGCTCGCGTTGGCCGTTGCCCGCCACTCCCGCAATGCCCAAAATCTCATGGCGGTGGACCGAGAGCGAGACCTGGTTCAGAGCAGGCAAGCCCTTGTCGTTCTGGGTGCTGACCTTTTCGACGGTGAGCATCGGGGCACGGTCGGCATCCGGCGCGATGTCATAGGCCGAGCGATCAATGCGGAAAACTACTTCTCGTCCGACCATGAGTCGGGCCAGGTCGCGTTTGTTGGTGTCGGCCGTCGATACGGTACCGACGTTTTTCCCTTTGCGCAGAACGGTGACCCGATTGGAACAGGCCATGACTTCACCCAGTTTGTGAGTGATAAAGATGACCGATTTTCCTTCGTCCGCCATCTGACGCAAGGTATGCGCCAGTTCGTCCGCTTCCTGAGGGGTCAGGACGGCGGTGGGCTCGTCGAGAACCAGGATCTGGGCTCCCCGGTAGAGCATTTTGAGGATTTCCACGCGTTGCTGTTCGCCTACAGACAACTGCCAGATACGGGCGCCGGGGTCTACGCCCAGGTTATAGCGGGCACCCAGCTTTTGGATCTCTTTTTCGACATGGGGCATGTCCAGCAAAAAGCGGGGTTGGTCGAGGCCCAGGATAATGTTCTCCGACACGGTCTGAGGCTCAACCAGCATAAAGTGCTGATGGACCATGCCAATCCCCCGTTCGATGGCATCGCGGGGTGAGCAGATGTCGGCCAGGCTGCCGCCAATCCGGATCTCGCCGCTATCGGGGCGGTACAGACCCGCCAGCACGTTCATCAGAGTGCTCTTGCCCGCGCCGTTTTCTCCCAACAAGGCGTGAATCTCGCCGGGTTGGACGGTCAGATCGACCTGATCGTTGGCGATAACGCCGGGGAAGCGCTTGACGATGCCGCGCATCTCCACAGCGGGTAGTGATGCGTTCATAGAGGTTCCTTTTGGCCGTGAGGGCGCTTGGGCTAGTCCTGGTGTACCCACTTTACGGCTGCATACGAGCTGCGATGGCAAGGCCGCGCTCTAGATTCGCCCGAGTTCCCCGCTCCAGGAATGTGGGCTTGCCAATCGGCCGATTTGCCAGAGGGCGCGGCAGGCCGCGCCCTCTGGGTGGTATCATTTAATCGGGAATTTCGCCGACGACGCCCTCGACCAGCCAGTCGAAGGACAGCATTTCTTCGTCGGTCATCTGCACACCGGCGGCGACACGCTCGGCGCCCGTATTGTCGTTGATGGGTCCTTCAAAAACGTCAAACTCGCCAGCGACGATGCGTGCCTGCTCTGCTTCTACCAGGGCCTTGACGTCGTCGGGTACAAAGTCGGCAATGGGGGCCAGGCTGAGCAGTCCGTCCTTGATCCCCCACCATACGGGTGCATTGGTCCAGGCGCCATTGGCCACGTCCATCACGGCTTTTTTGTAAAAGACATCCCAATGCCAGATGGGGGCGGTGAGGAAGGCGTCGGGCGATTGCGAGCGGGCTACGTCCGAGTTGTAGCCAATCACATAGATCCCGTTTTCCTGAGCCAATTTGTCCGCTTCGGTGGAGTCGCTTTCGCGGGCAATCACGTCGGCGCCCAGGTCATAGAGCGCCTGAGCCGCCTCACGCTCTTTGGGCGGGTCGACCCAGGAGTAGATCCAGATGGGATGTACTTTGGCATCGGGGTTGACGGAACGAGCGCCTAGGGCAAAGGCGTTCATGTTGCGGATCACTTCAGGGATGGCATAGGGGGCAATGTAGCCCAGGACGTTGTTCTCGGTCATCTCGCCGGCGACAATGCCCGCCAAGTACCAGGGTTGATAGCCACGGCCATCATAGATGCCGACGTTGTCGGCGGTCTGGTAGCCGGTGCAGTGCTCAAAGTAGAGGTCAGGATAGTCGGCCGCTACCTCGATGACCGAGTCCATGAAGCCAAAGCTGGTGGCGAAAATTAGATTGTATCCCTTTTCGGCCAAATCGCGGATCACGCGGGCCGAATCGGGTCCTTCGGCGACAAGCTCGACATAGGCGGTCTCGACGCCCATATCTTCCAGCGCCAGGCGCCCCTGATCGTGGGCATAGGTCCAGCCCAGATCCCCTGTGGGACCGACATAGACAAAGGCGGCCTTGGGCAGCTCAACGGCCTCGGCCACAGGCGGTTCCTCAGGGGCTTCGCCAACGACACCCTCGACAAACCAGCTCATGTTGAGCATCGCTTCGTCGGTCATGCACTGGCCCAGAGCCACCGACGTCTCGCCGTTCTGGCCATTCACCGGTCCGCAGAATACGTCCCACTGGCCGGCCAAGATCTTGGCCTCATACTCTTGGACCAGGGCCACCGTCTCGGCGTCGACATTGGGGCTGAGTTCGGCCAGAGCCACAACCTCGTCATCCAACGCGCCCCAATACGATTCTGTGCTGTAGGTGCCCTCTTGGATCTTTTGGACAATGTCGATGTACTTGGGTCCCCAGTTCCATACGGGGCTGGTCAGGACGGTGTCGCCGACAAAGGAGCGCATGTCCGAGTCATAACCGATGCTGACGGCGCCCCGGTCGGCGGCGGCCTTCTGAGGCTCGGTCGTATCCTGGTGTTGGGCGATCACGTCGCACCCCTGGTCCAGGAGAGCTTCGGCGGCCTCTTTTTCGACCGGCGGGTCAAACCAGGTACTGGTCCACACGACGTGGACGGTGGCTTCCGGGTTGGCGGCGCGGACACCCAAGGTAAAGGCGTTGATGCCGCGGATCACCTCAGGAATGGGGAATGCGGCTACGTAGCCGATCTTGTTGGACTCGGTGGCCTTGCCCGCCACCAAGCCCGAGAGGAATCGGGGCTGGTAGATGCGGCCAAAGACCGTGCTGAGGTTGGGGGCCGTCTTGTAGCCCGAGATGTGGACAAACCAGGTGTCGGGGTACTCGGCGGCGACGGTGACGGTGGGATCCATAAAGCCGAAACTGGTCGTAAAGATGGGGTTGTACCCCTTTTCGGCCAGGTCGCGGATGACGCGCTCGGCATCGGGGCCTTCGGGTACGTTCTCGATGTAGGTTGTCTCAGCGCCCAGGGCCTCTACGGCCAAACGACCCTGATCTTGGGCATAGGTCCAGCCCAAATCGCCGATGGGAGCTACGTAGACGAACCCCACCTTCATACCCGAGAGATCGACGTCCCCCGTTGGTGCAGCCGCTTCGGCGACGGGCGGTTTTTCCGGCGCTTCACCGGCGACGCCCTCGACGAACCAGCTCATGTTGAGCATCTCTTCGTCGGTCATGCATTGGCCTTGGGCCACTGACAGCTCACTGTTCTGGCCCATTACCGGTCCACAGAATACGTCCCACTCGCCGGCCAAGATCTTGGTCTTGTACTCGTCGACCAATGCCACGGTCTCGGCGTCGACCTTGGGGCTGAATTCGGCCAGACCGACAACCTCATCCGCCAGGGAGCCCCAATAGGATTCCGTGGTATAGGTACCGTCCATCACCTGCTGGATGATGTCGATGTACTTGACGCTCCAATCCCACACGGGGCTGGTGAGCACAGTGTCGCCGACAAAGGAGCGCATGTCCGAGTCGTAACCGATGCTGACGGCGCCCCGGTCGGCGGCGGCCTTCTGGGGCTCGGTGGTATCCTGGTGTTGGGCGATCACGTCGCACCCCTGGTCCAGGAGAGCTTCGGCGGCTTCCTTTTCGACCGGCGGGTCAAACCAGGTGTTGGTCCAGACAATGTGGACGGTGGCTTCCGGGTTGGCGGCGCGGACGCCCTGAGTAAAGGCGTTGATGCCGCGGATCACCTCAGGAATGGGGAATGCGGCTACATAGCCGATCTTGTTGGCCTCGGTGGCCTTGCCCGCCACCAGACCTGAGAGGAATCGCGCCTGATAGATGCGGCCAAAGACGGTACTGAGGTTAGGACCCGTTTTGTAGCCTGAGATGTGGACAAACCAGGTGTCGGGGTACTCGGCGGCGACGGTGGCGGTGGGATCCATAAAGCCGAAACTGGTGGTAAAGACGAGGTCGTAGCCCTTTTCGGCAAAGTCGCGGATAACGCGCTCGGCATCAGGGCCTTCGGGCACGTTTTCGATGTAGGTCGTCTCTACCTTGTCGCCAAAGTGCTCTTCGATTGCGAGGCGCGCCTGTTCGTGGGTCCAGCTCCAGCCCAGGTCACCAATCGGGGCGACGTACACAAAGGCGACTTTGACGCTATCCTTTGGGGGGCTGGTGGGTTGAGGGGCTGTTGTTGCTTCTGGAGCTTTCGTTGCTTCGACGGCAGTGGTAGGAGCCGATGTGGGTTCGGCTGTGGGGCCACAGGCGGCCAACGCGAGGGTGACGATCATGAGGGTGGCTAGCAGCCACCGAATTCCGTTGGGCATTGTCTTTCTCCTCCTATCTGGTTGTGTGTGCGAGCAGCATGTTCGCTTCGCACTCGGCTGGGACGGCCAGTAAGGGACTGGGCCACTTCACGGGCAGAGGACCGTGGTCGCGGTGCTTGCCCGGGCCCAATTCGCCCACTGGCTCCGACGGGGGCATTATACTCGAAAAAGGGGCAGTTGGCAAGAGGCATGGCAACTTGCGCGTGGAAAGAAGCTGACGGATGTAAGGTGGAATGCATGGAAAGTGAACAACTTCTCCCGTTTGCCTATTCTGTGTATTCCCTGCGGGCGATAATCAAGCATGGCTTGCTCTTTCCTCTACTCTGTGTTTGAAAAGGGGCGTTGGATGCTCGCTGCCGAGGGCATCACGATGGGCTGGGAGTGCGGTTTCTTTATTCCGGTTCTTATGGGTTGGGAAGTGGGTCCTCCTCGCGGGGGGGCTCGCGGACCAGTCGAGCGAGGAGCAACGTCGCTGCCACCACGCCGACCAGACTGGCTGTCAGCGGCGCATAGAATCCCCATCGATCGTACAGCATCCCGCCGATGAGGGGGGCAGGAAAGCCCATCAATCCCTGAAAGGCCGCCAGGCGGCCCAACGATTCGCCGCGCTGTTGTTCCTGCACGCTGTTGGACATCAGCGCCCTGAGCGAGGGGGCCCACATGGCAGCCATCAGACCAAAGAGGAGTTGCAGGGCAAGAAAGGCCTCGTAACTGCGGCTTAGCATCCAGCCAATCACCACGAGCACTCCGAGGAATTCGGAAAAGACCAGGAGCCGTTTGGCGCCGAATCGGTCGACCAGACGACCCACCGGCAACTGGGTGACGACCCAGGCGATCGACATGGTGCTGGACATCACGCCGATCTGCACGGTGGAGTACTGATAGGTGTCGGTGAGCATGCCATACAGCAACGACCAACCCAGCCCCCATGCGACACTGTCGACGGCGATGGCGACGAAAAAGCCATACAATGCCCGGGGTGGCGAGACCAGCCGGGCAAGGGCCCGCACCACCTCTCGAATGGGGACGTGACGTTGTGGGCTGCGCAGCGTTTCGCGCAGAAAGCGGAGCACCACGAAAAGCGCCAGTCCGTACAGCAGCGCCTGAAGGGCATACACCGGTGCATAGCCCCAGCGCTCTGCCAGAAACCCACCGACGGTCGGCGCCACGATGCCCGGCGCCATCCAGGCCAGCATCAGGATGCTAAAAGCGGTGCCCCGTTGGCGAGGGTGGGTCGACTCGGCCACGAGGGAATCTTGGGGCGGGTCGGCGATATAGATCATTCCTGCCAGGGCGATACCTGGGATAAGCCAGTACCAGTTGAACCGGAGTGCTCCCGTTATAAAAAAGAGCGAACCCAACAACCCGGCCAACAATCCCGCCGCGATAAAGGGCTTGCGTCCCAGACGATCCGAAAGCCAGCCACTCAAGTATTGCGCCGGAGCGGGCAACAGGCTGCGCATGCCGCCCAACGATTCGAGCAAGCCCAAGGCGGTCATTGGCGCGCCCAGGCTCAATACAAAGGGCTGCCACACGGCCCGCCCCATGGTGCTGGCCATGCCCGAGAGCACCGACCGGACCGAAACGACGCGCAAGTTGTTCGGAAGTCTAGAATTTGCCACGAGATCCTATCCAGTGCTCACAAAATTTGGGAATGTATGCTAGGCCTTGGGGGGCTCGAATTTGGTCCGCAGTATGGCCAGTACCTGGCGACTGATGCGGCCTCCCGCCTCGTCGAATCGCTCCTCAAAGTTTTCGTTGCCGATGAGGGCTGTCAGGGCCTGGCGTGTGGCCGAGTCGTAGACGCCGGTCAGCGGGCCCTGATAGTAGCCGGCCCAGTGGGCGATGTGCTGTGCCTCTCGGGCCAGGTCCCCTTCCAAAACCACCATCTCGCCGGGTGAAGGGGGTTGGAAAAAGAGATGGTGCAGATCGACCAATGCTTGCAGGCGTTCGATGGGCGCCGGGTCGTCGTCTACGCGCAGGTCCAGATAGCGGTCGGTGGTGCCGCCATAGCCTCCGCCTGCCCGTACCACCAATACAGCAGCCGACTGTTGGCCGCGACGGTCGCCGCCTGCGGCCTGGCCTGCCGCCAGCGCTGCCACCAACCGGTCGGCCAACTCGCCCGTCGAGGATTCAAAGGTGCGGGCCATGGCCTCGACTGTGGCGCCGCTGACCAGGATGTTACCCTGGGCTGCGTAGCCGGTGCCTGTCAGGCCGCCGGCCCAATCGTAACACTCGTTCCCGGTAAAGGTTGCCGGACGACCCTGGGCGTCGACCAACCCCACTTGGCGATGCTCTCGTCCTGGATCGGCAGCCAACAGCCGATCCAGTGCCCGTTGCGCATTCAATCCCCCACCCAGCAGCACCAATCCCTCTGGGCCAAAGGATAGGTTGGCGTGGGCCTGGGTGGCGATGGCGCCCACGCCCGCCCGGGCCCAAGGCACCACAGCGCCAACGGCCAGGAATTTGCTCTGGACGGCCACGCCCCATTCTCCCGCGTTGGGGTCGTAGGCGACGATGGAAAAGGTGGATGGTTGTATACGACCTTTCATGGGTGCCTCTTTTCTATCTGTTTGGTACTTTGCAGCCGATCAGGCTTTTCGCATCCAGGCAGGCAGGTGACCACGAAGCAATTTGCCGAGTTTTCGCATCTCCTCCAGGCCTACTTCGACCAACTCCCGATCTCGGGTGTCAAGCAGCGACATCTCCTGAAATTCCAAGGGGATGCCCGGTGGGCAGGGGATGATTTGCCATTGAACGTGAGCCAGCGCCTGCTGGCTGCCCAGCGACAGGATATAGACCCGTTCAGGACGCAAGGCTTGGCGCACCGCCTCAGCCGCGGCGTGCACTACCCGCTGGATGGCCAGGTATTCGTGCAGTGTCCAGTCGCCGGTCACCTGCACGCGGTGCTCTATCGGAGCGACCAGGACTTGGCCATAGACGCTCGCTGCCCGCGGTAGGTAGACCATCGTTTCGGCGTCGCGCCACAGCAGATGATAGACATCCGCCATATCGGCGCCCTGCGCCAGGAGACACACGGGGCAGCCTCTTCCCTCGAACCCGGCGTCTTTTCCCGGGAGAGGTCGTTGGGTTTGGCGGCCGATCACGCCGGCGGCTCGTAGCGCATCGATCACTGCCCTCATGTCGCGTACGTAATCCCGGATCAGACGTCCCTGTTCATCCGTTTCAAATCCACGATAATCCAGGACCACCAGTTGGAGCCCGTGGGCCCGGGCCCACAATTGGCGACGTTGGTCGTACAGGCGGCGCTGGTCGCCCTTGGAAACGCCGCTGATGGTCGGCCCTTCGTCCATGATGGGCACCGGGGCGCTGTGCTGGCGTTCCCAGTATTCGACGATCAACTGGTGACGTGGAAAGTATCCATCCACCGGCAGAGCCCGACGCTTTCCGTCGCGGCCCGGATCGCCCAGCAGGGTGGGGAAGCGGTGTTGCCAGCGATAGTCGGGCTCGGCAAGTACCTGGGCCACCAGATCGAGAACATACTTCTCATCGCTCTCAGTTCGGGGCACCATCGGTCAAATCCTCAGGGCTGTTCTTATTGACATAATGGGTGAGAGCTACGAGGCCCCCCGCCATGCCGAATGCGACTCCAATGAGAAGCATGAACACAATGGCGGCTGAAAAACTCCCTGACAGCAGCGTCCCTCCAGGGCTCGTGTCCAAGGCCCTCACACCCAGGGCCGTGAAGGCTATGGCAAGGCCGTTCCACAGACCATGGAAGGCCACACTCAGGGCATACAGGCCCAGGGCCGGGGCCCAGCGGCGCTGAACTCGCAGCCGATGCCAGGCCACGCCCATCAGCGCACCGGTGAACGCGTGCAGCAGGGTCGCGCCTACCCGCGTGGTAACCACCGCCGACCAGATGTCCAATCCCGAAGCGGTGTTGAACAGCCCTTCGACCAGGGCAAAGCCGCACCCTGCGGCCAATCCCCATATCAGTGCTTGCCGTAGAGAGGGCCGTCGATAGCTCATCAGCCCCACACCGACGGTCTTGACCGTTTCTTCGATCAGGGGGATTGCCCCGGCAAAGACCAGGATCACGGCTATGACGAGCAGCGGCGAGGAAACCAAATCGCTCAGCAACGATGGATTTTGAAGGACCGCCGGATCGTTCAGCCGTTCTTGGAGAGTGGCCAGCAGTTCCATGCCCCCTGGCATCAGGGCCATGCCCACCACCAGGGTGATGCCCAGGGCGACGATGAGGGCCACCTCGAGGGCCATGGCCAATAGGGTGGCAAGAAACGCCCCACCGGCGAATTGAATGATGATTTCTCGCCACCGCACGGCCCCGGGCAGACTGCGACCCACAGCGCCCAAAATCACGACGATGGGGAGGAGGGTGGCGCTGATGTGGAAAAAGGGAAATACGAAAAGACGAGTTCCTTCCAGCATCAGGGTTAGCTGGCCTGCCACAACGGCCAATCCAAAGAGCAACGCCCAGAGCCCCACCCGTTTGGGCCGAAAGGCCTGTGAAGGTTGCCCTCGAAGGGATTGGCGGGCGTGCCACGCCACGGCCAGTCCCAGGCCCCCCGTCAGGGCCAGAAAAGAGATGGAAGCGGTAATGAGGGGTACCCTCTCCGCCTCGGCACTCAGCAGAGCCAGGACCAGGCCGCCGCTACTCAATAAAAGTCCCAACAGGACAATGGTCAGGGACGCGATGAGTACCAAGGTACGGGCTAACGGTTCCCAAGAGGCGTGCTGTGCATTGGGTTGTTCAGGGGGTGTTGTTGTTTCCAGAGAATACTCCACAGGTCCTCCCATAGACCGATGTTGGTACTGTGCCTGACCCCGATGATAGGACTGTATCATACTTGAGCGCATTTGTCCAGCGGATAGATGGTTGAACCGAGGGCGACCGCTATGGCAGACAACTGCGTTTGCCCTGACGTGGTACAGCGGTACTTTTGCTCGCCGCCCCTGTCTCGGGGGCGGCTCAGCCCTTGGGCGTCCCCGAGGACGGGGACGCCGAGCAGGCGTGATTGGCAAGCAGAGGTTGCACTCGAGCCCGCGCGAGCTCTCAGCAGCATTGTGGGGTTCGCGTGGGCCTTTTTGAGGATTGCTGGCGGTTGAACGTTGTTTCTTTCGATCAAGGTGGCTGAGGCGGAGCCACAACTTGGCGTTGGCGGGCTGCCAATGGCTGTGGTACAGCGGTACTATTGACACATGGAAAGAAGGATGCTACAGTATTCGTGCCAGGAGGGATATGCATGTTGAGCGTACGTGAACGGCACGCAGCTCCAGTTCCAGAAAGAACCGATGAGGAGAAGGTGATTCCCTGGGCGGAGGGGAACGGCCTGTGGCGTACCATCTCTGAACTCACGGCCGACCTGACGAGCGTGGATCTGTTGACCTTCTTTGTGCAGAATCCCTTTGCCTGCGACACAGCCAAAAATCTCAGTGTGCACATCGGCCGCCTGCCCGAACCGATCGAACCCATGCTCACGGCGCTGGTGGAGGCCGAGTTGCTGATCGAAACCCGGTTGGGCGATCAGATTGTGTACAGCCTGACCTCCGATCCTCACCGTCGCCAGACATTACAACAGTATGTCTCCTGGTTACGAGAGGGCTATCACTGGGCCCGGATGGTGATGGTCGCTTGAGGGCCTCGATAGCCTGTCGTTGATCCATTGCCCATCTGAGGTTCCGTGCCAACCTCTGTTTTTCAAAATTCGGGCCATTCTCGCCAACGACGACCTGGCTGCACGATCGAAATTTCCCCTCTGTCAACAAGCCCCTTATTACCCTGTCCTACCCAAGGCACCCTATATAGCCGCTGAAGCTCTCAGTTTTCATCGAGTTTTCTATCTGCCTTGTGGTTCTGTATCTCTTTCGGTGGAAAATGCTCAGATGACATTTTCACGCGTGCAGTGCTGAACGCATCGCGATTTTAGGGCAACTTGCCCCTCGTCATGCCCGCCGCGAGAACCCTCGCGCATAAGCGCCTGCGTACTCGCAGGCAGCATCCAAAGGGCTGGACCCCCGCTTGCGCGGGGGTGACGGTGTTCTTTTCGGCCCTACGGGCATTTCCACCGACTTGTACACAACCTGCCCTGTCAGCGTCTTGCACGCTTGCTCAGGCCATGCTATAATGAGATCACCACTGCACGAACTAGGAGCGCTCAATGTTGAAAAAAGCTCAGGCTATCGAGTCTACCGTGATTGGCTTCCGCCACCAGATACACCAATATCCCGAATTGGCTTTTGACGAGCACCGCACTGCCGATCTGATTGCCCAGCGTCTCGCCGAGTTGGGGATCGCCGTCCGTACCGGCGTTGCCAAGACGGGTGTCGTTGGCGACTTGGGAGAGGGGAGTCGCTGTATCGCCCTTCGCGCCGATATGGATGCCTTGCCCATTCAGGAAGAAAACGACGTGCCCTATGCCTCGAAAATTCCCGGCGTGATGCACGCTTGCGGTCATGATGTCCACGTGGCCTGCCTGCTGGGTGTGGCGGAGATCCTTGCCCAGGAGCACGCTGCCGGTCGGCTGCTGGGCCGTGTCCGGTTTCTGTTTCAGCCTTCTGAGGAGAATCAGGATTCGGAAGGCTTAAGCGGCGGCATGCGCATGGCCCAAGAGGGTGTCATGGAAGGCGTGGATGGCATCGTCGGCATGCACATTTGGACCGGCGTGACGGCAGGAAAGATCAGCACCCGCGTGGGGGCCCTCACCGCTCACCCGGACAAGTTTACGCTGGTCATCAAGGGCCAGGAGTCCCATGGCGCTTATCCGCATGAGGGTTTTGATGCCATTGCCATCTCGGCCCAGGTGATCAACGCCCTGCAAACCGTGATCTCGCGACGATTGGATCCCACCAAGGGCCGTGTGCTTACGGTGGGCACCATCCATGGGGGCGCCAAGGACAACATCATGGCCGGCCAAGTGACCATGACGGGCACCATTCGCACCTTTGAGCCCGAGACGCGGCAGCAGCTTTTGGCTGAAATGGAGCGTGCCTGCAGTGTGGCCCGGGCTCTGGGCGGCGATTACGAACTGGACATTGTCGCCGGCTATCACCCTGTGGTCAACGATGCAGGAATGACCGCTCTGGTTCAGGAGGTAGCGTCCGACCTGCTTGGCCCACAAAACGTGCTCGAAGCTCCCCAAGAGATGGGGGGCGAGGATTTCTCCTACCTGGCCCGTCAGGCGCCGGGCTGCTTCTTCTGGTTGGGAGGTGCTTTGGCCGACGGACCCAAACGGCTGCATCATCATCCCCAATTTGACATCGACGAACGGGCGCTGCCCATCGGGGTAGCACTTTTGGCCGAGACGGTCATCCGGTTTCTTCAGGCAGGAGATCGGTGAGCATTGCCACGTTCGAGGAGATGGAGGCAGAGGCCCGCGCGTGCGGGCCGCTGCCTATTGGCGTAGCGGCAGCCCACGACCCGGAGGTGCTCAAAGCCGTGGCGCGAGCGCAGCAAGAGGGTATGGTTCGGGCTACCCTCGTCGGCGATTGGCCTGCCATCGAGGCCTTTGTCGCGCAGACCGGGGTCGATCTGAATGATGTACCCATTCTCCACGAACCGGATCCAGTGGCTGCCAGCGAGTGTGTCGTCCGTATGGCCCGAGAGGGCGCTGTCGCTGCTGTGGTCAAGGGCCAGGTCAAGACGGCCGAGATCCTGAGTGTGGCCCTCAACCGCCACATCGGCATCCGCGGGCCGGGACTTTTGTCCCATGTCGCTCTGTTCGAACTCCCAAGCCTCAACCGTCTCGTGTACCTCAGTGATTCGGGAGTGTTGGTCTACCCAGACGTGTATCAGAAGCTCGAGATCATCAACAATGCCGTCGCTGTGGCCCGTATGTTTGGCCTGAAAGAACCGCGGGTGGCTATCCTGGCGGCCAGCGAAACGGTACATCCCAAAATTCCTGCCAGTATCGACGCCCTGGCTTTGTCCAAAATGTCGGAACAAGGCTGGGTGGAAGGGGCCATCGTCGATGGGCCCCTTGGGTTAGAGTTGGCCATATCACCTCAGGCTGCCCGCTTGGCCGAAAGCCAGTCGCCCATTGCCGGGCTGGCCGATATCCTCATTGTCCCCAATGTAGAAGCCGGCAACATTGTCGCCAAGGGGCTGTTATACTTTGCCCGGGCCCGCATGGCGGGCCTGGTGGTGGGGGCCCAGGTTCCCATCGTGATCAACTCCCGCGCCGACACAGCCGAAACCCGTTATCTATCGCTGGCCATGGCCACTGTCCTGGCCAGCCGTCAGAAAAACCAATAGCCCACTTGGATTCGCGCGGATCGCGTCTCTTGAAATAGCCTTCTGATTAGGGCTGCCTACGCCCAACCCGACCGTCTGGTGCGTAAATGAAAGGAGGATGGCGAGTTGAACGTGATCGAATCTGGGTTCGGCGATCTGCTCCAGTCGCCCGATATGAATGCCTTCCGTGAGTGGAATCGCACGCAAAAGCCCCGCACGTTGGTGGACAAACTGATGACCGAAAAGGAGGCGGTCCAGCGCTTTGTGTACGACGGTTGCTACATCGGTACCGAGCTGTATGGCACGGTCCGATGTCCCATGACCCTGGTGCGCGAGGTGCTGCGCCAGGGGATCAAGGACCTGCGCGTGGCAGGCCAAGGGGTGGCGGAGTTGGATCTGTGGGTGGCTGCGGGCGCGGTGAAGGCCCTCGATCTGACCTATGTCGGTTTGGAGGTCTATGGCGTCTCCCGGGCGCTGCGCCGGGCCGTCGAAAGCGGCCAGATCCAGCAGGTGGTCGAGTGGAGCAACGGCGGCATCTCCTGGCGGCTGAAGGCCGCTGCCATGGGCGTCCCCTTTCTGCCGGTGCGGGCCATGCTGGGCACCGACACCCTTCGCTACAGCGCTGCCAAGGTGGTTGAATGCCCGTTTACCGGTGAAAAACTGGCTCTTTTGCCGGCCCTGATCCTCGACGTGGGCCTCATCCACGTCCACCGTGCGGATCGCTTTGGCAATTGCCAGATCGAGGGCATCACCGGCTTTGCCTATGAGCTGGCCCGGGCCAGCAAACGGCTCATTGTCAGCGCCGAGGAAATTGTGCCGACGGATGACATCCGCCGCCATCAGATCGGAAGAGGCACACGTCTGAACACCAGTCACGAGATTCCATCGCGTATGCCCTCTTCTGCTGG
>CAZNQW010000058.1:0-2730 GCA_964575225.1 uncultured Anaerolineaceae bacterium | reverse complement strand
ACGGCACGCGCCCGGGCCGCTATGGTGTTGACTCCCCATCCGGGCGAGATGGCCTATTTCTATTGCCGCGACGAGCCCAAGATCAAAGCCTGGGCCGAGGCGGCTGAGACTGCCGAGGGCGCCACGGGTTATCTCCGGGAATGGATCTATGACCTGCCCGATCACCAGGCGTATCTGGCTCAAGTGGGATTGAAGCAGTTGGAAGCGTTGGTCGACGGAAGGGAGCGCCGAGAATGAGCGAGCCAGGGTACAACCCAACCGAGCTTTTGATCTGCACGGCATCCCGCCTGATGAAAGACAATACCACAGCTTTCATCGGCACGGGGATTCCCATGCTGGCTGCCTCGTTGGCCCAGCGACGCCAGGCCCCCCATCTGATTACCGTCTTTGAGTTCGGAGGCACCGGCGCCATTCTCGAGGATCTGCCCATGGCGGTGGGAGAGGCCCGTACCTTTCACCGGGCGCTGGCTGCCTCGGGGATCTGCGATATCATGGAGACTGCTTGCCGGGGCTTTATCGATTATGGCTTTCTGGGAGGGGCGCAGATCGATGCCTATGGCAATCTCAACAGCACGGTCATTGGCCCCCATCGCCAGCCCAAGGTTCGTTTGCCGGGCAGTGGAGGCGCCAACGACGTGGGCTCCCTGTGCTGGCGGACGATCGCCATCATCCGCCATAGCAAAAAGACCTTTGTGCCCCACTTGGATTTCCTGACGACGCCGGGCTATCTGACCGGGCCCGGCGCGCGCGAGGAAGCCGGGCTGCCTCCCAATACGGGACCGCTCTATGTGGTGAGTACGCTGGCTCTCTTGGGCTTTGACGATCAAACCAAGCGCATGAAGCTCCTTGCCGTGCATCCCGGTGTCAGCGTAGACCAGGTGGCGGCTGAGACCGGTTTTGAGCTGCTCATGGCCGATAAGGTGGCTGTGAACGAACCGCCCTCTGCGGAGGAATTGCGTATTTTGCGGGAAAAAGTGGATCGGCAGCGTTTGTATATCTAGGGCTAGCCGCCGCCGATGGGCGGAAAAAGCCCCAGTTCGTCGCCATCGGCCAGTACGTGCCCGGGCTCGCGATTGAGGGCGTTTACAAAGATGATCTTGACCTCGTCCTCGGGCAGTTCGAGCAGAGCGACAAGATCTCTTACCGTGGCGCCCTCTGGTACTTGCACGGGGAATGCCTCTCCGATCCCAAGTCCGGGGCGGTAGGTGCGCAGTGTGGCAAACAGCTTTACATAAACTGTAATCATTTACATAGAATCCTTGTAACAAGCTGCCGGGCCCCGTGCGGGAACCCGGCAGCTCGGTCGTTACGTCCAGAAGAGGTCTAGTTTTCCCAGACCGCGTCCAGGGTTTCGTCGGCAATGTCCCATGTGACATTGTGCGGTGGCAGGGTCTCCAGCTTCATGAACTCGGGCATCCGATCGGCTTCCTTATCCAAGCCGGCCGCCTCGTTAAAGACTCGTTCCTTGGCCAGGATCTCTTTGCCAATACGACCTACGTCGTCCATCGTCCAGTTGGTGCCCAGGACCCCGTTGCACTCCTCCACGACACCCTCAAAACCGCTGGCGATGTCGAGAATGGCGAAAGCGATGAACAGACAATGGCCGCAGGAGTCGATAAAAGCGGTCGCCTCCAGGAATCCGCGGGCCAGGGCTGCTTTGTCCCGGTCGAACTGGTCGACCTTGCCGGCGACGCCCAAGATCTCGGGAGCAATGGTGTAGCCCTGGGTGTGGTCTGCCCCCATGGTGCCGGTGGCATAGACCATGCCGATGCCCTTGACCGCGCGCGGTTCGTAGGCCGGCATAGACTGTCCCTTGACCACTGGCGCCCGTGTCACGCCCAGTACCCGGGCCGTCGTCGCTGTTCCGGCGCCCAGAATCCGTCCCACCGGGCTGCCCTTGCCGATCTCTTTCATCAGCTCGATGGCCTTGGCTCCATCGCCAAATTCGGCCAATCCACCTTCCATGGCGACGGCCATGGTGGTGCCCGCCTCGATGGTGTCCAGGCCATAGGCGTTGCACAGTTTGATCAGTTCACCTGTGACATCCAGGCTGTCGATGCCGCAGTTGGCGCCAAATGCCCAGATCGATTCATACTCCTGGCAGGAAACCAGCTCGGTTCCGTCTTCCCGGTACCAGGTGTTCGAGCACTGGATGATGCAGCCGGGGCTGCAGGCATGGTTGTAGACCTCTTTGCCGGTTCGTTGCTTGTTGCCTTCGAACAGCGCCTCGCCGGCGATCTTGGCGGCGCCTTCAAATCGGCCGCTGCCAAAGTTGCGCGTCGGCAGGCCACCGGCTTCGTTCATGATATTGACCAGAACCGCGGTGCCATAGGTGTTCAGGCCGCCCTTGGGCTTGGTGATGTCGTGCTGCATCAGCGCAGCGGTGAGCTTCTTGCGCCCTTGCTCAAACAGCTCTTTGTTGGCATATTTCACGCCGGGGGCACCCTTTCGATCCAGGATGATAAACTTGAGGCCCTTGCTGCCCATCACCGCGCCCAGGCCGCCGCGTCCGGCATAGCGGGAGGGCCGCCCGGCCTGGTCGTCAAAGACCACGCCCGAGTTGCCATAAAGGAACTCGCCAGCCACGCCAATGCCTGCAACGCTGACTTTGCCAAACCGCTCAAAGAGCTCGGGAAAGACCTCGTACAGGTCGCGGCCCACATATTCGTCGGCCGGTAGCCATTCCACCTTGGGCTCGCCCTTGGCCTGGTCGTAGGTCAGGTGGGCCAT
>CAZNQW010000057.1:11324-18284 GCA_964575225.1 uncultured Anaerolineaceae bacterium | reverse complement strand
CCGTAGCTTCTTGAATGGCCTGAGTGTTGGCCGGCGTGATCCGCACTTCAGTCTGACCCAGATGAAAGACGGCCAAAAAGCTGGCCACCGCCGTCTGTCCCAAGGGCGTGATCCACACAATCAGCGCCAGAGCCAGGGCCGTCGCCAGGCCGGTCACCGCCCAGCTCAGGCGGCAGCGGGTCGCTCCCTGGTCCGATCCTTTTGCCGACCGGATGCGGCCCATCACCCGTTGCTCCAGCGCCGGGCTCACCGGCCCCAGCAAAGAGGGCAAACGGGCCAGTTCCCGGGCCGCGGCCCACACACCGGTGTCCTCCGCGTCGAGGGACGGCGCATCCATGCCGGGCTCGGCGATCAACCGGTCCACCAGAGCCGAAATCTGTTGTGCTCGTCCTCGTTCTTCTGGACTCGATTTCATCTTTCCACGACCCACCCGCGTCCTACCGAAAATCCGGTTCGTCCTGGAGCTGAGCCTTTAGCTTGCGCAGTGCTCGATAGAGGAGCACGGCCACATGGCCCGCTCTCAGCCGCAGTAAACCGGCGATCTCTTGATTGCCCAACCCGCCCCCGAACTTGAGGCGGATGATCTCCTGCTCTCGCTCCGATAGGGTCGATAACGCCTGGTGCATTCGGTCCACCTGTTCGCGCTGAATGACGGTCTGGACTGGATTGGAGGCGGGCGCTGCTTGCTCTTCCACCTCGTCCAAGCTCAGCGTCTGTTTCCGCTTGCGATAGTGGCCCGCCACTGTGTTTCGCGCGATCCGAAATAGCCAGGCGCCAAAGGCCTCTCGCTTGCGCAAAGTAGCTTGCCGTGCGATCGCCCGTTCAAAGACCTCCGCCGTCAGATCCTGGGCCAGGTCCTCGCCATCGACCCTCAGCCTCATGTAATTGAGGATACGGGGCAGGTATTGGCGGTACAACTCGACGTACTCGTCGGCTGGGCCCACAGACCTTTTACCCTCTCCTCATAAAAAGATGCGCAACCGAGCGAAATATTACAGCCCCAGGGATGGGGCGCTCGAAAAATCGAGGCTGCGATCCCAGTTACCGGACTACCTGGTAGATGGTGACTTGCCCGTTGTCAAAGACCGGGTGCAACATCCCTTCGGCGGCCATGCGCTCGAACTTGGCAAGCCCTGCTGCGTTGTAATAGATCTTTTCCAGCGGCCCGACGATGATGTAGCGGACGTCGTATTGTTGCAGCAGCGCAGCGGCCGGTTGCACGTAGGCTGTATTGTAGATCTGGGCCACGTCGTTGGCCCGCGCCCAGACGGCCTGATCGTCGGCGGCTGCGCGCTGCTGCCGCTGGTGCCAGTTCCAGCCCAGCACCGTCGGCAGGCCGGTGTTGATCGAATAGCGCGCCCCCCAACGGTATTCCGGCGCGTGTCCCTCGAGGATCACGGGTGTGCCCACCACGTTGTCCAGCAGCCAACGGATCGCTTCCAGATCCCATTTTAGATCGTAGCTGCCGCCGTTGGGATCATAGTAGTGGGCCGTTTCCATATAGGCCCACCCGTCCAGCCCGGGACCCGTGCGGACGTCAAACCGGTCGTTGATCTTGGCCCAGGCCGCCAGCGGCGGATACAGTGCGGCAAAGAACACCAGAGCCGTCAAGAGGCTGAGCCACAGCCTTTGCCCCGAACGCCAACGGCGCAGCCGGGGCAGCATCCAGATCACGGCTGCCGCGGCAGCCACCCCCCACATCAGCCACACTTGCATGTAGAACTTGAACACCGTGTTCATCCGCCCGATGTCGCCCTCGACGACGATCACCTCGACGCCCAGGGTCATGGCCAAACCCAACAACACCCAATAGGCCCACAGCCGCAGAGTGGGCGACATCCGGGGTCGGAACAAAAATAGCAGGCCCGCCAGCGCCACCGGCGCGCCGAGGGCAAATACCGCCAATCCGCGATAGGCAAAGGTGCCCGCCTCGACCCCTTCGGCCAAAGGGCGCGTCAGTGGGATCAACCCCGGGATCAGAAACAGAAATTCGAGCAAAACCAACAAAGCCAACCCCAGCCAGGCTAGGAGGGGCAGGGGCAACCCCCGGACCCCAGTCCGTTCTCCGACCTCCTTCAGGCGGCGCGACTTTTTCCGGTAGCGGATGCTCAGGACGAGACGGCGGAGGGCGGGGATCTCTCGCCATTCGCTCAGCACCCGCGCGCTCAGGTAGCTCAGGATCCCAAACAGAAACAGACCGTGCACCACCAGATAAGCGAACAGGAGCGTTCGCGTTCCCGTCCAGAGGCCCACGCTGTTATAGTAAGCGCCATAGTTCTGCCAGAAGGGCCAATAGAGCACCGACCAACTTAGCAGGAACACCAGCCCGAACTGCCAGGCCACTGCGCCGATCTTTTGCCACCTGGATCGCGCGCTCTGGGAGAACTGGGAGATGACCAACGCTCCCAACACCACGAGCAAATGCGGCGGCACATCCCAGGTATTGGTCGTCCGCAGCGCGCCGATGATCAGGGACCACAGGACCAGTGGCCCCAGGGTCCTCAGCCACCCGCGCCAGGCCTTGTCCTCTACTGTGTCAAGGCTCTCCCCCTTCCGCACCAGGGCCACAGCCAGTGCCAGCGACAGAAAAGCCAGGGGCATGGCAAGCAGATGGGCGTGCAGGTCGCCATAGAGGAAGGTAAAGAAGGGGAACTCGGTGATGACCGACTCGTAGGGGCCCGACGGGATGGCCCGACTGGCGTTCCAATACCACTCGTTGATGGCGATGGGCAGTGCCTTGCCGCCAAAGATCACCTCAAAGGCGCCGATAATGGTCCGCGCCAGCGAGGCCAGGCCGGGGATGGTGCTCTGAAAATTCTCCAGGACACCTTCTCCGGCTTTGAGTAAGACCAGGTGGATCTGTCCCAGGTTGCCCAGGAGCATGACAAACAGAACGCCCAGCAGTCCGGCTGCCAGCGCCTTGACATCCCCCAGGAACCTGCCGAGGGCCGGCGCCTGGTTTTCCTCTAGCTCGTGCCCCTTGGCCACCAGATTGTAGGTCACGCTAAAGGCGCCCAGGCCCGTCAAAGCAAACCAGGTGGGGACCGCCAGGTTATAGGCCACCGAAGGCACAATGCCCACCAGTTTGATGAGCGTGCCCACCAGCACCTGGCCAAAGTAATAATAGTTGAGATAACCCCCGGAAAACCAGGGGTCGTAGGGCGGAAACTCGACCGACTTGATAACGGCGGTCAGATAGGCCAGGTCCATCGGCTTTTCGCCGCCCATCCAGGCGTGCCATAGATCGGGGTTGGCCCAGCGGATCAGCCAAAAGAGACCAAACAGAAGGAGAAAGAGGGCCTCGCCGATCAGGATCACCCACTTTTGCCTGCGCCACAGTTCCGCCAGACGCCGTCGCTGGCTGGCAAACAGCAGCGAGCCCCAACTGATCGCAGCGATCAACCCCAACGCCAGCCAGAGGGTCCCACGCGTGTAGGATAGAGGGGTGAGGTTGGTCAGGATCCACGACAGCCAGCCTAATAGCAGCACGCCTACGGGTCGAGCCAGGATCGCGCCCCGGTCGGGCAGCCCTTGGAGCACGGCTACGGTTAGCGGCAGGGTGGCCAACCCGACCAGTCCCAACAGCGCCAACCAGGAGAGGGTCGGCCAGCGGTTGGCTGCGCTGTTCTTTTGGAACAGGGAGGCCCAGGTGCCACTGCTTTCCTGGAGTTTGCGCTGCTCCTCGGTCAGCATCAGGGAATTCTGTTGTTGGTTCCTACGCTTCCACTCGGGCACATCCCTTGGGTTGAGCCAATGGGGGATCTCGTCCCAGTTGATGCCTTCGCTGAGCATCTCTTTGACTCGCTGGCGATCATAGTCGGCGGTCTTGCGATAGATCAACACCTTGGGATGGTCGTAGACGGTGAATTGCTCCTCGGCCCAGGTATCGTCGAACTCGATGCCGAACAGGCGCGGGTAGGAATGGAACTCGGCTGCTTTCTCGAACCCCAGCTTTTCGGCAAAGAGCAATTCATAGTAGCGGGTGGTCACCGGGTAGCGCATGGGCAGGCGCGGGATCGACTGCCAAAGGCGGCCACTGCTCATACTAACGTAATCTGCTTGGTCGAGGATGTCCAGCAGTTGCTCCAGTTTCTCGGGGGTATCCTCGTCGTACAGAGCCAGATCCAACCCTCGGTAGGGTCCTGCTCCAAAGGCGATGCGCCCATCCATGTTGAATGGCAGCGGGTCGTCAAAGTGCTCGTTGGCGATGGCTGCTCCCTCGCTCACCAGAGGGGCACCCTCCAAGACCCGTGTCTGCACGTAATAGCTCTCACCGCCATACAAGTAAACGTCGGGGATGTCCAGGACGTGCCGCTCTCCCCCCTCGCCGCCAAATGTGGCCTCGATCGCGGCAGCCGCCAGGGGTTCTGGCTCTAACGACGATCCCAGAACCTGAGCTTCGAACCGGGCTCGGGTCGGTCCTTCCACCCCCATCAGGTGGTTCATCACAATCTCGGTGGCGATCAGATCCTGGGGCGGCGTCACTTCGGTGATCAAAAAGTGGCCGTTGGTGGCGTACAGATGGGTGGAGGGCAGGGGGAGCTGGATCTGTCCCGCTTCCCCTTCGGGTGTGAGATAGTGGAGGGTGGCGCCGGTTTCGACGTTCTCATACATCCAACGGGTGGCTTGCACCCGCGTTACCGGCTCGGTATAGATCTGCACAAGGGCAAAAGCCCAACCCAGGGCGCCCCCCAACACGACAACTGCCAGGGCTCCAGCCGCCAGCCGGGCGCTCCACCTTTTCCCTCGCGCCCAGTCCCAGCCACTGATAACCAGGTGGGCCGCGAACAGGACGAGCAGGGGCAGGATGGGCATAAAATAGCGCACGGACTTGACATATTGCATTCCCTGCCAGCCAAAGGTCAACAGCACCCAGGCCAGTGGAATGAGGGCTAGATCCCACCGCTTGGCCAGCCACGGGGTTTTCGTTGGTGCGGCAGGCATGGCCGCGTTCCGATCCCTGCGCTTTTTGCGCACAAGCTGTACCAGAACCAGGAACACGCCCAACCAGGAGGCCACCCCCAGTGGCACCCCCATCGCCCACAGCACCATGTTCTCCAAAGGCCACAGCCAGGGCATCCGCTCAGTCCACTGGCGTCCCCAGGGCAGGTCGGCCTCGCCGGTTTGCTGGGCGCCCGCCGAGACAATGTCGGCGACCCATTGGGGATTGGGCATCACCACGGCGCGGATGGGTTCTGGGATTTTCTCCAGGAAGCGCAGGTTCTCGCCCCACGGCGCCGGCACCGAATCCCAACCGTGGTAGTTGGGTCCCGCCCAGGCGTAGGGTTGGGCTACTCGAAACACGGCAAGGGCCACGAGGGCTGCCAGAACCAGGCCGGCCAGCGCTCGAAATTGCGCCCGTACCGGGCTCTCTCCCATCTGTACTCGGCGCCGCACCCAGAGGCCGGCCCCCAGCGCCACCACCACCACCAGTGTAAAGACGCTGACTTTGCAGGCCAGGGTCAGTCCCATGCTGAGTCCCAGCGCCACGTAGGCCGTCCATCCCCTGCCTTCGGCGACACTCACCGTGAACCACAGGGTCAGCAGGACAAAGAAGGTCAAAAAGGTGTCCACGACGAAATAGTGGGATCCCTGTATATTCAAGGCCGTGAAGGCCAGCAAAAAGGAGGCAATCACCCCTACCCGTTCGTCGAAAAGGCGGCGGCCTAGGAAAAAGAGCAAGAGGATCGATCCCAGATCGAATACCCCCGAGAGCACCCGGCCCACGAGGTGGATCTGATCGTAACTTGTCAGGCTGTCGTGGGTGGCCACATAGTGGGTCAGGCTCTGCCAGCCCCAGATCAGGAGCGCCAGGCCGCCAACCGTGACCAGCAGCGAAACCACCCAACCCCGTCGCCTGTGGGCCAATCCCAAGCCCCGGATCATCAAGGCCAGCACGGCTCCCACCAGGACGGCCAGCGACAGGAACAGCAGGAAATTGAGAAAGGATCCTTGATTGGGGTTGATCTGATCCAACGCCGTTGCCACGAACTTGGTCAAAAACAGCGGCAGTGTGCCATAGAAAAAGACCGTATTGGCGTTGCGCGGATTCAGGGGCGAGGAACCGGTGTCGAAATACTCACCCAGGCTCTGCGGCCACTGGATCGCGGTCACCACCATCGCCGTGTGTCGTTCATCGGGATGGATGTGATAGGTCCCCTGATCCCAGT
The DNA here is from genome assembly GCA_964575225.1 of uncultured Anaerolineaceae bacterium. Classification (GTDB taxonomy): domain Bacteria; phylum Chloroflexota; class Anaerolineae; order JAAYZQ01; family JAAYZQ01; genus CAZNQW01. Next base: position 12,114 of record CAZNQW010000057.1, on the reverse strand, counting down.
TGACGTTGTAGAATCGCAAGGCCGCGCCCAACGCCAAGATGGCAAGCAGGGCCAAAAAGAGGATGGGCCCCTGAGCACGGCTCTCTCTTTTGCTTGGTTTCAACGAGTCCATGATTCGATCACATTCGCTGCCCAGGCCTCTGAACCGGATCCTGACGCCGGCGCTCGTGGCGAGCCCGGCCCAGTCGCCAGGGTTGTAGGGGCCATTCAGCCTGTGGGCAGCGTTCCCCTGTACGAGTTCGTGGGCGTATCACTCCTTGCCCCAGGAATGGTAGTATAGCATCCTTCAGAGGTCGGCGCAACCTCGCGCGGACCGTGTACGAGGGTTGCTGCCAAGGTTGGATTGGGCTGCATCGGAGCCCGAGAGAAAACAGCATGCTGTCAAGAGACAGAGCCATCACTCTGGAGCGCGTGGCAGCAGCCGTGTTTTGGGATCTCGATCCTTGCCGTTTCACGGCAGAAATGGTATACTGGCTTCCGTCGCCCCTCCCTCTTGCGGCGATGGAAAGGAGTAAGAAGGTATCATGCACGATTCCGACGAACTCGGTCCTGAACTGGTCGTAAGCCACACCGGACAGGTCTTTCGCCTGCGACGGGAACTGGTCACCATCGGCGCTGCCAGCGATAATCGGATTATCCTGGCCGACCCGGACGTGTCGGCCTACCATGCCGAAATCGACTGGGTGCCTCAACTCAACGGCTATATCCTCCGAAACTTGAGCAGTACCGGCGGCACCTTTGCCAACGAGCGTAGATCGGAAGAGCACACGTCTGAACTCCAGTCACGAGA
>CAZNQW010000057.1:0-11314 GCA_964575225.1 uncultured Anaerolineaceae bacterium | reverse complement strand
GCGCCTTGGCAACACCCTGATTGACTATCGGATGGCGTCCAAGGTGGAACCTGTGCCGATCCTGCCCACCACCGACCCTGGCGATCAGGAGGTTCGCGGGATCCGCCATCCCCTGCTCATTGGCGTTCTTGTCTTTCTTCTGGCCGGTTTCACCCTCGCCTGTGCCATTTTTCTGGGAACCCTGTTGCTTACCAGTGGCCGAGGCTCGCCTACCGTCATCATCCAGTCACCCTCCGACTCGGCCCAGATTGTGACACTTCAGGAGATCACGCTTCGGGCCACAGCCAGCGGCGCCAAAGACATCACCCTTCTGGAAATGAGCGTGGACGGCACTCTGGTGGCGACTGCAACCAGTGTGAACGCGGGCGGCCAGTCGTCCCTGATCCTGAGCAAGCCCTGGACCTTTGCCGTGGCGGGCTCACACGAAATCTCGGCTGTAGCCCATACCGCGCAGGGCAAAAAGAGCCCGGTGGCCAAAATTCGAGTGATCGTCGTGGAACCGGTGGCCGGTGCCACTTACACCCCGATGCCAACCCTGACCCTGGAACCGACCGAGACGCAAACGCCAGAGGCCTCGGCCACTCCCACGCCTACCCTGGCCCTGCCTCCCGTGCTGGGTTCCTTTGAGGCGAACCCTGCCTCGATCCCGGCTGGGACGTGTACCACCTTGGAGTGGGGTCCGGTTGCGGGCGCCACTGAGGTCAGCATCGAACCCGAAATTGGGGGGGTAGGCACTCCAGGAAGGATAACGGTCTGCCCATCTGAGACGACCACCTACGTCTTGACCGCCTGGGGACCGGGCGGCGAGGCCCGGGCTTTGGTCTTGGTGAATGTAGAGACGGCGGTGGCCGACCTGGTGGCGGACGCCATCATCTTTGAGCCCAATCCGCCGATCGCGGGCCAAACCGCAGAGGTCAAGCTCGTCATTCGCAACGCGGGTGAGGAGGCGGCGAACGCCTTTAACTGGGAATGGCGCGCTGGGACCGACGCTCGATTCGACGGGCGATTGACGGGGCTCGGGGCTGGCGATGCGACCGTGGTTACTGTGCGATGGAAACCCTCTGCCGCCTATGCCCGATTGGACACGACACTTCGCGTCGATTCCGATGGAGAAGTGGTCGAGAGCGACAAGGATAATAACATCTTGTGGACGGCGGTTGAGGTTGTGGGCAAGGCGGGAAAAGGCTCGCGTACCGTCCGACTCACCAGCCAGCCTGCTTTGGATGGATACCGATCGAACGACGGTCGAGGCTCCCACAAGCAGGATATCTTTGTGGGCAATAGCGAGATAAAGGCAGGGGCCGAAGTCATCTGGCGAGGGTTCATCAGCTTTGACCTTTCAAGCATCCCATCCCATGCAACCATCGACAGTGTCGAGTTGCGCTTTTACCAGGCCCGGGTCGGCGGCGGTCCCTACGAGAATCTGGGCAACCTGGTGGCCGAGCATGTGTACTATGGCGATCAACTCGACGGTAGGGCCTTTGACACCCCGGCCCTGCACTCGGCCGTGCTGGCCCAACAGACGGCAAGTCGCGCCTGGTACATTCTCAATTCACCCCTCTTTGGCGAATGGCTTGAGACCGATCTGGGGGCGAGTCGTTCTCACTTTCAACTCCGCTTGCGCTGGCAGGTGGAAACCGACGGCGATGGCAAGGAAGACTATGTTTCCATCGAATCGTCGGACAATTTTTACGGGACTGGCAACTTTCCGGTGCTGATTGTCAGTTATACCCAGTAACCACTCACGGATCATGGAACCGCAAACCCGCCCTGGCCGTTTTCGATGGTCAGGGCGGGCGTTTTTCCCTTGTTTGCACGATTGGACAAGAAACCCAAACATGGTATAATGGCATCCATGAATCGGTTTTCAGGCATAGAGCAGCCAGGCCCAAAGACGTGGCTCGGGATCGGCATTCGGCTCCTGGCCACACTTTTCTTTTTGGCGTTGGTTGTTTCGCTGAATCGATGTAGTCTGCCGGGCACGCCCGGTCCGGCGCCCACCGGGTCGAGTACTCCCGTGGCTTCGGCCCTGGCCTGGTTGCACCTTGAGGTCGAGCCAGAGGGGGCGCGGGTTCGGATCGACGGCCAGGTTTTCGGCCCCTCTCCCCTGTCTGCGGAACTCGCTGCGGGCTCTCATAGTGTGCGTGTGGAGGCCGATGGCTACCAGGTTTTTGAGCAGGTCGTTGAGCTGATCGCCGGTCAGGATGCCTATGTGCGAGGCCATCTGACTCCCATCCCAGGTTATAAAACGCCGACATCGGTACCGGTTTTGCCTTCGGCAATCGCCGACACAACCCGGCCCCTGCCCGACCTGCGAATTGAGCACGCGGCCATTGAACTGGAGACAGGAGCAAGCTGTATCTATACCGTGACCCAGTTGGGCATCCGATTGGTCATCGAAAATGCGGGCTCTGCAGACGCCGGGCCGTTCAGCATGCAGATCTATGGTGTGCCCTATTGGGTGGGCGATGGGTTGGCGGCAGGCCAGACCCTGTCCCTGTGGTTGGCCGGGGCGCACGAGGGCAACGGCGACTCGATCATTCTGGACTGGGACCAACGAGTGTTGGAAAGCGATGAGGCCAACAATTCCATCCCTCATCTGCTGCCCATTCCCACACTGCCGCCGCCCTGCACCCCGGTAGCAGATGTGGAACCTACCCAATCACCTACGCCCCTATCGCCCACAAGCACGCCCTTGCCATTGGCCACCGAAACTCGGCGCCCTCCCACATCCACGACCCTGCCATCGGCGACCAGCCCGTCCCAATCTGTGCCCACCGACACGCCCAGGCCTTCGGCGACCTCTACGCCTCAACCAACGCCCACCAGCACACCCCATCCACCGGTTGCTGTGACAGTGCGCGAGGGTGAGGTGACCATTCCGACCTATCCCTTTGCCCCGTTCGTCCGTCAGGAATGGAACGGGACGTTCAACCTGCCCTACGCTGTGCTGGATCGAGAGGCCTATCAGGCGTCGGGTCCCACACCATCCAATGCCCGCTATCGCACGCTGATACTCGAAAACGAGGTCCTCCGATTGACCTTCCTGCCCGATTTGGGCGGGCGCCTGTACGAGGTGTTTTTCAAGCCTACGGGGCACCGCGAAACCTATCGCAACCCGGTGCTCAAGCCCAGTCCCTGGGGGCCACCGGAGCAGGGTTGGTGGCTGGCGGCGGGCGGTCTGGAATGGTGCTTCCCGGTGGAAGAGCACGGCTACGAGTGGGGCGTGTCCTGGTCGGCTCGGGTGGAACAGGATGCTGGCGGCGCCACGGTGTATCTGCGCGACTCTTCCGCAACCGACCGGGCCCGGGTAGAGGTTGCCGTTCGATTGGAGGCTGGGTCTGGCGCGTTTTCGGTCCGTCCTCGCCTGGAAAACCCTACGGGTGAGGGGTTGAACGTAAAATATTGGACCAACGCTTTGCTGGCGCCGGGTGGGCAAAACGGCCCTTCGGCCGACCTCCGTTTCATCCTACCCAACGTCGTATCCGCCGTCACGGTTCACAGCCGGGGCGATGGGTTTCTCCCTGATTATGGCCAGCGAATGTCGTGGCCTTTCTTCCAGGGGACCGATATGAGCCGCCTTGGCAACTGGAACCAATGGCTCGGGTTCTTTGAAGATCCGGCCCAGGGCGGCTTTTTGGCCGTCTATGATACAGCCTACGACGAGGGGATGGTCCGCGTGGCCGATCCGGCTATGGTGCGGGGAGCCAAAGGGTTCGGTTTTGGCTGGAAGCAGCCCATCGATGCCGGCAACTGGACGGACGATGGTTCGAGTTACGTCGAGATCCACAGCGGTCCGGCGCCGACTTTTGATGATACCGTCTTTATCCCGGCCGGTGGACACGTGCAGTGGACGGAGATCTGGTATCCGGTTCATGGCCTGGGTGGATTGAGCTATGCCAATGGCAAGGGCGCCCTGAATCTCGTCATCCAGGGGGCCCAGGTCCAGATGGCCGCCGTGGTCACGCGGCCGTTTTCTGGCAGTGTAGTACTGCTGATTGACCGGCAGGAACAGGTGCGAAAATCGGTGTCGCTCCAGCCAGGACAATCCTATCGCGATACCTGGACGCCAGGCGATAGCGGGTTCGGGGGTGGGCAAGCCACCCTGCGCCTGGAATCGTCGCGGGGAGATGTGCTGGCCGAGACCAGTATCGAGTTGCCGTAAATGCCCAAGATTTTTCGAAAATCAGACTCTGAGCAAGAAAGCCTGATCCCTGTTCCGTCTGTGTTGCCACCTGTCGAAGGGCTTGAACAGGATCGGGAAAACGATCAAAACCGGCCCCGCATTTGGCTTTGGACCTTGCTGGCGGCCCTGGCGGTGTTGCTGTTGATGGGCTATGTCGTTGCTTTGGGCGTTCTGGGCTTTTATGACGGGCTCCGTGATCGTGCCCTGGCTGGTCAACGACAGGCCCAGGAAGAGTATGCAACCGCTGTGGAACACCTCGAGGCCGGGGAATACGAGCTGGCGGTGGCCGGATTTGAGCAGGCGCTTCGCCTGAACAGCGACCTCCAGGATGCCCGGGCCCAGCTTGAGGCAGCCAAAGAATTGGCCCAGGCCGCAGCCACCCCCACTTCTGAAACACGATTGGATGCCGTGACGCTGCTCTATCGCCAGGGCGTCGCCCATTATGAGAATGGAAACCTGGCCTCGGCTGTGGCGGTGTTGGAAGAGCTGAAAGGACTCGATCCCGAGTTCCAACAAGATAACGTGAACGTGATGCTCGGCACTTCCCACTATCAAGTGGGGCTCGAGGCTGTGGACGACGACCGTCTCGACGAGGCTCAGGCTCATTTCGAAGCTGTTTTAAACCTGGAACCAGATCGAGCGGATGCTCAGGAACAACTGGACCTCATCCACCTCTATGTGGCTGCCATGAACTACTGGGATCGGGATTGGGCAGCGACCATCCAATCGCTCAAGGGGCTATATGCCCTGGCACCCGACTATAAGGACGTCCAGGGGCGCCTTGTGGAGGCCTATCAAAACCAGGCCCAAGCCTATGCCGACGAGGGTGACTGGTGTCAGGCGGCAGGGTCTTTTGCGGCCGCAGTCGAGATCTCGCCTTCGAGCGCTCTGGTGAGCAGCCGCAACGACGCCACAGCCCGCTGTCAGGCCACGGCCGAGGCCCCAACTATAACGCCCACTGCCAGGGTGACCGCGGGCCCGACCCCGGTAGACTCTGGCGCGACGCCCACCCCGGTCGGTAGCTCGGCCGCAGGGGCAGGGCAGGGACGGATTGCCTTTACCAGCTATGATGCGGTTCGCCAGCGCTACGATGTCTATGTGGTCGATCTCAGGCAGGGGAATGCCACGTTGCTTCTGGAGAATGCCAGCCAACCTTCCTTTGCGCCCACGGGCAACTCGCTGGCCTTTCGGAACCTGGATCCAAGCCACCTGGGGTTGAGCGTGTTGGACCTCAAAGCGAATTCGGTCCACGAGGTGACGGCCCACTCGGAGGATTCGACGCCCAGTTGGTCGTCCAATTTGGAACAGCTTGTCTTTACCTCGAACAAGCACGGCGATCGGCGCTGGCGAGTGTATGCTATATCGCCCCAAGCCGTGCACGGCGAGGGAGAGGAATGGGCCTACGGTCAGATGGCCTCGTGGTCGCCCGACGGGACGCGCATTGCCCACCACGGGTGCGACGAGCGCGGCGACAACTGCGGGATATGGGTCATGAAGGCCGGGGGCTTTGGCCCGAGCCGCGCCAGCAGCCAGGCCAGCGACACCTCCCCCTCTTGGTCACCGGATGGCAAGCAATTGGCTTTTATATCCTCTCGGGCAGGCAACTGGGAAATTTACATCATCGATCTCGCTACAGGGCAGGAAATCCGATTGACTGAACACCCCGCGGCCGACGTAGCGCCGATCTGGTCGCCCAATGGGCGGCAGATCGCCTTTCTCTCCAACCGCGAGGGGGCATGGGCCGTGTACGTCCTGGATGTCCGATCGCGTAGTGTGAGCAAGGTCATCGCCACCGGCGATGCCTATCCCGATCCGGTGTCCGAACGCCTGTCGTGGGTGGCGCCGTAAAAGGAGAAATTGGAAGGAACGGACCCTATGCGAATTGCGATCACAGGCCATCGGGGACAGCTGGGGACGGCCCTGAAAAAGCTCTTTTCTGACCAGGAGCTTTTGCTGGTGGACCTGCCTGAATACGACATCACCGACCCTCATTTCATCATCGACTCAATTGTGTCCTTTCGTCCCGATGTGGTGATCCACGGCGCGGCGATGACCAACGTAGACCACTGCGAGCGCGACCCCGAGCTGGCCTTTCGGGTCAATACCTTGGGCACGCAGAACATCGCCCTGGCCTGTGGTCGCTGTGGCGCGGAGATGGTCCATATCAGCACCAACGATGTCTTTGACGGCACGCTTGGCCGCCCGTACAACGAATGGGATCCACCCGCACCCAAAAGCGTCTATGCCCGCTCCAAGGCGGCGGCCGAGTTTTACGTCCGGTCGCTGCTGACCCATTTCTACATCGTCCGTACTGCCTGGCTCTATGGGCGCGGCGGGAACAATTTTGTAACCAAGATCATCGCGGCTGCCGACCGGCTGGGCGCCCTGCGCGTGGTCACCGATGAGGTCAGCGCGCCCACCTACGCCCCCGACCTGGCAGAGGCGATCTCGCGCCTTGTGCAAACCCACCATTATGGGATCTATCATTTTACCAACAGCGGCTTTTGTTCTCGGTACGATTGGGCCTGCAAGATTTTGGAACTGTCGGGCCGGGGACAGGTGCCGGTGGAGCCGATCACAACGGGCGAGTGGCAGCGGGCTGCCCCGCCGCCCCTCTACGCACCCATTGCCAACATGAGTGGCGCAGCCCTGGGGATCACCCTGCGTCCCTGGGAGGATGCCCTGCAGGAGTATTTTTCCGGTGAGCACGCCTGATCTCCCCCTGGCCTCGGTGGTGATTCCCAATTGGAACGGCATCCATCATCTTCCGGTCTGTTTGGATGCGCTCCGCGCCCAAACCTACCCCTGTCTCGAAGTGATCCTGGTCGATAACGGATCGAATGATGGCTCGCAAGAGATGGTCACCGAGATGTATCCGGAGGTGCGACTCCTGGCCTTGGAGGAGAATCTGGGGCTGACCGGCGGCAATAATCTGGGTTTTCGCGCGGCCCAGGGGCAGATCCTGATCTCGCTGAACAACGATACCGAGGCCGATGCCCGTTTTGTCGAATCGCTGGTGATGGCCCTGGTTCAGCACCCGGAAGCGGGCATGGCAGCGGCCAAGATGCTGCTCTTTGACCGGCGCGACACCATCCACTCGGCAGGCGACGGCTACCGGGTTGATGGCATCCCCTTTAATCGGGGGGTGTGGGAGCAGGACCAGGGCCAGTACGACAAACCGGGCTGGATTTTCGGCGGATGCGGGGGAGCGGTCGCCTATCGCCGTGAGATGTTGGATGAGGTGGGCCTTTTTGACGAATCGTTCTTTATGTACTGCGAGGACGTCGACCTGAACTGGCGTTCGCAGCTACTGGGTTGGCGCTGCTGGTACACGCCCCAGGCCATTGTGTATCACAAACTGAGCGCCACCGGCGGCGGCCCTTTGGCCAGCTATTATACCGGGCGCAATACGCTATGGGTGATGGCCAAAAACTATCCTTCTCCGCTGCTGCGTCGGTACGGGGGAGCCATCGTGCGCGCCCAATGGCGCATTGCCGGCGACGCGATGCGGGCCTGGCGTGGCACCGCGGCGCGCGCACGACTCCGGGGGCAGCTCGCCGGCTTGCTGGGCTGGCCCAAGAGGGTGGGCGACCGCCGTGCAATCCAATCTACCCGGCGGGTGTCCGATGAAGCCATCGAAGCGCTCCTTCAGCCGGTAGAATCGCCTCCCGCCCGAGAGAAACGCCCGGCGTAGCGATTTCAGCTCCACCTGTCTCCAGTCCAGGGATAGAAGTGGGGACCTCCGAGGCCGGCGCGACCTCGGAGGCTTGTTCGAAACAGATCAGTCGGCGTTGCTCACCAGTTCTCCGCCCGCCATGCGGATCGATCTCGTCCCATAACGGCCCAACTCTGTAGAGTGGGTGACCAGCAGGACGGTCACCCCGGTCTGGGCATGGATCTCTTGGAAAAGGGCCAGAATTTCGTGCTCGGTCAGTTCGTCCAGATCGCTGGTGGGCTCATCGGCAAGTAGGATGGACGGTTCGTTCATGAGCGCCCGGGCGATCACCACCCGCTGTTGTTGCCCGCCAGAGAGCTGCCGGGGATACGAACGCACCTTGTCGGCCAATCCCACTTGCTCCAGCAGCTTGACGGCGCGCTCGTAGCTCTGCTTGCCGTTTGGGTTGTCGCCAAACATGGTGGGCAGCACCACGTTTTCGACGGCCGTCAGCGTGGGCAGCAAACTGGGGAATTGAAAGACAAAGCCGATCCGCTGATTGCGCAGCAGAGCCTGTTCCTTGTCCGGCAGGCGCCATACTTCCACGCCGTCCAACAAGATCTGTCCCGATGAGGGCCGGGTGAGGCCCGCCACCAGGCTGAGTAGGGTGGTCTTGCCTGAACCCGAGCGACCCGTGATCACCACAAACTCGCCCGGTTCCACGTTCAGGGTCACGTCTTGCACTGCCGGGACCGAGATCTCTTTATTGACATCGTACGTCTTGCTCACATGGACCAAAGATAACATATCGCTATTCCCTCATTGAAATGGCTGAATCCTGAAGGCTGATCCGCAAGGCGGGTATCGACGCAGCCAAGGTCACACCGCCCAACACCAATGCCAGGGCGCCCAGGGCCAGGCCGGCCAATTGCAGCGGGTCTGGAAACAGAAAGGGCACCCCCATCAAACCGACGATCAACGGTTGAAACAGGCGGATGGCAAGGCCAAAGACGGCAATGCCTACAGCCCCTCCACCCAACGCCAGCAAAGCGGCCTCGAGGAGCAGGGATTGCAGCACAGTGGCGCGACTGGCGCCCAGAGCGCGCATGACCCCAATCTGTCGCCGCCGTTCGTTGACCGCCAGAGAAAAGACGACGGCAATGAGAGCCATGGCCAACACCCAGGTGAGGGCCAGCAACACAACCACGCTGCCCAACAGGCTGATGATCTGCTCCTTTTGATCTCGGAACAGGTTGTTGGTTTCCAGGGCGCTGATGCCGGGGATGGCGGCGTCGATCTGTTGGGCCACCTGGTGGACGTCGGTGCCGCGTTCTACTTTGACCAGCGCCGACGAGATGGTCCGCGGCGGGATGTCAAGGTCCTTGACGGCCTGGTCTGGCGACAGCCGCTCGATCTCGTAGGCCGTCTCAAAGGTAAAGAACATGCTCTGATCCAGGCCGGTGCCCGTCGGTTCCAGGCTTCCCTTCAGGTCGAGTTCGTAGCCATAGACAAGAAGTACGCCGGGGTCGACCGGCACATAGACCAGGCTCCCGCCGACGGCATCTCCGAGCCCAAGCCCGCCCTCCATGTGCTCCTCGAGCCAGGGCTTGAGCGAAAAGTCGGTCTCCGGATCGTAGGCGATGAGAAACATTTCGGGCACCGAGCAGCAAGAAGCGCCGCGCAGCGTCGAAAGGTAAAGCTGCGGGGAGACCGCCTGTACGCCGGGCAGGCCAGCAATTTGGCCGGGTATCGTGTCGGGCATCCAGTAGTGCACCGGGATGCCCATCAACAGCGCGCTTTCCAACCGTTGTTCCTGTCCCTCTGGGATCACGATAATGTCCGCGCCCAGCCGCTCCAGCGCAAGGCGCAGGCTATCGTTGGCGCCGCGAATGACCAGTGTGGCCGATACCACAAAGCCCGCCATAAGCAGTGCGCAGAAAAAGACCATCCAACTCCGGAACGAACTTCCGGTGATGTTGCGGATGGCAAGTCGGGCCAGATTCATCAGGTAACCTCCTACTCCCGCATGGCCAGGGCGGGTTCCTGTTGGCTGAGCCTTGTGGACGGCAGCCAGGCCGCCACCGTGACACTCACGATAGCCAGGCCGAGTCCTGCCACAACCAACCCCACCAAAATGGTCCAAGGGGGCAATGGGATTTGGATGCCCGAGATGCGGGCAATCTGCCCTTCCAAGGTGCCGGCGGCTAAAATTGCCAGGCCGAGACCCGTGATACCTCCTGAGAGGGCCAGGGCCACCCCTTCCAGGAGCAACACCTGTCGAATAAAGGGGACGGTCGCCCCCACCGCGCGCAGCATGGCAATTTCGCGGCGGCGTTCGTTGGCCGCCAGCGAAAAGACCAGGCCCATGAACAGGATCGACAGGAACCAGGTAACCCCCGACAAGATCAGCACCGTGCGAAGCAGTCCGATCATCTGAGTGCGCTGCGTCTGGAAAAAGCCTGTGCTTTCGATGGGCACAACCCCCGGAACCTCCTCGAAAATGCGCAGCGCTACTTCGTGGGGATCGGCGCCCAGGCGCACTTTGATCAGGGCCGTCGAAATACTCTCGGGCGCGATCTCAAAGGCGGGCCGGGGTTGGCTTTGCACCTGTTCTACAATGGCCCATGCTGTATCAAAGCTCACGAATAGAGCCTGGTCGACGTCGCCGCCTGTCTCTTCCAGGCTGCGGACCAACTTGATCGGATAGCCGTGAATCTGAATGTTGCCGTCCCCATCGGGATCGAAGAGGGCGGCTCCACCCACGGCCTCTCCCAGCCTTAGGTTGCCGATAGGGTCCTTTTCCAGCCAGGGTTTCAGTACGAAATCGGTGGCCGGGTCATAAGCGATGAGGTAGATTTCCGGCAGCGTACTGTAGGGGCTATCCTTCAGGGTGTCCAGGTAGAGCTGAGGGGAAACGGCTTCCACGCCCTGCACTGTGGCGACCCGGTCAATGTAGGTATTGGGCATCCAACGTTTGGTCATCAAGCCGACCATGTGGGCGCCGTCGAAATCCTCTGACATGGTGCCCCAGGGGATGATAACCAGATCGGCCCCCATGCGGCTCAGGTTCCGGCGCAGGCCGTTCTCGGCGCCGCGAACTACCAGCGTCGCCGAGAGGCCCAGGCCGGCCACCAAAGCCGCGGTGATAAAGATGGCCCCACTTCTGAACAGATTGCCGAGGATATTCCTCAGCACCAGCCGGTACAGAGTCACGCGACCTCGTCCTCCCGCCCCCAGGAGCGGATTACCACGGCCAGGCTAATGCCGATCACCAAAGTTCCCATCAACAAGAGCGATGGCTTCATGATCGCCAGACACGGCATATCGGGATTCATGCATACGCCGATGAGGTTCGCCGGCAGCATGATGGTCACGGCTCCCAAGGCGATGCCCGCAATGCCCAAGATCCGGCGCGATTCTTTGCGACGGCTCCCGAACATCATCAAGCCCACACCCGCCAGGGGCAGACCTAG
>CAZNQW010000056.1:0-18295 GCA_964575225.1 uncultured Anaerolineaceae bacterium | reverse complement strand
GGTGAGCAGCTCGGCTTCTGCCCGGTCGACCTTGAGGTAGGTCACACGGGCCAGGCCTTCCTCCAATTCGGGCCAGGGCTGAAAGACGAGCTCATTGCCCACGCGCACCCGCACAAAACCCTGGATATCCAACGCCACCGGCCCCCGTTGAGCCAGCAACTTGAGCAGAGGCAGATCGACCTCCCCGGCAATGATCGGCGCAATGGCATAGATCCGAGCCCGTAATTCGGGCAGATCCTCCGGTCGGAACGGGCCCGCAAAGCCCAGAGGGATGCACACGCGACGCTCCATGTCGGCTGAATCATAAAGGTTCTCGATGCCCGAGGTCTGAGGGGCTGCGGTGGCAAACACCTGTACACCTTCGTCACGCATTTCCTCAAGCCGGGGGAAATCGTCGGGGTGCAGGCGGGTGACGACAGCCACCCCCACCCCCAGACGGCGCAGCGCGATGCTGCCGTAATACACCCCTCCCCCGGACGACGTCTCACCCTGTCCATCGACAACCAGCCGGTCGACGGCGAAATGCCCGATCATCATCACATCCACATCGTACATGGAAGAACCTCCCTTTGACTTTTTTCGTCTACCCACCATTTTACCACAGACGTTTGCTTTGGTGCTAACTGCATCCACCACACATTGGGCACTCGGCCCGTTTTCTCCCAGATTGGGTCTTGACTCTCCCCCTGGAGGATGGTATATACTGAGTATCGTAGTTACTCGGAAATGTGCCCAATAGAAAGACCGTAATCCAATGTTCAAGATCGGCGAGTTTTCCAAACTCAGCAAGGTGACGGTCAAGGCGTTGCGCCACTATGATCGCATCGGCCTTCTTCGGCCGGCCGAGGTGGATCCGTTCAGCAGCTATCGCTACTATTCGGCGGCTCAGCTCCCACGCCTGTACCGCATCTTGGCCCTGAAGGATCTGGGGCTGTCTTTGGAGCAGATCGGCTGGATGCTGAACGAGGATCTATCGGCAGAGCAGATCCGCGGCATGCTCCGCCTGAAGCAGGCCGAGATCCAGCAGATGGTCGTCCAAGAGCAGCAACGGCTGACCCGGGTCGAAGCCTTGCTGAGGCAAATCGAACAGGAGGGAGTTATGCCAACTCAAGAAGTGGTGATCAAACGAGTCGACCCGATGCGCGTGGCCGCACTGCGCGACATCATCCCAACCTTTGAGGCCCAAGGGCCCTTGTGGCAAGAGTTGGGCACTTTTTTGGCCCAGAACCAGATCCGGCCCACCGGACCGTGCCTGACCCTATACCACGACACTGAGTATCGCGATCAGGACGTGGAAGTAGAGGTTTGCGAGCCGGTTGAGGTCGACCTGGCTCAACACGGCCGAATTGCCGTGCGCGATCTGCCGGCCATCGAAACGGCAGCCAGCCTGCTCCTGGAAGGCAGTTACGAGGGCTTTCAACAAGCCTATTCCACCCTGCTGACCTGGATCGAGGCCAACGGGTACCAGATCGTCGGGCCCAACCGCGAGATTTACATCACCAACGGCGAGGATACCCCCGATCCGGCAGCGTGGGTCACTGAGATCCAGTTCCCCGTGTGCAAAGCGTAAGAAAAAGAAAACCACCCCGAGGATTGCCTTGCCGTCCTCGGGGTGGTTCCTCACAGATAGAAAGGGCTACACGACCTCAAAGCCGCGCAGGCCAGAGGGATAGGCCACGATCATGTCGGCATCCTCATCGCCGATGTTGCGGGCCACGTGCGCGACGCCGGGCGGTACGATGATCGTATCACCGGCTTCTGTGACCACCGTATCATCGCCGATGGAATGCTCCAGCACACCGGCGAGCATGGTCAGCACCTCGGTGCAGTTGGCGTGGATATGCCGGGGGTTGGATCGGCCCGCTTTGATGATCACCCGTCCCACTGTAATGTCGGAACCGGTCAGCTCGCCGCCCGACAGCCAGTTCAGGCTGCCCCAGTCTTCCACAATTCGCTGCTCTTCGGCATCAACCCGCGAACGATAGACCCAGCTCATCAACGGCAACCCATCCCTATTACCAGGCGTCCGGGCCGTACTCGACGCTCTTTTTCCAGTTCATCCGCTCGCGCCAGTCGGGATACACGTAGCGCCCCATGTTCATGTCGGTGGGGTGCTCGTAGCGGGCACCAGCATAGAGGACCACCGTCCGCAGATCAATGCCCTTTTCCTTGGCCTTGTTGTTGACGATGTACTCCAGGTACTCTGGATCCTCGTAGCAGTTGGCCCAGTTGTCATGATGCATGGGGATGACGACCTTGGCGTTCAAGGCCTCGCTGATGCGCCACAGGTCCCAGGGCGACATCTTGTCGGTGTAACCCGGCGCATTGTTGCCCATGTTCATCGTGCACACATCGATCTTGTACTTTTCGCCGACCATGCGGTACCCGTTGTGGTACAGCGTGTCGCCCAAGAACATCACATTCCCTCCCTCGGTGTTAAAGATATAGCTCACAGCGACTTCCTCAAAGGGAGCGGGCGTGTCAAAGCCGGTCTTGGTGGCGATGGTGTCAAAGTTGGGCGCAAAATCGATGCGCATGTCTTCGATCTCGATATATTCGCCAACCTTGGCAATGATCATGCGATCTTCGGGGACACCCATGTTCTTCATCATACGCCGTGCCGATTCGGGTGGGGCGACGAACTTGCAGTTCGTGGTCTGAAGGGCAGCCGCGATGGTGTAAAAGTCCATGTGGTCCTGGTGATGGTGGGTAACAAACACCGCGTCCAAACGTTTGAACTGCCACGGGTCGATGACGTGGGGATTCAGGCGCATCCACCACAGCTTGTCGGCCCCGGAGGTGCGGCACACACCGCAGTACGAGTAATCGGTGAACAGGCTGGGCCCCGCATAGAGGTCCACTGTAAATACCGCTCCCGCCTGGGATTTGAGCGCCCACGAGGGCCCGCCAAAGTACCACATGGCCCCTGTGCCAGGTTTCACCTCAAACTGGTCGATCTCGTGGTTGAGGAAAGTACCCCACTCGGGGAACACTTCCTGCAGCCAGATGTCACGCGACATCGGGCGCGGCAAACCGATGGTGCCGCCGTCCATCACACCCCATTCATCGTACTTGACAACCTCTGGATCACTCATGATGAATCTCCTTTTCTATAGTTGTATCAAAATCGCTCAACCTACGTCGCCGAATCCTACCAACTTTCTTTCAGGATGGCCCCCGTGCTGGCCGAGGTCACCATCCGGGCGTACCGTGCCAGGTAGCCGTGCTTCACACTGGGCTCAGGTGCGGTCCAGGCGGCCCGGCGCCGAGCAATCTCGTCGTCAGGCACTTCCAGGCTGAGGCGCCGGTTGGGGATGTCGATCAAGATCTTGTCGCCTTCCTCGACCAGAGCCAGCGTACCGCCTTCGGCGGCTTCGGGTGAGATGTGGCCGATAGCGGCACCGCGGGTCACACCGCTGAACCGACCGTCAGTGATCAGCGCCACCGAATCGCCCAGCCCCATGCCCATAATGGCCGAGGTCGGTGCCAACATCTCGCGCATGCCAGGACCACCCTTGGGCCCCTCGTAACGCACCACCACAATATCGCCGGGCTTGATCCGTCCGCCCAAGATCGCGTCCACCGCTGGCTCCTCATGGTCAAACACCCGGGCGATGCCGGTTCGCTGGCGCATCGCCGGAGCCACAGCCGCCTGCTTGACCACCGCGCCATCGGGCGCCAGGTTGCCCTTGAGGATGGCAATGCCGCCCTCGGTGTGGACCGGTCGGTCAAAGGGGCGGATGATCTCCTCATCGCGGATCTTGACCTGGGACAGGTTCTCACCCAGGGTGACCCCAGTTACCGTTAGTACACTGAGATCGACCATGTGCCGTTCAGCCAGGCGCTTCATCACGCCTTGGACGCCGCCGGCCTGTCCTAGGTCATCCAGGTGATGGGGTCCCGCCGGACTCATGTTGCACAGATGCGGCACGGCATCGCTGACTTCCTGGAACAAGTCTTGAGGAATGGAAATGCCCGCCTCGTGAGCTATTGCCGGCACGTGCAGAATGGTGTTGGTCGAACAGCCCAGCGCCATATCCACCGCGATGGCGTTCATAAAGGCCTGGCGCGTGGCAATGTCGCGGGGCCGGATCTCTTTTTCCAAAAGCTCCATGACCTTGAGGCCCGCAGCCTTGGCCATGCGCACCCGGGCGGCGCTGTCGGCCGGCACGGTCCCATTGCCCGGCAAGGCCAACCCAAGGGCTTCGGCCATACAGTTCATCGAATTGGCGGTGAACATACCAGCGCACGAACCGCACCCAGGGCAACAGACTTCTTCCAACTCGGCCATCTCCTCGTCGGTCATGGTCCCGGCGGTCACCTGCCCCACGCCCTCCCAGACGGTCGTGAGATCGGTCTCGCGGCCCTGCCAATTTCCAGCACGCATCGGTCCACCGCTCAACACGATGGCTGGGACATTGAGTCGCAAAGCGGCCATCATCATAGCCGGGGTGATCTTGTCGCAGTTGGTCACCAGGACCAAGGCATCGAAGGGATGGGCCATGGCCATGATCTCGACCGAGTCGGCAATGTGCTCCCGCGAAGCCAGCACATACTTCATCCCCTCGTGGCCCATCGTGATCCCGTCGCAGATACCAATGGCGGGAAAGACGACCGGCGTGCCGCCGGCGGCAGACACACTGCGCACCACGGCGTCCACCAGATTGTTCAGGTGGATATGACCGGGGATAATCTGGTTGTAGGAATTCACCACGCCAATGATGGGCTGGTCGATCTCGCGACGGGTGTAGCCCATCGAATGGAACAAAGACCGGTGTTGGGCTCGCACGAGCCCTTTTTTCATCGCATCGCTTCTCACGAAACCCTCCTCAGAGTGAGCGGATCAGCCCCGCCGGGGCAGATGCAGGATCTCCCGCGCTTCGGCCGGCGTCGCCGGTTCGCGGCCCACCATCCGGGCGATTTCCACCGCCTTGGCCACCTGATCCCAGTTGCCCTGCGATTTGACCTTGGTCAGGTGATCGATATACACATTATCCTCCAGCCCCACCCGAATGTGGCCGCCAAAGATAGCCGCCGCCATAGCTACCTTGAAACAGGTGGGACCTGCGCCAATGCCCTGCCAGGTGGACCCCGGTGGGATGGCATGGACATAGCTGTTGACCATATCCGAATTAAAGCGCACACCACCCATCACCCCAAAGACGAAGGAAAAGTGGAGCGGCGCCTCCAGAAAGTCGTAATACTCGTGAAAAAACAGGACATTGTGGACATGTGAAATGGCAAAGCATTCCAGCTCGGGCTTGATGCCCTTGGCCTGCATCGTGGTACCAAACTCGATAGTGGCAGCTAGGGGATTGAAATAGGTCTTGTCGGCGATCACCGTCCCATCCCGGTAGTTGACCGTGCAAAAGTTCATCGTGCCCGGATTCAACGAAGCCAGGTCGGGGTCATGGTTGACCACCGGACGCATCCGCTCCTCGAGCGTCGACTCGAGGCTGACACCCGTGCTCAGGTTCAGCAGCAGATTCGTGTTCTCGCGGATAGCCTGCACCACCTCGCTCATCACCACCGGATCGGTGGTGGGCAGGCCGGTGGTATAGTCACGAAAGTGGACGTGGACCGCCGCGGCGCCGGCCTCTTCAGCCCGTATCGCCTCCCGGGCAAATTCCTCGGGGGTATAGGGTACGTTGGGATTGTGCTCTTTCATGGTCACGCTGCCCGAAAGGGCCGCCGTGATGACAATCTTGTCTGCCATGTCCCGAATCCTCCAACAACTTCGGTCAGCTTACGACTGTTGAATCTGACGTATGAGCTTGAGCTGCCGCAAGAAGTAGAGGTCGCGCTTGCGCAAAATCTCGTCGCGGTCAGCCGGATCGTATTTGTAGAAACCCTCGCCGGTCTTGATGCCGTACTTGCCTTCGTCGATCAGCTTTTTATAAAACTCGGGTGCCTTGTCCATCTTGCTCAGGGCCGGGAATAGGTACTCGCCCACGCTGTAGAACACATCCAGCCCACCCAGGTCGGCCGTCTCCAGGGGACCCAGCCACGAATAGCGAAAGCCCACACCATTCCTGAGGGTTCGGTCTACATCTTGGGCGCTGACAATACCCTCAGCCACCAGGTGCAGCGCCTCGCGCAGGACGGCATACTGGAGTCGGTTGCTGGCAAAGCCTGGCACATCTTTTTCGACCCGCACCGGCACCTTGCCCAGCTTTTCGGTCACCTGATAGATCACATCCATCGTGTGATCGGAGGTCTTGGCGCCCCGTACCACTTCGACGAGGGGGCAGATCTCGGGCGGGTTCACCCAGTGCTGGCCGCCTACCCGCTCTGGGTATTGGCATGCCTCTGCAATGGAGGTGATGCTCAACCCGGAGGTGTTGGTAGCCAGAATCGTATCGGGGGGGCAAAGACTTTCCATCTCACGGAACAGCACCTGTTTCAAATCGAGCCGTTCGGGCGCGGCCTCCAAAACGAACTGCACCCCATCCAACGCTTCAGCCAGGCTGGTAGTGGTCGAGATCCGAGCCCGCGCCGCCTCCGCCTCCTCGGCCGACAGCATCTCTTCCTCAATAAAGACGGCCTGACTATTCCGAATGCGGGTCAAAGCCCGCTCCAGTTGGACGGCCTGAGTATCATACAGGGCGACTTCGTAACCTGCCTGAGAATAGCACATCGACATCCCAGAGCCCATCGTTCCGGCCCCGATCATGGCCATGCGACGCACTTTTTCAAATTCCATGTCCCTACCTCCGATTTCGCAATCTGCCAGAAGGGCTGCCCCCTGCACACATTCAGCCCAAAAAGAGGTATAGGCAGCCCCAAATCAGGTCAATTATGGCACAATTACCGTCCGCACGGTATCGCCAAATTGCTCCAGAGCTTCCATCGTCTCATTGATGGCGTCGGCCTCCAAGGGGATCCTCTTTTGGACGACATTACTCAGATCGAGCATCCCACGTCGGGCGAACTGGAGCAGGATCGGCAACTCGCTCAGCAGGTGATCGTCGGTGCCCATAATCTCGGCTTCCTTGCCCATCAACTCGCCGTAGGAATGGACCTCGAACGGCTCTCGGGAGATACCGGCAATCACAGCGCGCCCATGAACCCCTAGCGACCGCACGGCCTGGCGCATGGTCGCTTGCAAGCCGATCACCTCCAAGGCCACATGGACACCCCGACCACCGGTTAGGCGCGAAATCTCCTCGACGGGATCGCCCTTCTGGGCATCAATAGGGATGGCGCCGTAACTGGCAGCCTGAGCCAATTTCTTGGGGTTGATGTCCACGGCATAGACTTCCAGGGCGCCCATAGCCCGCGCCAACTGGATGGCCGACATGCCCAGCCCACCCAGGCCAAAGACGGCAACCCGCTCGCCGGCTTGCAAGCGCCCCTTGCGCAGGCCATGGAAAGAGGTCGACGATGAGCACATCATGATGGCCGCGTGTTCAAAGGGCACCTCATCGGGCATCTTGACCGCGTTGCGGGCTGGAACGGCGACAAACTCGGCATAGCCGCCGTCGATGTGCTTGCCCAGCATCGAGCCCGATACACAAAATTGCTCGGCGCCCGCTGTGCAATATTCGCACTCTCCGCAGGTCACCAAATAGTGCAGGCTCACCCGGTCGCCCGGTTCGAGGCTGCGTACGTTGGCGCCGACTTTTTCGATCACGCCTGCGATTTCATGGCCGGGCGTAACCGGCAACGACCGAACAGGCGACGTGCCTGCCTTATAGTGCACGTCGGAACGACAGATGCCTGCCGCTTTGACGCGGACCAGCACATCGCCATCACCGATCTCGGGAATGGGAAGCTCGGCCATTTCGAGGGGTTGTCCAATGGCCACCAAACGAACTGCTTTCATGTCTGTACAGGCTCCTTTGCAATCATTTATCACTCTTGAAAGGTGAACGACCAACCATCAAGACCCTGGGCGGTCGTGTATCTGATCGAATTACAAACCGCTCACCTAAAAGGGATCTCGGTCACCACCAATTTCACAGCAACCACCGCACTGCCGCAGTAAGCGCGAGAACAAATGCCGGCAAGAGTACGGTATCACTGTCGCGGCCTAGCCAGAATCGACAAGCGCTCGGGCTCCGATGGCACCAATAATCGATCAACGCCCATAGCGTACAACCATTGTACCATTTTTCGATTCAGAAGCAAATGGGCTAGACCTCTACGACAACGGGCACACCGGGCCGTGCAAGGTCATCCACCTGACTCAAGGGACGGTCACGAATGCAATAGGCCCGGCAGGGGGCCACCCGAAGGCTCTGCGCCCCCCTGCCGGACTAAAGTCTCGGGTTAATTGCGTCGGTTGATGCTGGTCAAGCTCAGGGTATCGCGTCAAAGGCAGTACAGCGCCGACCTAGGCCTTGACTGTCTTGGGGAACGTCAGCCACATGTTGATTACCCCCGCCACATAGCCGAGCCAACACATGACGGTGTTCCAGACAAAGGCAAAGAAGATTAGCACATACGCGCTGGTTCCCGCTTCAAAGACCTGCGGGAAACTGCCCGTGAACCAAACGGCCAGGAACAGGGTGAGGCCGTTGAAACAAGCCAGACCGTTATCCTGGAACAGCTTGATCTTTGCAATGGCATAGCACAGTCCTGTGACCCAGATAAAGTTGGTGGCGCCGAGGATGAGCCATGTGGCAAAGGTGCTCTGGAAGTTGGTACCGAAAAGGCTCTCGAACAACGTCCAGTTTGCCACCCACAATGCGGCAGTCGCGGACCCAAACGCCAGGCTCGGAATCATTCTCTTCCAGGCAGCCGGCGTGGCGCCAAACACAAAGTACTCGGCCCAGGTAATGAATATGATCCACGTCGTGAAATTCCACTTGCCCAAGAACAACCCTGGGATCAGAATCAGACAAACCAGGATACCGACGGCAAACGGAAAGGGTATGCGTTCTACTGTCTTGGTTTCACCACTCATCTTTTTTATCCTTCCTTGGATATTGATGGGACGCGATTGTCAATTACCCGTACAGTAGCGGCCTCCTGTTGACTTGCCAAATCTGGCAACAATCCCTCCTTTCTCCTCCTTGGGATGCAGGCTCCAACGCCGGTTTCGGTGTAACGGCTTGCGGCTATGGCATTACGAACCCAAAGCATGTTGACCATCTTCCTACTGTGTGCCAGACTATCACAAAAGGCACATTTTGTCAACTATCGATTCCCGATTATTTGGATATCTGTCGCGCCGAGACCTCAATACGGAAGTGCAGCGCCTTTGGACAAGGCGCTGCACTCCTACACTCGTTAGGCTGCCTTGGCATCCAACGCCCTGAGAACAGCTTCGGGCGTGATCGGCAGCTCGGTAATCCAGACACCAACGGCATCATGAATGGCGTTCACGATAGCGGGAGCAGGCGGGTTAGCCGTCATCTCGCCAATACCCTTGGCGCCATACGGTCCGTTGGTCGACGGGCATTCATAGATCGCGGCCTGGAGTTCAGGCACATCGACCGCCGTCGGAATGACATAGTCATGCAACGACTCGGGCTGCCAGCCCCGGCCGGGATAGAAGGGATACATGTTCTCCATCAGCGCCGCGCCCAGACCCATCACAGCGCCTCCCTCGATCTGGCCCTCCGTAAGCATGGGGTTGATGGCCTTGCCCATATCATAGGAACAGACCAGTTTCAGGACCTGGACTTCGCCGGTCTCGGTATCGACTTCGACCTCAGCCAAGACAGCCCCCCAGGCCAATGTGGGAAACGGATCCACTTCGCCGGTCTCGGGATCGGGCGCTACACCGTCTCGCATATAGTGTCCGCGGCCCACCACCAACTTGCGCATGGCAAAGTTGGCCTTGCCAGCTACGGCTGCAAAGTCGATGGCGCGATCGGGCACTCCCTTGACCGAGATCTTGCCATCGGCTGCCACCAGATCTTCGGGCGCCGCTTCCAGATCGTCCGCTGCCACCTCAAAGAGGATCGAACGCGCTTCCTGCGCCGCCATCACCGTAGCATTGCCAGCCACAAAGGTCACGCGGCTGGCAAAGGTCCCAAAGCATATCGGCGTCGCGTCGGTATCGGTGTTGACCACCGACACCTTGTCATAGCTAACGCCGAGCTCTTCCGCAGCCATCTGGGCCAGAACCGTCTTGCAGCCCTGCCCGATGTCACACGAACCGATGATCAGATCGACCGATCCGTCAGCTTTGACTTTGACAATGGCTTGACTTGAATCTCCTCCACCGCTCATCCCGCAAGGATAGAGCGCGATTGCGATGCCTACACCTTTCTTTTTCATGGCCCTACCCCCTCTTTGCCGATGACATGGACATCAACTTGTCCGGAAGCTCCACGCCCGCCGTTTTGGCCAACGTTTGCATCACCTCCACCACTGCCACACTGTCGAGCACGCGGCGGGTGGCTGTCGAATCGCCTTCGCGAATGGCATTGATAAAGCGGATCTCCCAAGGATCCATGCCAATCTTTTCGGCGATCCGATCGATCTGCACTTCGATGGCAAAAGTGGCAGGTGTGACACCAAATCCGCGCATTGAACTCGCTGGCGGCTTGTTGGTGAAGGCGCAGTATGCCTGGATATAGACGTTGGGAATGGCATAGGGGCCGGTGACCAGGAAGCTGTGCTTGTCGACCACATAGGCATTGAGCGAGACGTAGGCGCCGGCGTCATGGATGCTCTTGATCTGGCGCGCCACGATGCGGCCATCCTTCATGACCCCATCTTTGATATGGATGTGCCACGAACCGCGGGCCGTGGAACTCGTCAGTTCCTCTTCACGGGTCCACCGCCACTTGACCGGCCGGCCGGTCTTGAGGGCCAGCAGTGCCGTCACGTGGTCAGCGTGGATATCGTTCTTGCCGCCGAAACCGCCGCCGACAGTACCGCCCAAGAAGCGGACCTTGTTCATGGGCATTTGCAGGACGCCGCACAGTTGGCCCAACTGCAAAGCGACAGCCTGACCGCAGGTATAGACGGTAAGCTTGCCACTGGCTTCGGGCACCGCCACACTCACCTGGGTCTCGAGCGCGGTGTGCTCAAGCCAGGGGTGAAAGTACTCACCCTCGACGATCAGATCGGCTTCGGCAAAGCCCTTGTCCACATCGCCTTTTTTGATCTGACGGAAGGGGCGGCCGGCAAACAGGAACAGGTTCCCCTCTGGGCGAACCAGCGGCATGCCTTCCTTTAACGAATCGCGGGGATCAAAGAGTGGTTCTTCCTCTTCGATCTCACATTTGATCAGAGACACGGCCTTGGCTGCGACGTCTTCATTGACCGCTGCTACGGCAGCAATGGCCTCGCCCATGTAGCGGATATTTTCGGCAACCAGCACCGGCTGATCGCCGCCCCAGCCGTAGCAGTTATTGGGGACATCCTTGGCAGTGATGACACCTGCGACCCCCGGCAGGGCCTCGGCGGCCGAGGTATCGAGGCTTTTGATCGTGCCTTTTGACACAGGGCTACGAAAGGCCTTTACCCACAACATTCCCGGGAGCATGACGTCGTCAACAAACCGAGTCTCGCCGGAAACGTGGGCCAGTCCGTCGTAGCGCTTTTCTCGCTGACCGACAACCTTGAGTGCCATCGGCTTACCTCCTCATCTCTTCCGCAGCCGCCATGACCGCATCCACGATCTTGACGTAGCCGGTGCAGCGGCACAGGTTGCCGGACAGATATTCTTTGACCTCATCCCGTGTCGGGTTGGGATTCTCGTCCAGCAGCGCCTTGGCCGCCAGAATCATACCCGGTGTGCAAAAACCACACTGGGCGGCATAGTACTCGTGAAAAGCTTTCTGCAAGGGGTGCAATTCACCCGGCCGGCCCAAACCTTCGACCGTCAGAACATCGGCCCCTTGGGCCATCAGTGCATTGGTGATGCACGATTTGACCAATTTGCCGTTCATGATGACCGAGCAGGTGCCACAGTCACCCGTCTCGCAGCCGACCTTGGGACTGGTGATGCCCAGCTTGTCGCGCAAGACCTCCAACAGATTGGTCGACGCCTCGACCTCGACCCTGTACCCCACACCATTTACGGTTAGTTCTAGTGTATACATCGATTGACCTCCCCCTCTACCCGACTATCTCGCCAAGCAGTTGCTTGACCAGAGCTTCACTGGCGCGCCGACGGTACCATGCCGTAGCCCGCACATCGTCGATGGGGCTGGTCTCTCCCGCCACTGCCGCAGCCACCTGGGCCACCAGACCCTCGTCCAGGGCCTTGCCTGCCAGCATTTCGGAGGCCTTCTTGGACAGGAGCGGGGTAGGCGCTGCCGACCCGACAGCGATGCGAACAGCCTTGCACTGCTTGCCGTCCATCTGGGCTGCGACCGCCATCGAGATGGTCGGGCAGACGTCGGCACGCCTCTTGCCGATCTTGCGAAAGGCCCATTTGGTGTCGGCGGTCTGCGCCGGCACGATGACCTCTTTGATCATCTCACCGGCTGCCAAAACCGTCTCGCCAGGCCCTTTGAAAAAGTCGGCCACCGCCACCGTGCGCTCCCCTTTGGCCGAGGCCAACACAAGGCTGGCGCCCAAGGCCAATAGAGCAGCCGCCGAATCGGCCGCGGGCGAAGCATTGGCCAGGTTGCCGCCGATGGTTCCCACATTCTGGATCGCCGGGGAGCCAATGGTTTGGATGACTTGGGCCAAAAGCGGTGTCTTGGCCTGCACCAACGCCGAACGGACAATTTCGGCATGAGGTGTGGCTGCACCGATCACCAGCTTGCCATCCACCTCTTTGATGTAGTTTAGCCCACAGTCACCAATGGAGATCAACACACCCGGAGTCACGAGCCCTCGGTTCATCAGAACCATGAGATCGGTTCCGCCCGCCAGGAGCTTGGCTTTGCCCCCGAATTGGGCGAGCAGATCGCATGCTTCTTGAAGGCTTTTTGCTTTGTAGAACTCACCTTCCCCCATGGGTTTTACACCTCCTTTAATAGTAGAAAACCGCACCTTTGAAAGGCATCCTCCCTATCGGTATGAGTGCACCACCTCCTTTCCCATTCTTACCCAGCCGACAGAGCGCCAACTCACTTGGCAGATGTGGCTCATTCCTACACCGGCGCGCGCTCAATCCTGCGGCCAAAGACAACTCAAAGCCACACAGCGCCGGTATCTGCCCCGCCGACACCTTCACGATAGGCCGCCAACATCCCCGGCGCCGGATGGGGTGGACGGCTCGGCGGAGACTGCATCCGCTGCTCCAATTCTCCTTCACCCACTAAAAGCCGGAGCCGCTTTTCCGGCACATTGATTTCGATCAAATCCCCATCCCGAACGTAGGCCAGGGGCCCCCCGTCCCACGCCTCGGGGCAGATGTGGCCCACGCACGGCCCGCGGGTGGCGCCTGAGAATCGTCCATCGGTGATCATGGCCACGGAGGTGTGCAATCCCATGCCGACCAACATCGCTGCCGGGATCGACAGCTCGCGCATGCCCGGGCCCCCCTTGGGGCCTTCGTAACGAACCACCAGCACCGAACCGGGCTGAACCGGCTTGTCGAGCAGATACTCTCGCACCTCCTCTTCAGAATCAAACACCACGGCAGGCCCAGTGTGGACCATCATCTCGGGTTCAATGCCGCTCTTTTTGACCACTGCTCCCTGGGGCGCGAGGTTGCCGTGAAGGATGGCGAAATTGCCGTCGGTCGACAGCGGCTCGGCCGCCGGCCGGATGATGCGGCCATCGGGAGCGGGTGCGTAACGTAGCCACTCACTCAGAGTGCCACCCATCGCCATCCGCGCATCAAGATCCAGATGGTCGCGAATGGATTGGAGCAACGTCAACACACCGCCGGCCTGGTGATAGTCGGTGAGGTTGTAAGGAGAGGAAGGCTTGAACTTGGCCACCAGTGGTACTGAAGCCTGGATCTGGTCGAACTGCCCAAGGTCCAGGTCCACGCCGAGTCGATTGGCCAGGGCCATCAAATGCAGCACGGCATTGGTCGACCCCCCCGAGGCCGACACCGACTTGATGCCGTTCTCCAAGGTGGAACGGTTGAGCACAGAGGAAAAGTTGCCGTGACCCTCGACCAGGGCCACCGCCCGCTCGCCCACGTCTCGCGCCTGACGGAGTTTGGCCGCGTCAAAGGTTAACATGGTGGCCGAGCCAAAGGGCGCTAATCCCGTAGCTTCCAGAAAACATCCCATGGTGTTGGCCGTACCCATCATCGAGCAGGTACCCGGCGAGGCGCAAAAACACTCTTGCCAGTCCAGAAACTGTTCGTGGTCGACCTTGCCATTGCGACGCTCGCCGATGGCCTCTTTTAAATCCGAGGTAACCACCACCCGATCGTCGAGATGGCAGGGCAACATGGCCCCAGCCGTCAAAAAGACGGTGGGCAGATCCAGCCGCGCCGCCGCCATCAACATGCCTGGGATGATCTTGTCGCACGAGGCGAGCATGACCATCCCCTCGAACCCATGGGCGCGGACCATGGCCTCAACAGAGGCTGCGATCAGATCGCGTTGGGGCAGAATATAGTGCATGCCCGGTCCCTGAGCCATGCCATCGCAGGGTGCGGGCACCATGAACTCGCAAGGCGAGCCTCCGGCGGCCCAGATCCCCTCCTTGACGCGCTGGCCCAACTCCTTGAGCGGCTGGTGCCCCGGATTCACGTCCGTCCAGGAATTCACCACAGCGATCTGGGGCTTGTCCAGATCCTCGCGGCGATAGCCCACCGAGTGCATCAAACCTCGGTAATAGGCCTCGGTAATATCCTGGGAACTGCCTCGGTGTTCCACCATATCCAATTCAACTCCCCCACTGCCTGCCCTGAAACAGGGGAAGGCGCGGCTTTTTTATTCTCGTCTGCGAAATTCGACGCCCAACAATTGCTCAAACACCTTGATCATGGCGCCCTTGTCCTCGTCGCCCAGGCCCTGAAGCAGCGCCATCTGGTAGGTGGTGGTGGCCGCGTGGACCATCGGCAAGGGGATCTGTTGATGGGCACAGATTTCGGCAGCGCTGATCATGTCCTTGTAAGCGTGCTTGAGGGGATAGCCGTCCTGAAACAGGCCATCGAGGATGCGCGGTCCAAAGAACTCGGCGGCCCAGCTTCGCCCCGTTCCACTGTTGACCACCTCCAGCACCTTTTCGGCGTCCAGCCCCAGCTTGACGGCCATGGGCAGGACCTCGGCGATGGCTGCGGCGCTGATGTTGAATAGTAATTGATTGATCAGCTTGGTGAGCTGACCGCTGCCCACCGGTCCCATGTTGAGGATCTTGCTGGCCAACGGCTCAAAGGCGGGCCGGATTTCGTCGAACAGATCCCCATCGCCGCCATACATGAGGGTCAGCGTACCCTCCTTGGCGCGGGCCTCCATGCCCGATACGGGCGCATCGGCAAAGCGAATGCCCTTGTCCTCCAACTGTCGTGCAAAGTCAAGGGTGGCGCCATAGCTGGTCGTGCCCAGGTCGATCAGGATCAAGCCGGGGTTGGCACCCTGCAAGACTCCCTTCTCGCCCAAAATCACCTTTTCCACGATGGTGGTGTTGGGCAGGCTCAACAGCAACCAATCCACCCCGGCGGCCATCTCAGCGGGGGTAGATGCCGAGCGGGCTCCCTCTTTGGTCAGGAACCCGACCGCCCCAGCGTCGATGTCATAGACGGTGACATCAAACCCGGCTTGGACCAGGTTCAGGGCCATCCATTTGCCCATCTGACCCAATCCGACAAACCCTATCTTTGCACCCATCGCCCCACTCCTCACACGCTTTCGGTCCCTTACAGGCCCAACGCTTTGGCTGGATTGTCCGCGGTCATCACCCGGATCTCGCCCTCCGTCAGACCCAAGTTGAGCATATCCTGCATATAGATGCCAAACTGCTGCACCGGCACCGGGTTCAGCCATTGGCCCGCATCGGTGGACATGATGCAGTGTTTGGCGCCGAGGGCCTTGATGCCGTCATACAGCGCCCGGATCGGGATCGGGTGCCCCACCTGACGGGTGGTATCGTTATAGACGTGCTCCAGGTAGGTGGCGCCCAGATCGAGCATCTCTTTCATCTCGTCGACTGAATAGTTGACAAAACTAGCCAGCGGATGGGTAATTACGATCTTTTTGACACCCCGGGCTGCTGCTGCAGGCACCACCGCCCGGGCTTCGTCGATGCTGATGTGGCCGGTAGCCAGGATCACATCCCACTGGGCGATCAGATCCAGGATGGCCCCCATTTCCGCTTTGAGGCTGCCATCGGCTTCTAGAAGGGAAATGCCCTTCAAATCCTCACCCAGGGCCTGCGATAGGTTTTTGACGTGGCTCTTGTTTTCCAGGAACTTGGCTGCATGAAGCGTGGGCAACCACACGATCTTGGACCCCATCTTCAGGGCAATCTCCACAGCCAGGGGATTCAGGCCCCCCACGCTCAGGTTCAGAGCCACCGCGCCAAAAACCGGGAACCCGGTCTCGGCAGTCGCCAGGGCGGCGCGGCCCGCCGTGGGGGCAAAATGGTTCTTGACGACAATGGCCCGCATGCCCATCTCCTGGGCCTGCCGCGCCAACTCGATGTCGTTCAGAATGCGCGTATAGATGTCGGGCGCCGAATGGATATGAACGTCGATGGCCCCTTCCAACAAGCCCAACACCGCCTGCTCGAATCTCAGTTTCATAACACCCATCCTTTGGCCGAGGCGTCCTACATGCGCCGGCCGGTGAATTCCTTGATCGGCATTTCTGAGGGGACAATCCACTTGCCATACGGGAAATTGCCCACCTTCATGTTCGGTCCGTAGCGCTGTTGCACCATTTCCCAGGCATTGTCCAGCGAATCGACGGCGGGCACCTGAACCGAGGCAAAATCGGCCACGCGCTCCGGCTCGGTAACGACGATGACGTTCTTTTTGGCCATGACCTCGATGATGGGCATCCACAGACACGAGTGCCACAGTTCCTGCACTCCAAAAAAGACATCCTGGTACAGGCGGGCCAGAGACTCTTTGGTGGGCGGCATATAGTCCTTGGCATAACTATAGTGGGCCAGTCCACCGGGTGCTGGGGTGGCGATGATGATGGTACCGCCCTCGCGCACAAAATAGTCGAGGTTGGCAATGGGCCAGCAAGAATGGGCATAAAATCGGTCGCCCGGGAAACTGCCGCTGATGGCCACATCGAGCTGCCCACCGGGGATCTTGTTCAGATCATAAGCATAGTGCTTCTGATACTTGGCCACCGAGGCGCGGTGAGCCGCGATGGTCTCTCCAGCCGTGACGTCAATGAGGCCCATGGCTGGGTTGAACAAGCCCAGCAGGGACATATCCAACCCCGACATGAGGCAGGCCTCTTCGATATCGGCCCGCAGCCGGTTGAGCGGCGGCTCGTAACCCACACCCGAGGAGGGGCTAGTCATCAGCCGGTGATTCCACTCGATAGTTTCAAACGAACACACGCCGGGCAGGATCATGCTGCCTCCGCCGCCATAGCCCCACAGGGTGGCTTGGGTCATGGTCACAGCCAGGCTGAGGTCCGCTTCCAGCAAGCGGCGATGGATGTTAATAGGCGTTCCGTAACTGGTTACCCCCACACACTCGAAATCCCATCGGGACCGCGCGACGCTCTGATAGATCGGCACGCCCGAGGCCAGGATTTCATCGCCGAACTTGCGTTGGAGTTCGGCCTCGTTCATCTCGCGCAGCAGGCCGCTGGCGACCAGGATCGAGGCTTTTTTGCCCGCATCTTGGATTTTCTTGAGAATGGGAGGCAGAATTTTCCAGGCAGGGGTCAGGCGCGCAAAGTTGTCGTGGAGAATGACCACGTCGCGGGCATCTTTCAAGCGCTCGGAAAACGACGGCCCGGCGACCGGGTTGTCCAGCGCATCGAGGATCCGCTGCTCCAGATCCGGCATTTCGTCGGGGAATGGAACGTCGGTATCCAACACCAGGTGGTGATCGGGCATCTCGAAATCGATCTTGCCCTTGACGCCGTATGGCACGTGAATCGTTGCCATGATTGTACCCTCCATTGGTTTACGACCCCCCAGTGGCATTCCTGTGGGCCGGACTCTGGCTTATCCACCCGCGATATTGAGTATGAAGGCCAGTTCATCCCCGTCCTGAACGGGGGTGTTCAGGTGCTCTGGACGGTTGAGCTGGACCGGATGTGAATTAAGAAACACCGACCAGGCCGGAACGATACGATCCTGATCGTCGTAGAGTTGCTGCCGAAACTGCGGGCCAAACTGGACCACCAAGGCGTCGATCACCGTCTGGATGGTGCCCTCGCCCTCCAGTGTGACCGAGACCTGGGAGCGCCCGGCTGCGTTCCGGAGCGGTGGATAAAGCATCACGTTCAGGTCCACAGCCAGATCGGAAGAGCACACGTCTGAACTCCAGTCACCGCTCATT
>CAZNQW010000055.1:0-18473 GCA_964575225.1 uncultured Anaerolineaceae bacterium | reverse complement strand
AGGGGTACGTGACATAATGTTAGGGCAGTGGCGCGAGTCGCCGTTGTTGGCTCGGCTTGGGTGAGCGGGGTGCCTGCGAGGAGGCAAGAGAGGCGCCCATCTTTGCCAGGGGCATGAGGTGATTTCAGTGACGCGTTGGCTGTTGGCTGGGCGATCAGCTTCTCGACCGGGCGGGCGCGCTGCGCGCTGCCCACAGACCGCCACTGATGATGAGTGCGCCACCGAGGAGGTGGGCAGGGCCTACGGTCTCTCCCAAGAGCAGGGCGCCCAAGAGCCCTCCATAGAGAGGCATGGTGTTGTAAAAGACCATGGCGCCGCTGGAGCCAAGCCGGCGCACCCCTTCGTTCCACGCCAACATCCCGATCACGGTGGGTACCAGGGCGATGTAGACCACGAAGGGCACAAGGCGCCCGGTGAGGCTCATCGGCAGGGCCTGGAGTTCCCAGGCAGATCCGACCAGCAACAAGGGCAAGCCCAGAAAGGCGGAAAAGGCCGAGGCAGATAACGCCGATCGGTGGCGCATGACCCGTCGCGCCAGAACCGAGTACAAGCCCCACAGGGCAATGGCCACCAGCACGATAAGGTCGCCGATGTTGATCTGCAAAGACCGCCAGGTGGCCGTCGAGCCGCCCGTGATCAAGACGGCGATACCCGCCAGGCCAACCAGGGCGCCAGCCAACTGGCGGCGCGACATGGGCTCGTGGATCAGGGCAAAGCTGAGAAACCCCGTGATGATCGGCCCAAACCCGTTGATCAGGGTGGCGTTCACCGCAGTGGTGTAGCGCAAGCCTAGGTAGAGGGTGGGGCCAAAGAGGGTCACACCGCACAGAGCCATGGCCAGCATCCAGCCAGGGTCAGGCTTCATCCGCCGGTCCTCCGGCGGGCGGCGGTGCAGCAACCAGGCAAAAGGAATGGCCGCGATGGCCATGCGAGCAGCCGCCAGGGTGATGGGGCCAATGTCGGTCCGCAAATAGCGGCCCAACAGCATGTTGGTGGCCCAGGCCAGTGTGGCGACATTGACCAGAGCGATACCGATCAGGGTTTCTCGTCGGGAATCTGTGGTCGGCGGGGCCAAGGCCTAGCTCACAATTAGATCGTCCAGGGAGCGCTTGGGTACGTGATGTACTCCACACTCATCGCGCCAATATTTGATATCCCCATCGGCTCTCACCGGATCGATGGCTACGATCTCTTTGGGTTTGCCCAGAGCCAACACCAACAGGATCTCGTAACGCTCTTGGATTTGGAGGTCCTGGCGCAGCTCGTCGCGTTGGACCGAAGCAAGGATGCACCCGCCGAGTCCCTGCTCCACGGCGCCCAGCAAAATGCTCTGGGCGGCGATGCCATGATCGACGCCAAAGTTCGCGCTGATCTCCTTGTCGCCCAGGATGATGATGTAGGCAGCCGGTCGCTCGCCCTCCTCCGGGCCAGGCCAGTCGTTGAGGTAGCCGGCCCAGGCCAACCGTGAGAATATCAAGGCGTTGGTCTGGGGTCGATGGGAAAGGTAAAACTTGAGAGGTTGCCGATTGGCTCCTGAGGCCGACAAACGGGCCAGGTCCACCAGGCCGCGCAGAGTCTCGATGTCGATGGCGGCTTCCTGGTAGAAGCGACGGTAGCTGCGGTTGATGCGTACAAGATCTTGGATCATGGCTGTCCTCCTGCGAGATTGGGCGATCCCTTGGGCCGTGGTTTTTTTCTTCCCTGATAGCTGGGTCTGAAAGTGTTAGATGGGAAACAGTCGCCGCCGGTGGCGCGCCAGGTATCGCTGGGCGATAAAAGCCAGGGGTTTTTCGGCCAGCACAAACTCTTCCGACAACGTGGATAGGACTTTAGTCAGGGCGTGTTGCTGAGCCTGAGGGTGTTCGGCTGCCATTCGATAAAATGTGCGTCCATAACCCTCCAGGTCTTCCAGACTCGGCAAGGCCGTGCTGGCCAGCCGATACCGGGGTTCTGGCAAAGCCGGGTAAAAGCGATGGGGCTCAACGTACTCGGGGAGAACGCCGGTGAGGAACAGGCAAGCGTCGGCAATGCGGCGGTAGATCCCAAAGCGATATTCGGGTTTCACAACCTTGCTGTAGAGGAGCAGACTATCGATATCCAGATCATTGATGCGGATTTGGCGCGAGATCCCATCTCGGATGCGAATAGGAATGGTTTCCGTTTCAATGTGGGTAAAAGTCGCCAAAAGCCGGGCGAGATACTCCCGCACGTCGTCGCGTCCCAGCATAGCGATGATGCGATGGCCGTCGGACAGGGCCGTCTGCTCGATGGTGCGTTGCTCACAGGCATGCAACTCGCGTTCGATATCGCGCCGCGCACGCACCAGCAACACCCGAAAGAGAAACATCGGCGAAACCTGATCTGTGGTATCGTCCTTGTCCATCAAGCGATGAAACAACCGGTCGTCTTCCAGCATGGCCCGGAGCAGCGAAGCATCTTCCTGGAGCAGGTTAACCAGATGGTCGGGATCAGGGCGTTCGGGCACCAGGGCATCGACCACAAAGCGCAAGTCTGTGGGCCGCCAACCGTGCCGTACCGTGTCCATGGTGCATACCCTCTCTTCTTCCGGTTCCTCAGAAACTCCCATAGGGATCGTGGGTTCATTGTATCACGTTCGGCCCGTTCGATCAAGGACGCTCTGCAGGTTGTGAAAAGTCGGTGGAAAATTCTCCAGATGCGAATTTCCCCTACCCATCTCCGACAGCTTCAGCAATGGGGGCCAACCCAATCCTGTCCAATGGGGGGGCGGCCAACGAATGCACGCAGGATCGAGCCAACCACTCGGGCAGCCTTAGCGAAGCACCAACACCGAACGGTCCGCATGGGCGACGATGGGCTGACACTGATCTTCCAGCAAAACGCGCTGCCACCGGCTGGCGCCGCACATGCCGATCACGACGAGATCGTAGGCGCCGCTCCGGGCTTCGGCCAAGATCTCGTCGATGACCAGGCCGTGGCGGACCTGGGGCAAGGCTGCAAAGCCCATTTCGCGCAAAAACGCGAGATCTCGCTCGAGCATCTCCCCTTCGGGGCTGTGGGCGGCAATTAATTCCTGGGCGCTGGCCCTGAGTTGGTCGTCGGGAACTTTGGGCCAGGCGCTGATCTGTGACATGACGTGCAACACGGTCATTGTTTCTACATCCGAAAATAGTCGGGCCAGGTGAGCAAAGCGTTCAACCAATGAAGGGCTGGGGCCGCCACTATCGCACAGAAGGATGCGCCGCACTGAACCGACGGCTCCTTTGACGACGAGGACGGGAATGGGCGCCCGCTCGGCTACCTGAATCACAGCCGAGTGTTCGGAACGGTGGACTGAAGTTTGCTCCTGCTCTTCGCTTACCAGGAGCAAATCGTAATCGCCGCTGCGGGCCTCGCGGAGAACCTCTCGAGCGAACTGCCCCGTTCGTGCACGGGTCTGCAACATCGGCGGTTCAGGGCGCAGCCATTCTTGGGCATGTTGCAGACTCTTGTCTGCCACGTCGCTTGCTGGGGCATGCCGAGAGACAGTCAGCAGCGTGACAGCGGCATGAGCCGATTGTGCCAGTGGAGCAGCAAGGTGCAACATCGTCCGTGAATGTGAGAAATCGCTGGATGCTAGAAGGAAATGCATTGGTTTTTCGCTTTGCCCGTCCATAAAACTCCCTATCATCTTGGATCGGGACCCATGTGACCTGTTCTGGCGCCAGATCACGCCTTGGGTTAGCCCCGATGACCGGCTATATCAGCATCAGAAGGATGGGTATCACCAGAATGACGCCCATGAAAAAAAACAGGTTCCGATTGCTGCAGGTTACCCAGCCCACAAAGGAGAGCATCGCACTTTGGTACTGCTGGAACAGCAACGTCAAAATGACGATGGATACGAGTGCCACGCTTAGCATCTCCACCAGGACGATGGTAAAGGCCGGGTGGTTGTTCAGCAACACAGCCGCCAACAGGGTGTCGATAAAGGTGGTGATGTTGGCACCCATGATGTAGGGGATGACGTTTTCACGGCGAATGAATCCACGATGACTGAGCGGGACAAGGATGCTCAACGAGAGACTGACCGACATGGAGATCATGGTCACCACCGCGCCCAGAAGGAGCATGACACCCGGGCGGTAGACGAGACGTGACACGTGTCCCACCTGGCTCTCTTTCAGGGTCATATCAGGCAGGCAGCGGTCGAACAGGTTAAAGCTGATCAGGATTATGCCCAGTCCGGCAACGAACACGGCCCATTCGGGCAACAGGCCGCCGATTGCCGACGAGATCGGTTCGATGACTGCGTCAAAGACCGAGTTGAGCAGTGCATCCGACCGTAGTTGCACCACATCGAGGGCGTTTGTGGTAAGGAGAAAAGCGCCCAATGGCAGGCTGAGCAGGTGGGTCGTGCCGGTTACGAGGAGGGACAGCAGGCCCATGCTCAGGCTGTTGACTCGGTCTCGTCCCCGCAGGATGTAGAGAAAGCCGAGAAACAGGACGATAAAGCTGGCTCCCAGGCGGCTGCCGGTGATCATGGCAAAAGCGCCCAATTCGTCGACGACGCCTGCATCAAAGAAGGTCAGAGAGGCAGCGGCTACCGGCGAGCCGCTCATGATGACATAGGCAAACAGCCAACCAAAGCCGAGGCTGTTGGCTGCATTGGTGACTGAAAACTGGCTGCGGATGAGGGGAGCGATGGCCCGCGCCCCTTCCTTCATCAGGTAAATCGCCAGGATAAACAGGAACAGGCTGAGGGTGAACAGGGCGATTTTGCCCACGTGAACCCGTTTCAAGAGGCCTTGCACTGCCTGGAAAAATCGGGCGGTCGCCGACGGAGCTGTGGGCAGCTCCAATTCGGCTGTCACTCTTCCCCTGAGGCCGTCGGGATCGTTATTCACGATCCATCCTCTGAGTCCATCAGCACAGGTACGGTCAACCCATAGCCCAGGCCGGGTACGGTCTCGATCATCGCCTGGTGGTCGGCATTCACCTCAGGGTCTGTGCTTTGGTAGGCCAGGCTCAGCTTGCCTCGCAGGCGGCGTACCAGTTGACGTAACATATCGCGATCGCCGCCGTCGACGCCCCAGACGTGACTGATGATCGCCTCGGCTGTCAGCACGTGACCGGCGTTGAGGATCAAATAGTCGAGCAGCCGGCTTTCGAGGGGAGTGAGCGATACCGGTTCCCCGTGGCCAGTCCGCAGTTCTCGGCGGCTGGAGTCCAGCACCAGTGATCCGACTTGACGTAGGGCCGGAGTTGTCACACGACCGGCCCGGCGAAGTACGGCGTTGGCCCGGGCCACCAGTTGACGAGGGCTGAACGGTTTGGTGATATAGTCGTCGGCACCCGCTTCCAGCCCGTAGATGATGTCGTCCTCCTCTCCTCGAACGGTCAATAGGACAATGGGTGTGTCGCCTGCCTCGCGGATTTGACGGCAGACGGCAAACCCATCGAGTCGCGGCAGATTGACATCCAAGACCACCAGATCGGGGTTCTCCTGCTTCCACCGCTGCAAGGCAGCTTCTCCGTCAAATGCCTGAACGACCTGGAACCCTTCTCGTCGGAGGGTGAAGGCCAGCACATCGGCCAGAACGCGGTCATCGTCTACGATCAAGGCTTTCACGAAATGTCGCTCCCGGTGATCACAAGGCCTCTTCGATGGGCAAGGTAAACCAGAAACTGGCTCCGCCTCCGGGCCGGTCGTCGATGCCGACTTCGCCACCGTGGGCCTCAATGACAGCCCGCACGACCGACAATCCCAACCCTGCACCTACCTCAGCATGACTGGTGCCGCGGCCGGGACTCATAAAACGCCGGAATAGATCCTGGCGCTGATCGGCCGGAACCCCGGGGCCCAGGTCCGATACAGTGATCCGCAGATGCGAGTCGTCGAGGCCCGCGGCGATCTCGATCTCGGCGTCGTCGGGACCGTACTTGCTCGCGTTCGATAGCAGGTTGATGAGAACCTGGCTCAGGCGCCGGGGATCCGCCTGTAAAGTCGGGATCGATGCCGGGATCTGCACGATCAGGCTCTGCCCCCGTTTTTCCAACAAGGGTTGCATGGTGTGGATGGCGTCGGCGAGGATCTCGTTGAGATCGGTGGGCCGAAATTGAACCCGGAACCGGCCGGCCTCGATGCTCGAACTGGCCAACAGGTTGTCGATGAGCGTTTGAAGCCCCAACACCCCCAGGTGAAGGGAGGTCAAAAGCTCGCCCAGCTCTTCGGGTGACAGGTCCGGGGCCTGATCCATTAACAGTTCGACCGACGCAGCCAGGGCCGAAAGCGGTGTGCGAAATTCGTGGGCCACGTTGGCCAGGAAATGCCCCATCAGCCGATGCATGGTTTCCTCTTCGCTGATGTCGCGAAATACCAATGCCACCCGGGCATCGTGGCCTTCGGGGGGCACGAGACGGGCGCCGCTGACGGACAGAATCGCCTGTCGACCGTCTCGAAACTCTACCGGAATCTTTTGGCGGCGGCCAGGCGCCGGGATCAATCGGCTGAAGGGTTCGTCTGTCTCCAAGGGCTCGAACAGGTGATCGCAGCTTGTTCCTAACACCTGATCCCGGCTCAGTCCTGTGATCCGCTCGGCCCCCTGGCTGAAAAAGGTGACGTAACCACGGCGATCGAGGGTGACAATGCCCTCCACGATCGATGCCAACAGATGGTCTCCCCAATCCTTTTCGCGCCGCAGATCGGCCACGCTGTTTTGCAAATCGGCCCGGGTGCTTTCCAGAGCCTGGGCGACGTGAGCCACTTCGCGGATGTCGGTCTCGATGGCGATGGGCGTAGACAGGTCACCCTGGCTCATGGCATCGGCGGCTTGCGCCAGGTGCGAGAGGGGTTGACTGATGCGACGAGCCGGCAACGCGCCAAACAGGGAAGTGGCCAGAAGGATGGCGCCAATGCCAACGATCAGCACCGTCATCATTTTCTGTTGGGTAGCAACAATTCCGTTGACATCGAGAGCGATTTCCACCTCCAAATTTGACTCACCGAGGGGGAGCAAGGCGGCAAAAAAGGACTGGTCGCCCATCTGGAAGGTTCGAGATGCCGCCTGATTGCCGGGACCAGGGGGCGGAGGTGGATCGGGAAAGCTGGTGGCCACCGGCCCTCCGTCGAGGAGGATGGTATGTTCCAGGCCGGTCTGGTCGTGCATTTCGGTTGCCAGGTCGTCGTTCAGATCCAGTCCGACGATCACCGAAGCGGCGCCCGCGCCCTGATCCACTGGTTGGACGGCCACGAGCAAGGCACGGGTTTTAGAATCATCGGGCGATACGTAGAAACTGGCGGAGGCGCTGAGGGAACAGATCTGCTGGAGTTCGCCGGGATCTGGCGCGGCCATGATCTGGCCCCGCGTGTCGCACAGCACAATCAGGTCCAAGCCCGAACCTTCGCGGAGTGTGTCCAGATAGGTCTGGAGGGCGACAGCATCCCAATCCCGCTGGAGTTGCTGCAGGGTGGGGCGTTGGGTGATCAGGGTGGCCAACCCCTCCAATTCGGCCTCGCGGGCGTCATACAGCGCCTGTGTGGCCTGAAGACCCTGGCGGATCTGCGCCCAGGCCTGCCGCTCGAATTGGCTGCGGATGAGCAGCACCGACGGCACGCCCACCGCTATTGCCGTCACCAGGATCAGAGCAAAGAAACGCAGGGTGATCTGACTGGATAGGCTTTTGGGGCCATGGAGCCTCATGGTCATCGGCTGCTCCATTGGATCGACAGCCTCTCGAGAATCATCGGATCGAATTTGGGCTGAGGGAAGTCGACGCAGTGGCCATCAACACCGGGCCAAGTCATGGCTCGTCGACAAGGCTTACGTGGATATCCCAGATGCCTTCTTCAAGGCTCTTTTCCATGGGCAACCCACTGCTCCTGAGAAACCGCAAGATACGGGAATTGCTGTGGTGCACGGCCGCCCAAAAGCGCTGAATGCCGTGTTGGCGTGCATAGGTGGACAAGCGTACGAGCATCAGGGTACCCAGACCTTGATTCTGGAAACTATCCTCAACAATGACGGCCGCCTCAGCTTCGAGCGGGTCGCTGTCGGCGATGGCCGAGTAGCGGGCTACAGCCACCAAGATCTCCTCGGGGCCGTCATCTAACAGGGCCACGAAAGCCATCCGGCGATCATAGTCGACGTGGACCAACCGCTCGGCATCTTGGTCGGTCAGTGTTTTACGCGTACCCAAAAAGCGCAGAAAGACGCTCTCGGGCGACAGACGCTCAAAAAGGGCCTGCAGCCTGGGTGCGTCATCCGGTTGGATGGGACGGATGCCGATTTGCCGCCCCGAACGCAACCGGACCCATTCCACTGATTCAACTGGGTTGGTGTTCATTTCGCTCATGGGATCCTCCTCTACAAGATTTCAGACCTATGACTCGCCCCACAGGGATCGGGCCTCGACGACCCAGGCTCCAAAGAGGGAAGGATCCTCAGGGTAGCGTTGATACAGGGCCTTGATCTTGGCGGCGGTGGCCGACACATGCAGGAGTCGTTGGAGGCTGGCCATGGAGAATCGTCCTCGCGCTACTCCCCACAGCAATTTTGCAGCCATCGATATCGTGCCGGCGGTCGACATTTCGGTCTCGTAGTTGAGGTTCATCTGCCGAAAGTCCTCGCCGCTAAAGATCAGGTTGTTTTGAAAGAGGAAATCGACTTCCTGGCGGGAGAGCTCGGCTGCTGCCGGCAGTTGGACGAAAAGGGAAGCGAATTTGGCGCCCTGGTCGCGGAAATATTCCACGTTGTAGGGCCACAGCGCTTCTCGGTTGGCAGTGCCGGAGCGAAGAGCGTTGACGGCTACCTCGGCGGCGATCTGACAGGCTGTGAAGGATGAGGTGACACCCTCGCCAGAGAAGGGCTTGGTTTGAAAGGCCGCGTCGCCAACGACCATGATCCCGTTGCCAACCAGCGAATAGGGTGAGCGCCGGTACGGGGTACGGCCCTGTTTGCGCTGCACGACCCGGCCGGGATCGCCGAAATACTCCTCGCGCCACTCGGCGTGTTTCTGCCAGGCTGTGTCAAAACTGCCCGGTTGGCCAATGCCCAGGATCGAGCCGCCATTACGGCTGGGGTTCCAGAAGGCTTTGTGGAAGGGATAAAAGTTCAGCCCGCTGGGATACCCCTCGCCTACATCCTCACGGAATTCGAGACAGACATAGAGCGTATCGTCGGCTGTGATCGAGTCGATCTCGATCCCCAGGTCTTTGGGCAGACGCGTGCGGACGGCGCCGTCAATGCCCGAGGCGTCGACCACGAGAGGGGCACGCAGTTCCCAGGCTTCCCCTTCGCGCTCGGCGCCAAGGCCCACCACAGCGTTTTCCTCGATGAGAACCTGCGTGACCTTGGTACGTTCCCATATCTCTCCACCCGATTCAAGCACATAGGTGTGCAGCCGCTGGTGGAACGAGGGCTTGGGCATGACGTAGAAGGCATAGTCGACCCGATTTGAGATCTGGAGGTCAGGCGACCAGGCCAGACCTGTGGCAAAGTGGCCGATCAACTCATCGCCTGTGGGGTGGGGCACGCCAAATTGGTCAAAACGGACCTCGTCCATGTGAAATATGTCGAGGTCGTGTCCCAAGTCCTGAAGGCGTTTCTTTTCCAAGACGAGCACCCGCACACCGCGCTGGCCAAGGCGCCAGGCGAGATAGGATCCGCTGGTACCTGCTCCGACGATCAGAACGTCGGTCTGCATTTTCTGGGTCATGGATCTGCCTCCTTTGCGCTCAGCGATGGCCTGCGTCCCAAGCGGCGACTGTGCTGTTATTGTATCAGCCAATGACCGGGCTGTCAAACCACGAACCGATTCGACAAGGCACAAGGCACTGGGGACGGTTCACAATCTGGATCGGATCGTTGTGCCAACTTGCTTCTTGGCGCGCTTTCGTGTACAATTCTGGGGTCTTCAGGGATAGCGCACCTGGACGGGCAAGAGTGTGTGGGGTTCATATGGTCCATCCAGGCGCGGGCAAGGAGTCAACGATGTCTCGCGTTGCGATAGTAACCGATAGCTGTGCTAGCATTCCCGAATCCCTCCTCGATTCCCTCAGCATCCGTTGGGTGCCTTACTATATTCATCGCGGTGAACAGGTGCTGCGCGATCTGGTCACTATCCAACGAAGCCCCTTTTATCAATGGCTGACCAGCGCCACTGAACTGCCCCGCACGGCAAGCCCTGGCCCCGGCGACTATGTGGCCCTGTATCAGCAGGTGGCCGAAGAGGGCATGGAGGGGATTGTGAGCATCCACATGACCTCCAAGGGCAGCGGTGCGTATCAGGCGGCGTGTGTGGCGCAGTCGATGTTGCGTGAGCGCTTGCCCAATCTTCGGATTGAGGTCATAGACTCCCTAAACGTGTCGATGTGCCAGGGCTGGATGGTCGTACAGGCCGCGCGCGACGTTTTGGCGGGTCTTTCGCTTCCCGATATTGTGGCGCGGGTCAAGGCCTTGATCCCGACCAGCGCGATGATCCAGACGGCCGATACCTTGCGCTACCTGTACATGGGTGGGCGCATTGGCCGGGCCACGCATTTGGTGGGCAGCCTGCTGAATATCAAGCCGCTGATCGGGATGGAAGAGGGCGAAATTGTGGCTTTGGGTCAGGCTCGCAGCCGGAGCCGAGCCTATCGCTCCATTGTCAATAGGGTCGAAAGTGCGGCGAACCGATTGGGCAAGATCCGCATTGCTTATGTGCATGCCGCAGCGCCACAAGAGGTGGCAATGCTGAAACAGATGGTTGAAGAGCGAATCGACTGCGCCGAGTCGCTTGTTGCCGAGCTGTCGCCTGCGCTCGGAGTGCATTCAGGTCCGGGGACGGCTGGGGTGTGTTATGCCCGGGTGTTGGACTCGGCATAGACCAGGCAACAGGCAATTGAAACGCCCTGGAGAGATCCAATTCTCCAGGGCGTTTTGCTTCGGCATGGGCTGTTCGCTATGAACTGAGGAGCTTGTCCAGTTCCAGCGCACGGAGGCACTCGGCAGTTGGTTCGCCGGTGTTCGGGTCCCACTTCATGCGCTCGTAGAAGCGGCGCTTGAACCAGGCAAAATCCTCGTCCGAAATCCCGCTGCCGGCGATGGGTCCCTCTTCAAAGGCGGTCATCACCCGGCGAGGCAGGCGGTCGTCGTCGGCGGTGAACCCTTCACGCAGGTTGAACAGGCGAGCTAGGGTTTGTGCCCGTGCGCCGATGGCCAACATCTCGTGGATGCTATAATCGACACCGGTGACGCCGGACAAGGCTTGGGCCAGTTGCAGATAGTCATAACAATAGAACTGGCAGATCAGGGCGCAGTCGTGAAAGTGCATAAAATTGACTTCGTGGTAAAAGACTTCAAGCTTGTGCTCATCGAGGGCCGCGCGGTCAAGGGGCTTGATGGGTCTGCCTGCGGCCGAACTCACCCGATCCTGCCAATCGCCGTGGCGCAGGTAGGCAGTATCGTGCATATTCATCATGTGATCGGCCCCCACGGGCGCCACGGCATAGCCCACGCCCATGGCCGGCTTTAGACGTGGTTCGTGCATGGGTAGTTCCTGGCCCTTGACAGTCAGGTTAAATGGCTGGGATTCAGGCCCAAAGCGGGCGGCCATGCGATGTACGCCTTCGGCCAGTACGTCGCCAAAGCCTTGCCGCGAGGCGATGAGGTCTACGGCGCGCAGCATGGTGGTGGCGTCGCCCCAGCGAAAGGCCAACCTGCCCGTATCGGCCTCTGTGAGAATCCCATTTTCAAAGCACTCGATTGCAAAGGCAATGCTCATTCCCGTCGAGATGGCGTCCAGCCCCAAGGCGTTGGCTCGTTCGTTGGCTTTTAGGATAGCCAGGTTATCGGACACGCCGCAGGTGGGACCAAATGCGGCCATCGCCTCGTATTCTGCGCCGCCGTACACCGGGTCGAGGCTACGATTTGGATCGGGATCCTGGTTTTCAAAGACCTGCTTGCAGTGTACGGGGCATCCCTGGCAGGTGTCGCGCCCCTTGTAGAACATTTGGTAGTTGCGCTCGCCGGTGATCTGATCGATCTCGTCGAATACCGCTTGCCCGAAATTGCGGGTGGGGAGTCCGCCGGACAGCGCCAAGCGGGCCGCCGAATCTTGGGTGGCTCGACCAATGCCTTCGGCGGCCCAGCCCATCGTTTCCTTATAGTTTTCGCCTAGCCAGCGGGCTACATCGGTGACATCGGCCCGGTTGACTACCGATACTTTTTCGGTGCCTCGCACGGCGACGGCTTTGAGGTTTTTGGAGCCCATCAGGGCACCCATTCCATTGCGTCCCGCCGCGCGGTTCACGTCGTGAATAATGGCTGCAAAGCGAACCAGGTTCTCACCGGCAGGGCCGATCTGGGCTACCCGTACTTTGTCGTCTCCCAATTCGGTGCGGATGGCGGCTTGGGCCGGCGCCGTTTCAAAGCCCCAAAGATGGACAGCCGACCGGATCTCGACTTTGCCATCGTGGATCCAGAGATAGACGGGCGAATCGGCTCGCCCGTGGATGACCAGAGCGTCAAACCCGGTGCGCTTGAATTCGTGGCCCCAAAAGCCACCGACTTCAGAACTGCCCAGGGCGCCGGTCAGGGGCGATTTGCCACCGACGCCGTGGCGACCGGCGCCAGGAAAACCGGTGCCTTGCAGCACGCCCGGCGCAAAGATCAAGAGATTTTCTGGACTCAGGGGCTCGACATTGGCCGACAGATCGCGTAGGAGTAGAAAAGCGACCAACGCGCGCCCGCCGGCCAGCAGGCGGTAGATATCGTCGGACGGGCGCTCCACATGGGTGGTGCCCGAGGTCAGATCGACATGTAGTATTTTGCCGTGCGTTCCACCAATCACGCTAGATCCTCCAACAATTGGGATGAATGTTCGATAGGGTTCCGATCCTCAAAGGAGATTACAACTTCTGGTGCGACTATGCCTTTCCGGCATCGATGTGAACTGGGTACATTCTAGCGCAAAAGAACCGGATGGGCAAACGGTGCGTTACCCAGAACCCGGCCACGATGCCTTGGAGTGGAGGCCGCCCTCGTCTCCAGGGGCAGCGAGTATCCAATGCGATGAAGTGACCGACTTGGCAATCCGCGGCTCGATAGCGGAGCAAGTTGCCGAGTTGGGTGGTCTGTGCTATACTGGTGCGGGCGGTCCTCCCTGCGCGTGGAGACAGGATACCGGAGAGAAGGTGATGGAACCAAAACGCACGGTGCTCATCATTGAAGATGATCGAGATATGATCGAGCTGCTGAGCA
Organism: uncultured Anaerolineaceae bacterium; assembly: GCA_964575225.1. Classification (GTDB taxonomy): domain Bacteria; phylum Chloroflexota; class Anaerolineae; order JAAYZQ01; family JAAYZQ01; genus CAZNQW01. The sequence continues at coordinate 5,274 of CAZNQW010000055.1, read as the reverse complement.
TTGCTCTGCGACGTGGCGGTTATCAACCGATGGCTGCCTTGGGTGGTAGAGAGGGATTGCGCTTGCTGCGCGAGCAGCCAGCCGATCTGATCTTGCTCGATCTGATGATGAGCGACATGAATGGCTGGCGGGTATTGGAAGTAATCAAAGCCGACAAGACCTTATCGGCCATTCCCGTGCTGATCGTCAGCGCCCGCCATTATCTGGAGGACATGCAGACTGAATCGCACGAAGGTCTTTACGAAGGATATCTCGTCAAGCCCTTTGTGGTGCAGGATCTCCTGTCTCAGATTCGCGAGGCGCTACAATGACCTATGTGTCTGAAGGCCCGAGTGCAAGTTCATTCTTTCCCCCTGAGCCAAAATCGCTGGAAGATACAGGCTTGAGTCTTGGGTTTCTGTCGGATTTGGCCCTGAAGATCCTCTATTTCAGAGGCTTTGTGGCTGGTGCAGAATTGGCCGGGCAGATGTGTCTGCCCTTTGCCGGTGTGACGGAGCGGGTCCTCGATTTTTTAAAGAGGGAAATGTTGTGCGAGGTTCGGGGTGCCGGAGGGTTGGGCTCAGCCACCTTTGAATGGACGATCACGGCCAAGGGCATCGCTCGGGCGCGGGAGATTTTGGACAGAAGCCAGTATGTGGGACCCGCCCCAGTACTCCTGCACGACTATACGGAAGGAATTCGTCGCCAGCCGATGCTGACCGACTCGATCCGCGAACATTCGATCCGGAGGGCACTCAGCCACCTGGTGGTCGATGAAGAGATGATCCAGATGTTGGGCCCTGCCATCAACTCGGGTCGCTCGGTCTTTCTCTATGGTGAACCGGGCAACGGCAAGACGGCCATGGCCGAAAGCGTGGGCCGCATGATCCTGGGCTCTGAGATGTACCTTCCCTATGCCGTTGAGGTTGGGGGGATGGTGATCAAGGTGTTTGATGAGGTGAACCATATACCGGCCGAGGAGCCTGCACGAGGCAATGGTGGAAATTCCTCTGTGGGCAGAAATCGCGTGGACCCACGCTGGATCCGCATCAAGCGGCCGGTCATCACCACCGGCGGCGAACTCACGTTGGAAACCCTGGATCTGGTGTGGGACGATGCCTCCAAGTATTATGAGGCTCCCTTTCAGATGAAGGCGAACGGCGGGATGTTCCTGATCGACGATTTTGGCCGCCAGTTGGTGCGTCCGCGTGACTTGCTGAACCGCTGGGTGGTGCCCCTTGAGAAGCGTTACGACTATTTGACGCTGCACACCGGGCAAAAGATCGAAGTTCCGTTTGAGGTTCTGATTGTGTTTTCCACGAATCTGGAGCCCAAAGATCTGGTGGACGAAGCCTTTTTGCGCCGCATTCGGCACAAGATCTATGTGGGCGATCCAAGCTATGACGGATTCCGAGAGATCTTTAGGCGGGAGTGCAAGGCGCGGAGAATCGTCTTTGATGAGGAGGGGGTGGCCTATTTGCTGCGCGAGTATTACATCAAACCGGGAAAACCGTTGCGGGCTTGCCACCCTCGCGATATTGCCGATGAGATTCTGGATATTGCCCGATTCAAGAACGTCACGCCCAGGCTGTCAAAGGAGTTGATCGACCGGGCGTGCAAAGCGTATTTTGTCCAATTGTAGCTCCGCACACCAAACTCTGAGTGGGAAGGATGGAATGGAAGAACGTCTGCAGAAAGTGATTGAGGCTCGTTTGGTGGATGGGCAACTCCCCTGCAATCAGGCCCATGCCATCGCCAAGCTAGAAGGAATCGATCCGTTGGAACTGGGCTTTGCCCTCAACGATATGGGTATCCGCGTCTCTCGCTGCCAATTGGGCCTGTTTGGTTACGGGCCCAAGGCTGAAGGGAAGCACAAGATCGTGGAGCCAATGGAGGAGGTGCCCGAGCGCTTGGCTGAGCGGTTGCACGCCGCGGCCAGAAACGGAGGCATGATCTGCCATACGGCGTGGGAAATCGCCGACGGTGTGGGCTTGAAGCGCATCGTGGTGAGCAGCGCCATGGAGGCGCTGGGGCTGCGAACGACCCACTGCCAGCTTGGTTGTTTCCCCCGTCCCTGGGTTCCGTGGGAAGAGTGATAGGGCCCGGATGGGTGCAGCATGGACTTTGAGCAGGACGAGGTGGTGGAACTGGCCTGCAACCTGGACAATGCGACGGGCGAACTGCTTGGCTATGTCCTGGAACGCCTGATGGATGAAGGCGCTCTGGATGCCTGGTTCACGCCGATTCAGATGAAAAAGAATCGCCCGGCGGTCCTGTTGGCTGTACTGGCGCCGGTCGAGCGAGCCGACGCCCTGTCCGAGTTGTTGCTGCGCGAGACGCCGACCCTAGGTGTCCGCCGGCAGGTGATGGCTCGGCAAAAGGCAGGGCGCGAGATGCATACGGTAGAAACGGTCTGGGGGCCTGTGCGCGCCAAGGCCAAGCTCCTGCAGGGGGTGGTGGTCTCGATCGCGCCGGAATACGACGATTGTGCCCGTCTGGCTCGCGATGCGGGTGTTCCTCTGGCACAGGTTATGGATGAGGCACGCAGGGCGGCGGCTGCCGCTCTGGAAGGATAAGATCGGTGGAGGGATATGGATTTCCTGAGTGCTCTTGAGCCTTTGCCATCAGCGGTGGTGGTCGGTTTGCTGGTTTTGGTTGCGTGGATTGTGGCGCGCGTGTTTTTGCGTATCGCAGCCAAATTGATGTCCTTTGCGCTGACGGCCATTGTGGCAGCCGTACTGGTGTATCTGGCGCTACACTATTTGTTTTAAACCTATTGGTGTCCGGTGAGGACCGGTGTGAACATCATCCGCTTTCGGGCGTCGGCGCGAATTGCAGTTCTACGACGCGCACGGTGTCGTCCTGAATTCGGGCGCGTTCGTCGATCCGCAATCCGCACACCCAGGCGATGCCCGATGGGCCTTCCAACAGGGGCAGCGATTCGCGCTTTTTTCTGGGCACCTGCTGATTCGTAAGAAAATCACCCAATTTGACGCTCCGCCCGGCCATGCCCAATGGCTGGAAGCGATCTCCAGGCTTCCGGGTGCGGAGCCATGCCCTTCCCCCCAGTCGATCGGCGTCGAGAAAAGCGCGCCAGGGGTTGGGATTGTCCTGCCAGCCGGCAGGCAGCGCCTGTATATCGACTATATGCGCGATCAGTTGCCAGTCCGAATCGGGCAGCAGGGTCGTACCCGGCAATTTGACGGGCAGCGGCTCCCCGCCGGGCTCTAGCGCAGGGCGGTCGGGCGGAAGGATCTCGTTCTGTTCACTGTCGTGAATCTCTATCTTGTCATAACCCAAAGTTACCATGAGTCCTTGCGGCAGGGTGGCTTGATCCCCAGCGGTGCCATCTCGGGCAATGCGCAGGGCGTCTTCCACGTGGACAAAGTTGATGTTGCGCAAAGAGCGGCGCAGCCGGTGGATCGCTTCGCGCAGGGTCGAGCGCTGAAGGCTGATGGGCAGGGCGCGCCAGGCACCGAGGGAAAAAACAATCTTTGCGGAGGTGCTGCTCTCTGTGGGCAGCGCTTGCTCCATGAGGATCTCGGACCAGGCCTGCTCCAGAAGCGCACGGAGCAGGGCATAGTCATCGGCGATGACTCGCGAGGAGCGACGGATCACCTCGTGGATGTTGGGATTGTGACTGGCCAAAAGGGGGAGTACCTCGTGGCGGAGCCAGTTCCGAAAGTAGGTGGTATCCAGGTTGGAGCGATCGAATCGGGGCTCGAGATTGTGAGTGCAGCAATACGCTTCAATCTCGGTGCGGGTTACTTCCAGCAAAGGCCGCACAAGGGAAAGGTCGGCGGAGAAATCCCGAGGCAACCCCAGTAGACGATAGTCACCCAAGGGGGTGCGGGGGAGCATGCCCCGCAGGCCTGCCAGTCCCGAGCCTCGGATCCAATGCATTAGCACCGTCTCGGTTTGATCGTCGGCGTTGTGGCCCACGGCAATCGCGTGAGCCCCGCACGATGCAGCTACGCGGGCTAGGAATGCATAGCGGATGCGACGGGCGGCTTCCTCGAAGGCAAGTTGTTGCTCACGGGCTTGAGTTGGTACGTCGGCCTGATCGACGGTGCAGGCCAGCCCCCAATCCGCCGCGATGGATCGAACAAAGGCAGCATCCGCGTCGGCTTCGCTGCCACGCAATCCATGATGCAGGTGGGCCACGTGGAGGGTCCACCGGTTCTCTTGACTCAGTTGGCAGAGGGCATGCAACATACACAGGGAATCGGCGCCACCGGACACACCGACGACGATCGTTTCCCCTTTGACAAACAGCTTCTGTTCCTCTATGGTCTGGCAGATACGTTCTATCACGGGCACGGCTCTTAACTCCTGGGATGCCTGCATGGGACTACCGGCGATAATCGCATTTTCTAAGGTTTCCGAAAAAGGTGCGGTATCCACGGGTATTATACCACTTTCCATCGGGCTTGTCACCGCCGGGAGTTTCTGATATAATCGCCCGTGGGCGACGCTACCAAACAGTTTCGAGGAGGAACGACGATGAGTGAGATCAAGCTGGCTGTGATCGGCGGTTCAGGGGTGTACGACATGGAGGCCCTGACCGACGTTGAAGAGCGGCAGGTTTCTACCCCCTTTGGCGATCCATCGGATACGATTGTGGTAGGAACACTGTCGGGAACGCGGATCGCTTTTTTGCCCCGACACGGGCGCGGGCACCGGTGGACGCCGAGCGAAGTGCCGTACCGGGCCAACATCTGGGCGCTCAAAAGCCTGGGCGTGCAGCGCATTATCTCTGTCAGTGCATGTGGCAGTATGAAAGAGCAATATGCGCCCCGCGATATTGTAATCCCCGATCAGATCTATGACAATACGAAAAAGCGGGACTATTCCTTTTTTGGCCGGGGATTGGTGGCCCATATCGGACTGGCCGAGCCTTTTTGCGCCCATTTGAGCCAAACACTCCACGAGGCCGTGAAAAAAACCGGGGCCACTGTGCACCAGGGGGGAACCTTTATCGTCATCGAAGGCCCTCGCTTTAGCACCCGCGGTGAGAGCCGTATCTATCGCTCGTGGGGGGTGGACATCATCGGCATGACGGCCGTGCCCGAGGCGCAGCTCGCTCGCGAGGCGGGCATCTGCTACGCGACTATGGCCCACGTGACCGATTACGATGTGTGGCACGAGGAAGAGGAGGCGGTGAGCGTCGAGATGCTGATCGCCAATCTGATGGCCAACGCGGCGGTCTCCAAGCAGGCCATTGCCGAGCTTGTGCCGATGTTACCCGAGATCGGAAGAGCACACGTCTGAACTCCAGTCACCGCTCATTATCGC
>CAZNQW010000054.1:0-18536 GCA_964575225.1 uncultured Anaerolineaceae bacterium | reverse complement strand
AAGAGCCTGGAGGGGGCGCCCGAGGCCACCGAGGCCGTCATTCCCGAAGCCGAAGTCGAGGAAGAAGAACTGCCCGACTGGCTCAGGAGTCTGGAAGAGGAACCTGCCGAGGCTGAGATCATCATCCCCGAAGCTGAGGTTGAGGAAGAGGAACTGCCCGATTGGCTCAAGAGCCTGGAGGAAGTGCCTGCCGAGGCCGAAATCATCATTCCCGAAGCTGAGGTTGAGGAAGAGGAACTGCCCGATTGGGTCAAGAGCTTGGAGGCTGAGCCGGTCGCCGAGGTGGAGGCCGAGGAAGAGGAACTACCCGACTGGTTGAAGGGATTGGAGGAAGAATCCATCCTGGCTGAAGAAACGCCTCTCGCCAGATCTGGGGCGCCCGACAGCTTGCGAGCCCTGGTAGAGGCGGGCATCTTGGATGAATCCGATTTGGAAGTGGCCATGGCTGAAATGTCGCCCGAAGATTTGGCGGCTCAGCACGAGGAACTGATCCCCGATTGGGTCAAAGCACTCATGCCTGAGGAGCAGCCGCCCACGGTCGAAACGTCCGTGCCCGAGAAGGCCAAAGAGCCCGATGTGCCACCGGTAGAAGCCAAAGTGTTGGCTGCCCGGGAGGGTGTGGCCTTTGAGTCATTGGAGGAACCGGAGGTAGTGCCTGAAGAGGATCATGTGCCTGGGGAAGGAGTACCCGACTGGCTGCAAGATCTGGCGCTAGCCACCGAGTCGGTCGATCTCACGGAAGAGATACCAGAGCGATGGCCTGCAGAGCAAGTCGAGGCGGAGCCAGAGGCAGGAGAGCCCGTCCTTGTCGAGATGGTGCCTGATGTGGAGGTTGAACCTGAGGTAGAGGAGCCCGTCCTTGTCGAGATGGTGCCTGAGGTGGAGGTTGAACCTGAGGTAGAGGAGCCTGCCCTTGTCGAGGTAGCGCCTGAGGCGGAGATTGAACCTGAGGTGGAAGAGGCCGCCCCTGTCGAGGTGGCGCCTGAGGCAGAGATTGAACCTGAGGTGGAAGAGGCCGCCCTTGTCGAGATGGTGCCTGATGTGGTGGTTGAGCCGCTGGCAAAAGAACCCGCCGTTGTCGAGATGGAGACAGTGGTTGAGCCGGTGGCAGAAGAGCCCACCGTAGTCGAGGTGACGCCCGAGGTGGAGACGGTGGTTGAGCCGGTGGTAGAAGAGCCCGCCGTGGTCGAGCCTGCGGTCGCGCCGCCGGTCCAGCCTGAGGAAAAATCCCCGGCCCATTTGCTCGTCGAGAAACTCGCGGCAGAACTCAAGGGCAGCCCACGCAACCACAAGGTGCGCCTGGAACTGGCGCGGGCCTCCCAAGAGGTTCAAGACTGGGACAATGCGTTGAATCACTATGAGAAGCTCATCACCACGCGCAAGTCCCTTCCGGCTGTGATCGAAGACCTGCAGATCCTGAACCGGCAGGGTGTCACCCCGGCTCGAGTGCGTCAATTGCTCGGAGACGCCTACGTGCAAGAGGGTCAATTGGATGAGGCGCTCGAGATGTATCGCCTGGCCCGCCAAGCGCTCATGCGCTCCTAGAATACGAGGAACCGAGGAAACAACGTGGAACGTACATTGGTCATCATCAAACCTGATGGAGTGCAACGGGGGCTCATTGGCTCCATTCTGACCCGCTTTGAGCAGAGAGGGCTGCGGTTTGCCGGCCTCAAGCTGATCCAGATCTCGCCCGATCTGGCCGCCCGCCACTATGCGGTGCACAAGGGCAAGCCTTTCTACGAGCCGCTCCTCCAGTTCATCACCAGCGGACCTGTGGTAGTGGCCGTCATTGAGGGCAAAGACGCCATTCAGATCGTGCGCAATACGATGGGCGCCACCAGTCCGGCCAACGCCACACCGGGCACCATCCGCGCCGATTTCGGGCTGGAGGTAGGGCGCAACCTGGTCCATGGCTCCGATGGGCCTGAAACGGCTGCCCATGAGATCCCCCTCTTTTTCTCTGAAGAAGAGCTGCTTGATTATCGTCGGGCTGTGGATGACTGGATCCACGAGTAGAACTCCAAACTCTGGGAAATGGCAGGGCTCGGCGGATAATCGCCGGGCCCTGTTTGATCTCCCATGATCGTGGTCTCACCGTCTGATAAAAATCATAGACGCTACGATAATCTGTGGTACAATCAAGCCAGTCTTTGAGAGCTGTTTGGGAGGTATGTTTTGATCGAGGTACGGTTGTTCGGTGGATTGCACAATCAGGCGCGCGGTTCGATCTCCGCGCCGGGCGCCCCGGTTCAGCTTGCAACGGGGGAGGCCGAGACCCTGGGACAGGTATTGCGCCACTTGGGCATCAAACCCGAAGAGGTCAGCAATGTCTTTCTCAATGGGCGGTTGCTCCCTCGCTCGACCTACCCGATGGCCCTGGGATACTTGATGGCGGCCGATAGCACCCTCAGCCCTGAGGAGTGTTGGGCGATGCCGGTTCAACCTGGGGATCGGGTGGGAATTTTCTCCCGAAAAACGGGATTGGTGGTTGTTTGACCTGGAAAGGAAGTCAAGATGTTGAATGGTTGCCCGGGCGCTATTTTGTTCAAGGAGGCGCGACCCGAGTACGTTGACTGCCCGCATTGTGGCGAGGAGATGGAGATCTGGTCTGATGAACTCGTGGCGCGCTGCCCCCATTGTAATCTGTGGGTGAGCAAGGAGCGACGAGCATCTTGCATCGACTGGTGCAAATCGGCGGTAGAGTGCATAGGGTTGGAGGCGTACGAACGCTTGAAACATGCCCGACCCCCTGAGGAGGAGCAGGTGTATGAACATAGTACCGCTGTATGATGCCCTGGCTTCCGACTATGATCGCTTTGTCAATTGGGAAGGGCGGCTGGCCCACGAGCTGCCCTTTCTCGATCGGCTCCTGAAAGAGCAGGGGGCCGTCCGCGTCCTCGACACCGCCTGCGGCACAGGCCACCACGCCCTGGTCCTGGCGCAGCGGGGCTATCAGGTGGTGGGCGTCGACTTGAGCGAGGCCATGATCGAGCAGGCTCGGATCAACGCCAGCCACGCGGGCATTCCAGTAGAGTTTGCGGTGGCTGGATTTGGGGAACTGGCATTGTTGGAACAGACCTTTGATGCGCTGTTGTGCCTGGGCAACTCGCTGCCCCACCTGCTCACAGACCAAGATCTCGAACGAGCTTTGCAGGATTTCGCCGCCGTGCTCCGGCCGGGTGGCCTTCTCATTACCCAAAGCCGAAATTTCGATCTCGTGTATGCCCAAAACGAGCGCTTTATGCCACCTCAATCCCACAAGGACGGGGATCGGGAGTGGGTTTTTTTGAGGTTCTATGATATGAACCCAGATCGCATCACCTTCAATATGATCCGCCTACGCCGCAGTGGGGAGAGTGGGGAGCATTGGCAACAAGATGTCCAGTCTACGCTGCTACGCCCCCTCTTTCGCCAGGGCCTGGAGGCCAGTCTGAAGGGGTCCGGGTTCACCGACTTTACAGTCTATGGCGGCTGCGATGGCTCTGCGTTTGACTCGGAGAGCAGTGGCGACCTCATCTTTGTCGCCCGCAAGGCCTAATTTCCCGATTTGACTTGTTCCAGCCCCAACATGCACCCGCCGGTCCAGTGCGACCTGTGGTTGCCATCGGGCGGGTAGCGCTTGGATCGCAATCCACGCCGATCACGTGAGCAATGTCGGATCCCCGTCGCTATCAAAATTCGAGTGGCTGCCACTCCCACCTTTTGTGGACTTCTATATCAAGTCGTTTTTGCTCTTGTTTGATCCCTTATACCGGTTTCAGTCGCTTGTAGACATAAGGTTTTTGCAGGAAATCGACCCAAAAAGTATTTTAAGGGACAAATAAAGGGTAAAATCAGATGAAAAAGCTTGATAAATGTAGAAACTTACCATAATCTGAACTGTCTTATAATGCTCAAGGGCAGCGAAAAAGGCGTCTTTGCCAAAGAAAAAAGGCCGGATCGCGGGGAATTTCTCCGATTCGGCCTTGTGTTTCCCTCGCTTTTCCACCTCAAGCTACCGTTCCAGGTCTGCCTCTACGACTGGTTTTGCTCTCAATGGCAGGTTGTGCCAGTGAAACGATGCCGTTTTCTCGCTGGAGAGGAGTGGTATGCCTAAAAACCTGTGTTCGGCGCCTCAATTTTTCGGGCCCGCTCACTCGTCTCTAAGATGAGCGACAGCGTATCCTCAAATTCGTCGGGCTGCCACCCATCGGGCCAGGCCATGGCGCGCTCGATGAGGCCTGCCCACGGCTCGCCCAGAACCTGCTGAGCCCAGCGGGCAGCGACCGGCTTGGGGGCAATGAGGCCATGATGCAGGGTATAGAGCCCGCGGCACATGGTCAAGACGGCGTAGGCCTGGTATTCCCGACTCTGCAAGCGGTGGGGATCGTCAAGCTGCGGCGCCCACCATTCGTCCAGTGTGCCCAGCACCCCGTGCCGCAGGTCGTCGGACCCCACCGGGCCGATCAGCCTCTTGAGCGGCGGGCCCGCCAGGGCCACCCCTTGCTCGCGGAGGATGTATCGCTGCACGATCCAATCGGGGCCGTGCGGGCCGATGGCAAATTCGCCGCCCACGCCGATGGTTGGGTGTCGGGTATGGGCGGGATCGTAGCGGCGCAGGGCCTGTTGGGGAATATAGGAGCCATCCAGCTTGAGGGCCCATTCAGAGCTGCCTGCAGCCAGGCGATCGTGCATCGCTGCCAATGCGTCGATCTGGTCGGGATCCAACTCGCCATCGGTGACGACCAAAGTCGATGTCGCTCCGTCCCGGCTTGAAGCTACCGGTTGCCAGCGAGCCCGTCAGATACATGCCGACAAACGTCTGGCCCAGCACTTCTTGCACACCCGATAGAATCCGAGACAGCAGGTCCTGCACTTCAGGCTCAATGGGTGATGGGGTATCTTGAGCTGGCATGGGGCGGATTCCTTTTGTCGTCAGGGTTGGCATGAATTACCCAGTAAGGCCCTATTGCCACCGCCCAACCGTGAGATCACCGTCTCAGGTTGGAACGGGGGGGATCCTCCTCGTCCTCCTCGATAAGAGGCGCAAAGCCCTTGCCCAGGATTTCTTGAGCAGGGGATACGATGACAAAGGCGTTGGGATCGGAGCAATTGACCAGCGACTTGAGCTGGGCCACCTCCGTCACGGTCAAGGCGATCATCAAGATTGAATGGGGTCGCTGGGTGTACATACCGGTTCCCGACAGGGCTGTTACCCCGCGGTGCATTTGCTGTAAGATGCAATCAGAGACCTCGCGGGGCTGGTCGGTGATGACATAGGCCAGGAGCTTCTGCCGTGAGCGGCTGGGGCGGAACCAGGCGCGCCAACCGGTGAGTTTCTTGGGCGCCTCGGCTTTGGTAAAAAGCCCGGGCAGGTGAAAGTCTCCATAGCGCGGTAACACCTCGCCGCTGGCCCTTTGCAGGCCGATGGTCAACACGCCGATCAATACCAGGAGGCCGTTTAGCAGGATGCCTGCCACCAGAACCAGTTCGCCCGGCACCTGGCCGATAGACGCCCGCGACATGAATTCTTGCCAGGTGGCCGCCGGATTGGGGTGCAACCAGACCTTGGACAGCCAGGCCAGGCCCAGGATGAAATAGATCCAGATAAAGTTCCGGCGCAGGCGGCGGCCCAGCGCTTCCAACATAGAAATCGGGAACTGGGGGTGGAGCAGGTTTTCCGCCAGGCTCTCGGCCCAATCGGCAGCCGGATGGAAGGGGGGTACCAGCATTGTGGCAAAAAAGTCGGTCTCCATGAGCCGTACGCGATAGCTCCACAGCTCGTAATAGCGGTAGCGGCGGGCTTCGATGTACAAAAAGAGGGTGACGAGCAGCACATTCAGGATGATCAGCCGATGGTCTTGCACGTCGGTGCGGCTGTAGGCAAAAGAAATGGCTGCGCCGGTGGTCACCACGGCCCAGTTGGTGGTGGTGTCCAGCCTTTGTCGCCACACGTTGGCGCGCTGGACTTCGGCGCGGAAAAAATGGACCATGGCTGTTGTGAACTCGCTCGACTTGAGGTGGTAGCCCCGATAGGTCCAGACCGGTTCGGGCTCGCCGCCTTCCGGCCTTGGGGCTTGTGGATTGTCAAAGATTTGATCTGCGGTCAATCTGTGCCTCCTGATTCCCTGGTCGTTGCTGTTCGATCGGGCAGGCCTGTCGCATAGACCTTATTATAACATGCATGTCCCAAGGCTGCCAATGGGCCGGGGTGGCCCGATGATGTGTTGTGCGGGCGATCATCACGCCCCGTCTGTAGTGGCATTTGACCGTTCCCTGCCCTTCATATATAATTCGGGCGGCCAACAATGTCTGTAACCGCGGCCAATGCCAATGATGGCGCTCTACAACCAGCACATCTTACCAGAATGACAGCCTGGCGGGGCCGATCCAACGACGCCTTCCATTCCTCGTTTTTTTTGATCTCGACTCTGGTCCACTGCCCGGATGGGGAGGAAATCTGGAAACCTGCATTGAAGTCTATTGGTCGAGTCCCTTGCCCGATGGGCGGGCCCTCGATCTCCTGGCCCAAATTGAACGTCTGGACCTGAACTCCGTTCATCAGGTTCATGTGAGCGACCTCTATTTTCTCCACGGCACCCTTTCTGCGTCCGACGTGGAGCGCCTGACTGCCGAGTTGCTGGTGGACCCCATCGTCGAAGGGGCTTGCCACCGTTCCACCGCTGAATCCTCGGGCATCGACGGCGCAGAGCGGGTGGTCGAAGTGGGATACCACCCCGGTGTGACCGATCCAGTGGCCGACAATCTGCTCCGCCGGGCTCACCTATTGGGCCTGGAGGGGCTGACGGCTGCCGCCACCGGCCGGCGCTATTCGTTCGAGGGGGAGCCGCCTGAAGAGGATCTGCACACCATCGCCCGGCAGTTGCTGTGCAACGACGTCATCCAATCCTACACTCTTGGCCCGATGCGGCCCACCTTTGCCCCACAGGCCGATACCGGCACCGTAATGGAGGGGGTGCCTCTCCAGCACCTCAGCGATGACGAACTGGCCCGCCTGAGCGTCGAGCGGGTCCTCTTTCTTTCCCTGTCTGAGATGCGGACCATCCGCGACGAATTCGCCCGGCTGGGCCGCGCCCCCACGGACGTAGAGTTGGAGACGCTGGCCCAAACCTGGTCGGAACATTGCCAGCACAAGACCTTCAAAGCTCAGATCGACTATACCTGCCAGGGTGGGATGGCTCGCCGGTTGCCCGGCGGCGAGCAGCCGCAGCCGCCCTACGACGAGACCATTTCCGGCCTGCTTCGGACTTACATCAGCGCCGCCACTGAAACGCTGGCCCGGCCCTGGGTGCTGTCGGCCTTTGTGGACAATGCGGGCGTGGTCGAATTCGACGACCAGCACGAGGTCTCATTCAAAGTCGAGACCCACAATCACCCCTCGGCCCTCGAGCCCTTTGGTGGGGCAAATACGGGGGTAGGTGGCGTCATCCGCGATGTCATCGGCGTCTCGCACCGGCCCATTGCCAACACCGATATCCTCTGTTTCGGCCCGTCCGATCTACCGCCCGAACAGATCCCCGAGGGGGTATTGCACCCCCGGCGGATCGCCCAGGGGGTGGTAGCAGGCATTGAGGATTACGGCAACAAGATGGGCATTCCCACTGTGTCGGGCGCGATTCTGTACGATGCCGATTATGTGGCCAACCCGCTGGTCTACTGCGGGTGTGTGGGCTTGGCGCCCAAGGGCGTCCATCGGCGCGAGCCTCGCCCCGGCGATCTGTGTGTGGCGTTGGGCGGGCGGACGGGTCGCGATGGTTTGCACGGCGCGACCTTTTCTTCGGCCGAACTCACCCACGAGACCGGCGCCACCGTGGGTACCGTGGTTCAGATCGGCAATCCCATCGTCGAAAAGGCCGTGTTGGAGGCGGTGATGATGGCCCGCGACGAAGGCCTGTACACGGCCATCACCGACTGCGGGGCCGGGGGCTTTGCTTCGGCCGCCGGGGAGATGGGTCAGCACGTCGGTGTCGATGTCGAGTTGCAGGAGGTTCGCCTCAAATATCCGGGCCTGCGACCCTGGGAAATCTGGCTGTCGGAGGCCCAGGAACGCATGGTGTTGGCCGTGCCGCCCGAGCACCTGCCCCGCTTGCAGGCCATCTGCGCCGGGTTGGACGTGGAATGGACTACCATTGGCCGCTTTACCGGCAACGGGCGGCTGCGCGTCCAGTATGGCGGGCAGGTCGTCGCCGACCTGGATATGGAATTCCTCCACGACGGATGGTCGCGGGATACCCTGCGCGCCGTCTGGGCGCCGCCCACCCTGCCCGAGCCTGAGTTGAGCGCGCCGGGCGATTGGACGGCAACCCTGCTACGCCTGCTGGCCCATCCCGACGTAGCCAGCAAAGAGGCCGTCATCCGCCGCTACGACCATGAAGTGCAGGGCGCCACTTTTATCAAGTCGATGGTTGGCGCGGCCGACGACGGCCCCTCCGATGCCGCCCTTCTCAAACCTCTGAACACCCATGGCTGGCGGGGACTGGCGCTGGGTTGCGGGATCAACCCTCACTATGGGCGCGTGGACCCCTATGCCATGGCCTGGGCCGTGATCGATGAGGCTCTGCGAAATGTCGTCTGTGTCGGCGCCGATCCCGACCGAATTTCGCTGCTGGACAACTTTGGCTGGGGCAACCCCCGCCTGCCCGACCGATTGGGCGGGCTGGTGCGCGCGGTTCAGGGCTGCCACGATGCGGCGCTGGCCTATGGCACGCCCTTTATCTCGGGCAAGGACAGCCTGAACAACGAATATGTGGACCTCCAGGGGGCCAAGCGCGCCATTCCGCCGACGCTGCTCATCTCTTCCCTGGGGTTGGTGCCCGACGTGCGCCAGGCCGTGACGATGGATTTGAAAGAAGCGGGGGACCTGCTCTACATCGTTGGGGAGACCCGGGCCGAGCTGGGGGGATCCCTCTACCACCGGCTGCACGGCGCGCTGGGCAGCTACGTGCCGGCGCCGGTGCCCGATGCCATCGAGACGATGCGTGCCCTGCATCGGGCCATTGCCGCGGGCCTGGTCCGAGCCTGCCACGATTGCTCCGAGGGCGGACTGGCGGTGGCTGCGGCCGAAATGGCCCTAGCCGGACGCATGGGCCTGGATCTAGGCCTGGCGGACCTGCCCCGCACGCCGGGCGTCGACCGCGAGGACCTGGCCCTCTTTGCCGAGAGCAGCGGCCGCTTTCTGGTGGAAATTCGCCCCGAGGATTCGACCACTTTTGAGGCGATGATGGCTGGGCGACCCTTGGCCTGTCTGGGTTCGGTGGCAGGCGCGCCACCCGGAGAGGAGCAGGGCACTCCCATTGTTCGAATCACAGGCCTGGCTGGCCAACCTGCGATCGATGGTGCAGTGTCCGATCTGCTCCGGACCTGGCAGTCGGCCGAGGTGTTCCAATGAATCGACCCAATGTGCTCATTTTGCATGCCACCGGCACTAATCGTGATCACGAGGCGGCCTGGGCGGTAGAAGCGGCCGGCGGCGCGCCCCAGATCCTCCACGTCAACGAGCTTCACCAGGCGCCCGAGCGCCTGCATCGCTTTCAGATGCTGATCCTGCCCGGCGGCTTTTCCTATGGCGACGACCTGGGGGCCGGTCGTCTGTGGGCCTCTGACCTGCGCTGGCTGTTCCAGGACGAGCTGGCGCGCTTTATCGAGGCGGGCAAACCGGTTTTGGGTATCTGCAACGGCTTCCAGGCCTTGGTCAAGAGCGGGTGGCTGCCCGGTCCGCCGGTGGACGGGATTCAGGCGACGCTCACGCGCAACGCATCCAATCATTTCGAGTGCCGCTGGGTCCACCTGCGGCCCGATCCCGAGAGCTCCTGTGTGTTCACCCGCGGCCTCGAAGAACTTGTCTATTGTCCTGTGGCCCACGGTGAGGGCCGTTTTGTCCCCGGCGACGACGGGGTGCTGGCACGGCTAGGCACCCAAAAGCAGATCGCCTTGGTCTATGTCGCTGCCGGTGGGGGCCAGGCCGAGTATCCCGCCAACCCCAATGGCTCGGTGGCCGATATTGCCGGCCTCTGCAACGAGCAGGGCAACGTGTTGGGCTTGATGCCCCACCCCGAGGATCATATTCTGGCCTACCAACATCCGCGCTGGACCAGGGGGCAAGAAGGTCACCTGGGGTTGCCCCTGTTTGTCCAAGGCCTTCGGTACGCGGCTGGGCTTTAGATTATCCAAGGAGTGGAGGGTAATGATCGATTCAGAGACCTTGCGACAGTCAATTCCGCATGCACTGACGGCGGTGGATGTGAGCTGGCCCTACGATCGTTCCTGGGGCAAGGTGCGGGACCTGTTTTCCCTGCCCGATGGCCGTCGCCTCATTGTGACCACCGACCGCCTCTCGGCCTTTGACCGGGTGTTGATGGCCGTGCCCTTCAAGGGCCAGGTGCTCAATCAACTGAGCGCTTTCTGGTTCGAAAGGACGGTGGGCGTCATTCCCAATCACCTGCTCGCGTTGCCCGATCCCAATATCAGCCTGGTGCGTGGCTGCGAGACGCTGCCCGTCGAAGTGGTGGTGCGCGGCTATATCACCGGCACCACCCAGACGGCGCTGTGGTATCGCTACTCCCTGGGCGAGCGCGAGATCTATGGCTATCGCTTCCCTGAGGGGATGGAAAAGAACCAGCCGCTGCCTGAGCCGATTATCACCCCCACGACCAAAGCGGTAGCAGGCCAACACGACGAGCGCCTCACCTGCGCGGAGGTTGTGGAACAGGGCCTGCTGGATGCAGAGACGTGGGAGCAGGTCCAGGCCGCTGCGCTGGCGCTGTTTCGACAGGGACAGGACGTGGCCCGGCAGGGCGGGCTGATCTTGGTCGATACCAAATACGAGTTTGGCCGCGCGCCCGATGGTTCGGTCCTGCTCATCGACGAGGTCCACACACCCGACAGCAGCCGCTTTTGGCGGGCCGACAGTTTCTCGGAACGGCTGGCTGCCGGGCAGGAGCCGGAGAATTTCGACAAAGAGTTCCTGCGCCTGTGGTATGCCGAACGCGGCTATCGAGGCGATGGCGATCCGCCCCCGGCGACGGACGATCTGAAGATACAGGTCAGCCAGCGCTACATCGCGCTCTATGAAATGCTCACCGGCCGGCCCTTTGATCCGGGCGCCTATCCGGCCGGCCCGCGTGTCGAGGCCGCTTTGCAAGCGTACCGGCCATAGAAAAGGCAACAAGCCGGGCGACTGGGTTGCTTTCAGGAAAAGGGAGGTGTAGGATGTTGGTGGTCATCATCCTGGGTTCCCCCAGTGATCTGCCATTGGGCGAGAAAATCACCGGGGCCTTGGATTCGTTCGGTGTTCCCTGGGAGATGCGGGTGGCTTCGGCCCACAAGGTGCCGCACTATGTGTTGGAGATGCTGGCCGAGTACGAGGCCGATCCACGCCCCAAGGTCTATATCACCGTCGCCGGGCGCAGCAACGCCCTCAGCGGCCTGGTGGATGCCCAGGTGAGCCGGCCGGTCATCGCCTGCCCGCCGTACGGGGAAAAGTTTGCCGGGAGCGATCTGTTTTCTTCGCTACGCATGCCCTCGGGTGTGGCCCCGGCTGTGGTTCTGGAGCCCGAAGCGGCCGCCTTGTTGGCCGCCAAGATGCTGAGCCTGGCCGATCCCACCCTCCGGCAACGGATCGGGGCCGTGCAAAAGGTTCAGCGACAACGACTCTTGGAGGCCGACGCCTCCCTACGAAAGTGATAACGGAATGATCGACAAAGCTCGAGAAGCGTGCGGGGTGTGCGGCATCTATGCCCCGGGCAGCCAGGTGGCCCGGCTGGCTTTTTTCGCCCTCTATGCCCTTCAGCATCGGGGCCAGGAGAGCGCCGGCATCGCCACCTCCGATGGCCGCATGGCCCACATTCATAAAGGGCTGGGGTTGGTATCGCAGGTCTTTAACGAGGAGAACCTGAAATATCTGCAAGGGGATCTGGCCATTGGCCACAACCGGTATTCGACTACCGGGACGCCCCACTTGCGGAATGCCCAGCCCTACCTCATCGAAACGGCGCTGGGGCCCCTGGGCATTGCCCACAATGGCAACCTGACCAATGCGCCGGCCTTGCGCCGCGACCTGTTGGATCGGGGGGTCGGACTGGTCTCCTCTTCCGATAGTGAGGTCATCACCCAAATGTTGGCCGGGGCCTCGGGCGACTCTTGGGACGAGCGCATTGCCGATTTCATGTCGCGGGCACAGGGCGCCTATTCGCTGACCATCCTCACCCGCAAAGCGGTCTATGCAGCGCGCGATCCTTGGGGCTTTCGGCCACTGTGCCTGGGCCGGCTCAACGACTGCGGCTGGGCGGTCACCTCCGAATCGTGCGCGCTGGGAACCATCGGCGCCACCTTTGTGCGCGAGATCGCGCCGGGTGAGATCGTGCGCCTGGATGCCAACGGCGTGACGACCTGGCAGGGAGTGGAACCTGCCGGCGAACGGGCGCTGTGCGTGTTCGAATACATCTATTTTGCCCGCCCCGATTCCCTGTTGGAAGGGCGCTCCGTCCATCGCGTGCGCCGTCACCTGGGCGAACGGCTGGCTCAGGAACATCCGGTGGATGCCGATATGGTCCTGGCCATCCCCGATTCGGCCACGGCCCATGCCATCGGCTTTGCCCACCAAAGTCGCATTCCCTTTGGCGAGGGGCTGATCAAGAACCGCTACATTGGCCGGACCTTTATCCAACCCGACGACCGGCTGCGCCGCATGGGGGTCGCCCTCAAGTACAATCCCCTGCCCGACTCGTTGAACGGCAAGCGCATTGTCCTGGTGGACGATTCCATCGTCCGGGGCACCACCAGCGGCCCGATGGTGGATCTTTTGCGTCGAGCCGGGGCCACCGAGGTGCACATGCGCGTGGCCTCGCCGCCCATTCGCCATCCTTGTTTCATGGGCGTGGACATGGCCACTCGCGAGGAGCTGATCGCCCATCGCATGACAGAAGCCGAGATCGCCCGTCACATCAACGTCGATAGCCTGGGCTATCTTTCGCTAGAGGGGTTGCTGGAGGCTGTGGGCTGCGCCCGCGGCCAACACTGCCTGGCCTGCTTCACCGGCGATTATCCCGTCCCAGCCCTGGCAGGTACGGGCAAGGACATGTTTGAACTCTAGCTCAGCGTCGTTCTGCGAACGGAGAGAAACCATGCGAGTTCTGATTATCGGTTCGGGAGGGCGCGAGCATGCCCTGGCGTGGAAGTTGGCCTCTTCGCCCCAGGTGGATCGCCTGTTCATCGCACCGGGCAACGGCGGTACGGCCGCTGTGGGCCAGAATGTGCCCATCGACGCCGAACAGATCGAGGCGCTGGTGGCCTTTGCCCGCCAGGAGTCGATCGATCTGACGGTCGTCGGACCGGAGGCGCCGCTGGTGGCCGGGGTGGTGGATGCCTTTGCCCAGGCCGGACTGCGAGCCTTTGGCCCCAGCGCAGCAGCGGCGCGGTTGGAGGGCTCCAAGGCCTTTGCCAAGCAATTCATGATCGAAGAGGGCATCCCGACGGGCATGGGCGCCATCTTTCGCGACTATGGTGCCGCCCAGGCCTACCTGCGCCAGCGGGAAACGCCGGTGGTCGTCAAAGCCAGTGGGTTGGCGGCCGGCAAAGGGGTGTCGGTCTGCTCTACGAGGCAGGAGGCCGAGGAGGCCCTGCGGCAGATGATGGTCGAACGCGTCTTTGGCCCGGCGGGCGACGAGGTGCTCATCGAGGACTGCCTGGTGGGCGAGGAAGCCTCGCTGCTGGCCTTTTGCGATGGGCGGACGGTGGCACCCATGTGGCCCGCCCGCGATTACAAGCGGCTGGGCGATGGCGACGTGGGACCCAACACCGGCGGCATGGGTGGCTATGCCCCCTCGCCCTATCTGCCGCCTGCACTGGTCGAGGAGTTGAGGGTCCGCATCCTGCAACCGGTCATCGACGGCATGCGTCGCCGAGGCACGCCCTACGTCGGGGTGCTGTACGCCGGGCTGATGCTGACCGAGGAGGGCCCGCGGGTGCTCGAGTTCAACGCCCGCTTTGGCGATCCCGAGACCCAGGTGCTGTTGCCCCTCCTGGAAAGCGACCTGGTGGACATTTTCCTGGCCTGCCTGGAAGAACGGCTGCACGAGGTCGAGATCACCTGGAAATCGGCCCACGCCGTCACCCTGGTGATGGCCTCCAAGGGCTATCCCGGCGCCTACGAGAAGGGGCGCGAGATCACGGGCGTGGCCCAAGCGGTGGCCCGCCCCGATGTAACCGTCTTTCAGGCGGGCACCCGGCAGCAGGACGATCGATTGGTGACGGCGGGTGGACGCGTGCTGGCGGTGACGGCCACCGGAGCCAACATGGAGGAGGCCCGCCAGCGGGCCTATGCCGGCGTCGGAGAGATCCACTTTGAGGGGGCGCAGGTCCGGCAGGACATTGCCCTCCCGACCCTTTCGCCCCCCTTGCCTTCCTTCGAGGGGGCGCCTGGGCAGGGGAGCGCCTATGCGAGCGCCGGAGTGGATATCGAGGCCGGCAACCGGGCCGTCGCATTGATGCGCGAGGCGGTCCAAAAGACCCACACCCCTGCCGTACTGGTCGACATCGGGCTTTTTGGCGGGCTGTTTGCGTTGCGCGAAGCGATCCAGGCCGAGGACCCGGTGTTGGTGGCCTCTACCGATGGCGTCGGTACCAAGACCATGATCGCGGCAGCGATGGGTCGCTTTGACACCATCGGCCAGGATCTGGTGAACCATTGCGTCAACGACATTCTGGTCCAGGGTGCGCGGCCCCTTTTCTTTCTCGACTATTTTGCCTCGAGCAAGCTCCATCCGGAACAGGTGGCAGCGGCGGTGGGCGGCTGCGCCGCGGCCTGCGGGGCGCTGGGCTGCGCCTTGATCGGCGGCGAGACGGCCGAACTGCCCGGCGTCTATTGCCCCAACGAGTTTGATCTGGCGGGCACGATTGTGGGTTGGGTGGAGCGAGCCGACATCATCGACGGGCGGACCATTCAGCCGGGCGATCTCTGCCTGGGGTTGGCTTCGTCGGGGCTGCACACCAACGGGTTTTCCCTCGCCCGCCGCGCCCTGAGGGGGATTGGCTGGGAGACCGTGCTGCCGGAGATGGGTCGCCCCCTGGGCGAACTGCTATTGGCGCCTCACCGG
Organism: uncultured Anaerolineaceae bacterium; assembly: GCA_964575225.1. Lineage (GTDB taxonomy): Bacteria > Chloroflexota > Anaerolineae > JAAYZQ01 > JAAYZQ01 > CAZNQW01. Next base: position 3,441 of record CAZNQW010000054.1, on the reverse strand, counting down.
CCCTATCTGCGCGAGGTCGAGGCGCTGTGGGCTGCGGGCGTGAAGGTCAAAGGCATGGCCCATATCACCGGCGGCGGGTTCCTGGACAATATCCCTCGCATTCTTCCGCCGGGGGTTGGGGTCGAAATCGACCGATCTGCCTGGCAGGTGCCGCCCCTCTTTCGCCTGATCCAGGCCCGGGGCGGGGTGGACGAGATGGAAATGTACCGGGTGTTTAACATGGGGGTGGGCCTTGTGGTGTTGATCGCCCCGGAGCAGGCCCCTTTGGCGCGGGCAACCCTGCCCGAGGCCCTCGTTCTGGGCCACGCCATTCCCTGGGATTCGACCGGGCCCCGCGTCCGCCTGTGAGCGTCGATCTTGTGTCCGTGATGAGATGCTTGGTCGAGGAGGGAACATGAAGCGCATTGCAATCCTGATTTCTGGCTTTGGTTCCAATCAGCAGGCGATCCTGGATGCCGTCGCCGCCGGGCAACTGCCCGGCGTGCAGGTGGCCCTCGTCGTCTCAAACCGCCGGGAAGCCTATGGCATCACCCGCGCCATCCAACGCGGCGTCCCGGTGGTCTATTTCCCCTTTGCCCCTTACAAGGTCGCCAACGCCCCGCGCCAGGCCTACGACGCCGACCTGGCGCGCATGGTCCAGGCCTTTGACGTGGAGTGGGTGGTGTTGGCCGGCTGGATGCACGTGCTGAGCGATGCCTTTTTAGATCGATTCCCCTCCCGGGTGGTCAACCTACACCCGGCCCTGCCCGGGACCTTTCCGGGAACCCACGCCATCGATCGCGCCTTTCTGGCGTATCAGCGTGGCGAGATTGCCCACACCGGCGTCATGGTCCACTTGGTGCCCGATCCGGCGGTGGATGCCGGACCGGTGATTGCCCAAGAGGTGGTGCCCATCTTGCCGGAGGATCGCCTGGACGATCTGGAAGCGCGCATTCACACCGTCGAGCACCGATTGCTGCCGAGGGCCCTTCACACGCTGCTATGTGTGCCCGACCACTAGTGGGCCGGTCGTTTGCTGTGCCAGGGCGCTGGTTGAGACAGGGCCCTGCAACCAAGACCTCGATTCTCCTGTTGCGCTCCTCGATTTGACAAGTTCCCCGAGATCGCCTACGATCGAGCGCTTTTGAACGGCTAAAAAAAGGGAGGTAGGACGATGAGCTGGACAATTTTGGGTAACGCCCTTTTGATCTTTTGCCTGCGCCTGACCGATGTGTCGCTGGGGACCGTGCGCACGATTATGGTCACGCGGGGCATGCGCAAAGTGGCGGCCCTTATGGGATTTGTCGAGGTAACCATCTGGGTGGTGGCTATCACTCGGGTGTTGGGCAATATGGACAATGTGATCAGTATCCTGGCCTATGCCGGTGGTTTTGCCTGCGGCACGCTGCTGGGCATGGGCATCGAAGAGCGGTTGGCGCTGGGCCACGTTCGCGTCCGCATCATTTCCATGGACAAAGGGCAGCAAGTGGCTCAAACGATCCGCGAGGCGGGATATGGGGCCACGTTGGTGCAGGCTGAGGGCCAGTCGGGGCCAGTGTACATGGTCGACGTAGTGATTGCGCGCAAAGAGATCCAGGAGATCAATCGCCTGGTAAACCAGGTGGATGCCACGGCGTTCTTGACCGTGGAGGATGCCCGCCGGGTGTTGCGCGGCTACCAGCGGGTGGGCAAGTAGGGGCCAAAAATTCGAGGACGAAAGGTCGGTTTTTTGCGATTTGCGAAAAAGGCAAACGTCCTCGCCCAGGCTACCCGCGCCCGACGATAACCCCGTCGGGCGCTCGCATGTAGAGCGTCGGAATGGCCCAGTCGATGCGCTGGTTCCACTGGTTGCCCAACGCCAGGGTGATGTTTCGTCTCCCCTCTTGCACGGCAGTGTCCACCGGCCAGCCATCGGCCAGCGCCCCATAAAACTCGCGGCTAAAGGCCGTCGCCGCCCGATCGGGGATGGCCAGTTGCATGGCGACGACGGCCGGCATGCCGGCGCTCACCAATTGGTGGGCCACGCCGCCGATCGAGCCATTGGGGCTCGTCATCGAGGTCTCGCAGGCGTTTAGGATCACCAGCCGCAGGTCGGTATCGGCCACCATCTTGCCCATCAAACCCGCCGAAACGTACTCGGCCCGCCCTTGGGCATCCTCCAGGATCAGATAGCCCTGGCCCTTGGTGAACCGCCCGTGCCCGATGTAGTGCAGCACATGGTAGCCTTTGCGCAGATGAACCAGCAGGTCATCGCGGCGTACCGGCGAAAGGATGTCCATCTCCACCCGATCGGTAAGCTGTCCCAGGGCCTGGCGGATGCTCTTGAGTTCCGTTTCCACTTGCAGCGGTTGAAGGTCTTGGGGCTGCGATACGGCGACCAGCACCCGAAGGGGAGGTTTGGCCGCCAGCGCCTTGGGCGGATCGGGCAGGTCCAGGTAGCGCACGATGGGAAAGCTCAATCGGAGCCCCAAAAACTCTTCGTCGTACATCAACTCCCAGGGAATGATCATCAGTTCCGGGGGGTTGATGTGCAACCGGATGCGCAGCCCTTCCCCGTTTTCCAGGCCACCCCGCACCCTCGACCAGAGCCGCGACACCCGGTTGGGAAAGAGGGATTGGAACAGGGCCTCGCCTACGATCTGGAGATCCTCGCGGGTGGTGCTCTGGCGCAGGATACCCTCCAACTGGGCCCTGAATCGCTTGTCGCCGGGGAAGGACAGGGCCTGGGGTGGAACACTTCCCCCATCGGCGGCCGTGGCTTCGACCGTGTACCCCCGCCGCAGGCTGCCCCGAATGCGCAGGTCAAAGTCGTGGTAGGTGCGCGGTCCGGCGCCGTTCGATGGACCCTTTGAGGCGGCAATCACTGCTGGAAGGGTAGGCGTTGTTCCTGGGCCATTGCCCCGTGCCACCGGATCGACCGCCAGCGCTTGCATCTGGCCCTGCAACTGGCCCGTGGGATCCCAAAAGTTGTGGATATAGTTCTGGATCACGGGCGGCAGTCGCTCCTCCAGGATCTCGCCCTTGCGCAGCCAATGCAGCGTCCGCCCCTCGATGTGAAAATAGTCAACCTGCTCGTCCCACGCCTGGCCGATCTCGTCGAAAATGCGTTTCATCCGCTTTTGCAGCCAGTGGTTGGGCGCGATGCAATAGGCATCGTCCCAGGTGGCGCTGGTGCGGTGCCCGTCCATGCAACGCAGCACCGCCACCTTGCCATCGGATACCACGGTGCCACAATTCTTGCAGACGGCCCGGCTCTCCCGGACTTCGATCTCGCGACTTTCGCAATAGGGGCACAGCTCGGCCATCTCGGGACAGCGCGAGCATTGCATGCGCAGGTACGGCGCAAAGTACTTGCCCTCCAGCGCGGCATAGAGTTCGTAGGCGGGCCGCGGCAGCGGGACGCTGGTCCGCTCGTCGCGCTGGGCCTGCAACAGCGCCTCGGCGATGTCGATCATGGCTGCC
>CAZNQW010000053.1:4693-18586 GCA_964575225.1 uncultured Anaerolineaceae bacterium | reverse complement strand
TTGATCAATGCCATGGTGCTGGTGAGCTTTCCCATCGCCATGTACGGCCTGATCCAGCATTTTGGGCTCGACCCTCTGCCCTGGGGCGGCAACGTCACCACCCGCGTGGCCTCAAACATGGGAAATGCCATCTTTGTGGCCGCTTTCCTGATCATGGTCGTCCCTCTCACGATATCCCGGCTGCTGGAGAACTGGAAGGAAGCCGTGGGGCATTTTGAGGTCCGGGATGGGGTTCTGGGCATCATTGCCTTTGTCCTGCTGGTGGGAGCCTTGCTGGCTGGCATGCTCCTGGAGGCGGGCAGGAGCACCCTATGGGTTCGCTGGGTAGCCCTCGTCATCGGTGTCGGATTGCAAGTTCCCATCTATCTCTTGACGCCAGAGGAACGACGCTCCCGGGTCCTGACCATATCACTGCCGATGACCTTTGCCTTCTTGGTGGCTTTTTCCTGGATCCTGGAGATCTTTTTTCCGCCGGCTCTGCCCAACTACTTCTGGCTGGGGTTGGTTGCCTCGATCATCTTTATCGTGGCCATGGCGGCCTTTGCCATTTACTTGCGCAAGCCAATCTCGCGCCTTCTGCTGCTGGCCGCCTATTTCGTGATCCTGATCGCCCAGGTGATCTGCATCTTTTACACCCAAAGCCGCGGGCCTTTGCTGGGCCTCCTGGGTGGCATCTTTTTCTATTTTGCCTTGCTGGGCTTGATCAAGCGCCGTCTGTGGTTGCCCTGGACCATGGCGGGCCTGGCAATCCCCCTGACGATCTTTTTGGTGCTCTTTAATACAGTCGATACCCCGCTCATGGAGAACCTCCGGGAGACACCCTATGTGGGGCGCCTGGGCAAAGTCTTGCAGACGGAAGAAGGCACGGGCAAGGTGCGCGTGCTGATCTGGGAGGGCGTCGTCGACATGATGGGCAGCCACGAGCCGTTAGAGTACCCCGGAGAGGACGGCGGCCCCGATCCATTGAACGCCGTGCGGCCCATCATCGGCTATGGCCCCGAGTCGATGTACGTAGGCTACAACCGCTTTTATCCGCCCGACCTGGCCCACTATGAACGGCGCAACGCCTCGCCCGACCGCTCTCACAACGAAACCTTTGACGCATTGGCCACCACGGGCTATGTGGGTTTTGCGGCCTACATGTTCCTGTTCCTGAGTGTATTCTACTACGGCTTTAAATTCCTGGGGCTGATCCGCGAGCGATGGCAAACCCTGACGCTGGTGGGCCTCTACGTGGGAGGTGGCATCGCCGGCGCCGTGGGCGCCTGGGTCTGGCGCGGGCCAGTGTACATCGGCGTCGGCATCCCCGGCGGCGTGACGCTGGGACTGGCCGCCTACGTCCTGGTGTTGATGATCAGCGGCACCTTCCGACCCCAAGTAGAGAAGGGATGGGGAGGTCGCTATGCCGTGTGGGTCCTTGCCCTGCTGGCTGGAATCGTGGCCCACTTTATCGAGATCCATTTTGGCATTGCCATTGCGGCCACGCGCACCTATTTTTGGGCCTTTGCGGGCATTTTGGTCATTGTGGGCACTCGCCTGATCCTACAGCCCGCTGAAACCGAAGGGGCGACAGGGGATCCCCAGCCCACCCTACCGGCGGCCCAACCCAGCCGCAAGCGCCGAAGCCGCTCGACGGCCCCTGCTGCGGGAGGCCAACCGCGCACCACCGCCGCCAGCGACTGGCAGGGTGCAATCCTGGTCTTGACCATCCTTGCGGTACTGATCCTGGGTACTATGCTCTTTGATTTTGTCACCATCCAAGATGGCGATCCGGGTGCTTTGGCGACTATCTGGCAATCTCTGACCCAGAAACGGGGCGAATCCTCACCTGTCATGCTCGTTCTATTGGCCGTTACCTGGGCCATGATCGCGCTGGTCGGTCTCGCCGATCTGGCAACGCGGCCCGAATCAGAAGGGCGCCGGTCGGCAGATTGGCTATCGGCCACCGGAGTCTTGGCCCTGATTTCCTTACTGGGCGGGCTGGCCTTTGCCATCCTACACGCCATTCGCCTCAAACCGGTGACCATTGCCAGCCCGGATGCTCCCAACCCTTTGACCCACACCATCACGTTCTACTATGTCTTTATCGGACTGGTGCTGATCCTCTTGGCCTGGACGCTTACCGCTGCCTTCCGCCGCACCTTCAAGCCCTTCCGGTGGAACGGCCAACTGGCGGATATGGGCCTGGCGGCTCTGGCCATCGCCCTGCCACTCCTGACCGGCCTGTTGATCTGGACCACCAACGTGAGCCTGGTCCGCGCCGATATTCTGTATAAACAGGGACTGAGTTCAGAAAATGCCCAGCAATGGGATGGCGCGATCTTTTTCTACGACAAGGCCATTGATATGGCCAGGGATCAGGATTTCTATTACCTGTTCTTGGGACGGGCCTATCTGGAAAAGGGCAAAGCCAGCCAGGGTTCGGACCGCCAGACGTGGCTGCAAGAGAGCGAAAAGGCACTGCTCAAAGCCCGCGAGATCGCGCCCCTCAACACCGATCACTCGGCCAACCTGGCCCGCCTGTATCGAACCTGGGGTAGCCTGAGCAGCGGCGAGCAACGAAGCGACTATCTAAACCAAGCGCTGGCCTACTATACCGATGCCACCAACCTGAGCCCGAACAATGCCCAACTGTGGAATGAATTGGGGCAGACCCATTATATCCTGGGCGATACAGAACGTGCCCTGGACATGTACAACTACTCGCTGGCACTGGACGAAAAGTACGCCCAGACCTATCGCCTGCTGGGCGAGTTCCATATGCAGCAGAAACAGTGGGAGCAAGCTGCTGAGGCTTATCAAAAAACGGTCGAGCTGACGCCCAAGGCCGCCGACGCCTTTAGCGCCCTGGGCTATGTGTATTCCCAAATTGGCGATCTGGACTCTGCCTTGCAGGCGTACCGCGAAGCGGTCACGCTGGCCCCACGGGACTATAACGATCGCAAGAACCTGGCCATCCTCTACCAGCAAATGGGCCGCATCGAAGACGCCATCACAGAAGCCACCCAGGCTCTGGAACTGGCGCCTGAGGCTGAGAAGCAGGCCCTCCGCGCCTTCCTGGCCCAGCTCCAACAGACCCAGGGCGAGACGTCGGAAGACGCGGCGTTGGTCCAGACCCTGCTTTCTGAGGGCCAGACTTATATGGATGCCGAGGACTGGGCCAATGCCGAAATCAGATTCCGACAGGTGCTGGACCTGGCGCCGAACCACAGCCTGGCCCACGGCGCCCTGGCCTATGTCTATGCCCGGCAGGGCAAAATCGACGAGGCCATCACCGAAAACCTGGCCGTGCTCAGCTTGATCCCCGATGACTATACCAGCCACAAGAACCTGGCGCTCCTATACCAGCAAAAGGGCGATATTGAAAAGACCATCGCCGCGGCCGAAAAGGCCCTTGCCCTGGCGCCCGACGAGGAACGCGAAGCCCTGGCGACTTTCCTGACGCAGTTGCAGGGCCTACCAGAGGAGGGCTCCGAGGCGCCTGGCGCAGGCCAGCGGGCCGGCGACCTGGCCCCCATTCAACGCGACGGCATGTACAGCGCACCCCCGCCCATGAGCATCGATCCGAGCAAAATCTACCGAGCCACACTGGTGACTGACAAAGGCGACATTGTGATCGATCTGGCAGCCGCCGAGGCGCCTCAAACGGTCAACAACTTTGTGTATCTGGCGCGCGAGGGGTTCTACGACGGGCTGACCTTCCATCGTGTGGAGAACTCGACGGGATTTCAGTTGATCCAGGGTGGCGACCCCACCGGTACGGGGCGTGGCGGATCGGGCTATACCGTGCCCGCCGAGATCGGATTGCCCCACGACACCGGCGCCATCGCTATGGCACGCACAGGCGACCAGGTCAACCCAGAGCGAGCATCCTCGGGCAGCCAGTTCTACATCTGCCTGGTCCCAATCCACCAGTTGGACGGTGGCTATACCGTGTTCGGCTACGTAGTCCAGGGGCTGGAGGTGGCTCAGCAGATCGCTGTAGGCGACCGGATCCTTTCGGTGGAAATCACAGAGCCATGAGCGGGTTGAGCGGCAGCAATGTGACGACCTTCCTCCTCATCTTTGCCAGCGCATTGGCATTGGCCATTGGCGGCACGCCGGTGGTACGCCGATTGGCGATCCGTCTTGGTATCATCGATCGGCCCAACGCCCGCAAAATCCATGTGGACCCGGTGCCGCTGATGGGGGGGATGGCCATCTACGGGGCGTTTATCGCCGCGTTGCTCGTTTTCGGCAACCGTTTTCGGCTGAACGAGTTGATTAGCATTCTTGTAGGCGCCAGTCTGATGTCATTTCTGGGCCTATGGGATGACCGGAACGGCATAAGCCCCCTGCTCAAGCTCATTGGGCAATTTGCCGCCGCCTCGATCCTCGTGGTGAGCGGGGTATACGTGGGCACCTTTCCCTGGGATGCCCTCAATGTGATCCTCACGCTGGGCTGGGTGGTGGTCATCACCAACGCCATGAACTTGTTGGACAACATGGACGGGCTGTCGGGAGGAGTGGGGGCTGCGGCCGCCACCTATTTCCTGTTGCTGGCCACAATGAACAACCAGTATCTGGTTGGGGCGCTATCGGCGGCGCTATTGGGCGCCTGCATTGGGTTTCTGGTCTACAACTTGAACCCGGCAAGTATCTTTATGGGAGACGCCGGAAGTCTGTTCCTGGGATTCATCCTGTCGGCGGTGGCCATCAAATTGCGGTTCCCCACAGGCTTGCAGATCGTCACCTGGATGGTGCCGGTCCTGATCCTGGGGCTGCCGCTGTTTGACACGACGCTGGTGATCATCTCCCGCCTCCGACGCCGCCTGAACCCGTTGACCACGCCTGGCAAAGACCATCTGTCGCATCGGCTGGTGGCCCTGGGCTATACCAAACGCGAGGCGGTGTTGATCTGCTATCTGATCTGCGCTGGTTTGGGGGTAGTCGCTCTGTTCATCACCCGGGCAAGCATCGTGGAAGGCTATGTCGTGGGCGGCACCGTGGCCCTGGCAGCCGTTGTCGCACTCTGGCGACTCGAGCAGGTAGACTTTCCCGGCAAAGAAATCCAGGGCACATTTCTTACAAGGAGACACGGGGGATGATGCACACGCTGGCTGCCAAGATCGCAGATCGATCGGCACAGATCGCCGTCATTGGGTTGGGCTATGTAGGCCTGCCCCTGGCCGTCGGATTTGCCCGCGCCGGATACCAGGTACTGGGCATTGACCTCGACGAAACCAAGGTGCAGACTCTGCTCCGAGGGGAGAGTTACATCCAGGACGTCGCATCGACCGACGTGGGTTCCATGGTCACCGCCGGACGATTGTCGGCCACAACCGGGTACGACACCATAGCCAAGGCCGACGCTATCTTTATCTGCGTACCGACTCCCTTTGACGCCATGAAGGCCCCTGACCTGGGCTATATCGAAGAGTCAACCCGGAGCATTTCCCTCCATCTGCACCAGGGACAGATGGTGATCCTGCAAAGCACCACCTATCCCGGCACCACCGAAGAGGTTGTACTGCCGATTCTGGAAGGATCGGGACTCGAGGCCGGTTTAGACTTTTGCCTGGCGTTCTCGCCCGAGCGGATCAATCCCGGCGATCAGCAGTTTACGGTTGAGAACACGCCCAAGGTGGTGGGAGGACTCACGCCGCAGTGCACCGAACTGGCCCGCGCGCTGCTGGCCCAGTTGTTTGCCCACGTCCACGTCGTCTCTTCGCCGCGCGCTGCCGAAATGTCCAAGCTCCTGGAGAATATCTATCGTAGCGTGAACATTGCCCTGGTAAACGAGCTGGCCCTGCTATCAGAGCGGATGGGCATCGATCTTTGGGAAGTGATCGAGGCGGCCAAGACCAAACCGTTTGGCTTTATGCCCTTTTACCCGGGACCCGGGGTGGGCGGCCACTGCATCCCGGTGGACCCCTATTACCTGAGCTGGAAGGCCCGAGAGTTTGATTTCTATACCAAGTTCATCGAGCTGGCAGCCGAGGTGAATCTGGCCATGCCCTATCACGCCGTCGACCTGACCGCCCAGGCCCTGGAGCGCAGGGGCAAGGCCTTGACCGGGGCCAAAATCCTGGTTCTCGGTGTGGCCTTTAAAAGGGACATCGACGATGCGCGGAACTCGCCGGCCGAGAGAATCATCGAACTGCTGCTGAAACGGGGCGCGCGGGTACGCTACAGCGATCCCTATGTACCTCGCTACCGCGTGGGCCGCGATGTGTTCCTGCCCAAAGAACGTTGGCTGGAAAGCGTTCCTTTGAGTCGAGAAGAGATCGAGGCAGCCGATGGCGTGCTGATCGTCGCCGGTCATCGCGCTGTGGATTACGCTCAAGTGGTGGGCCATGCCGATCTAGTGGTCGACACCTGCAACGCGACCCAAGGGCTGGAAGGTCGAGCCTGGATCGTGCGCGTGGGTGCGCCCATGCCGTCCGGATAGGAAATCGATGTCTCAAACGCCACCCCATGCCCCCAAAAAGGCACCGCTGCCGTGGAGCACAAAGCTGCTTCGACTGCTGATCGTCGTGGCAGTGTTGGGCATTAGCGTAGCCATTTTTGCCTTCCGCGATCAGTTTGCCGCACTAGCGGCGATCGGCTATCCCGGCATCTTTTTGGTCAGCATGTTTGGTTGCGCTACCATCATTCTGCCCGCACCCAGCCTGGCCCTGGTCTTTGCCATGGGTACGGCTCTGCCCCCCGTGCTGGTGGGGCTGGCAGCAGGCACAGGCGAAACGGTGGGCGAGATCACCGGCTATCTGGCAGGTTTCGGCGGCCGCGCCATCATCGAGGATCAAAAACTCTACACGCGGTTGACCGAGTGGATGATGCGGCGTGGCGATATCACCATTTTCCTCCTGTCGGTCATCCCCAATCCGGTGTTCGATCTGGCCGGTATCGCCGCAGGTACGCTTCGCTTTCCGCTATGGCGATTCTTGCTCATCAGCCTTGTGGGCAAGACGATCAAGACCACCTTCGTGGCCTGGGCCGGCGCTCATTCCCTCACTCTGATCCAGCCGCTGTTGAACTAGATCCGCGGCGACGGCCTCCTGCCGCCGCCTTAGATCGTCACCGAGTCCAGGGGGCGAGTGGTCCCCAGCAGCACTCCCAGCTCCGCCTTTTCCACGGCGCGGGCCAGCTTGCGGGGCGAACCCCAAAATGAAAACAAAGGCGCCAGGCTCATCCCGCTATAGTGGGTGGGTATCACCCACTGGGGCTCGCCCAACAGGCGCAAAGCCTGGGGCGCCTGACGGGGAGTCATGTGCCCCAGGGGCCAGCCGAGGGCGCGCAGGTCGCCGATGGGCAGGATCACGGCATCGAGAGCCCAGCGGGCGCCGATCTGCCGGAATAGATCACGGTCGAGGGACGTATCCCCGGCGAAATAGACCGTTCGCTCCCCCTCTATGACCAGCCCCAGCTCACCACCCGCATGGGCGGCAGGTACGGCCGTCAGTCGGATACCCTGAAACTCGGCCGCATCCCAGGCCTGGACGCCGCGCAACGCACGGAGGCCCAGGCCGGCAGCCTGGGCCGTCTTGTCGGCCGGCATCCATACCGGTGTATCGGGATCCAGTCGTTTAAGCGTCGCGGGTTCAAAGTGGTCGGCGTGAGTGTGGGAGATAAAGACCAGGTCGGGCCGGGGCATGCACTCAAAGGGATAGGACTTGGGCTCTTGAGCCAGGCCGAACATGCGAAAGACCGGATCGGTGATCAGCGTCAGGCCGTCCGTCTCGATAATGGTCATGCACCAGCGGATGTAGGTTACCTTCATGATGTGCCCTCTCTCTGAGTCTACGGCGCCAAACTTTTATCGCAGCAGCACATGAATCACACCGGTTCGAATCGAGCCGTGAAATGCCTCAGATAGCGCGTTTCGTACACGATCCGCAGGCCGCGCAGGCTCTCCGGCTTCTGATGGAGAGCGATGATGGTATCGGCCACATAGTCGAGGTGAGATTGCGTGTAGACACGGCGGGGAATGGCCAGGCGCACCAACTCCATATCGGGATAGGTCACCTGCCCAGTTTCCTCATCCTTCTGGGCAAACATCACACTGCCAATCTCCACAGCACGAATGCCCCCCTCGCGATACAGCGCCACGACCAGCGCCTGGCCGGGGAACTGCTCTTGAGGGATGTGAGGCGCAAAACGCCGGGCGTCGAGATAGACGGCATGCCCGCCGGGCGGCTCGACTATGGGCACGCCCTCTTCGGTCAGCCGATCGGCCAGGTAGCGAGTATGGGCCAGCCGATAGGCCAGATAACTCTCGTCCAGTCCCTCCCACAATCCCCGTGCAATGGCCTCCAGATCGCGGCCGGCGAGCCCGCCGTAGGTGGGAAAACCTTCGCGCAGGATCAGCTCCTGGCTGGCTCGCTCAAAGAGGTCGCGGTCGTTCATGCACAAAAAGCCGCCGATATTGACCAGGGCATCCTTCTTGGCGCTCATGGTGCAGCCATCGGCGTAGGAAAAGATTTCCCGAGCAATTTCCAATGTGCTCTTGTCGGCATATCCTGGTTCGCGGAGCTTGATAAAGTAGGAATTTTCGGCATAACGACAAGCATCGATAAAGAAGGGGATGCCATACTCGTGGAGGGTGGCCGACGTCTCACGGATATTTTGCATCGATACCGGCTGGCCGCCGCCTGAGTTGTTGGTAATGGTCAGCATCCCCAGGGGTATGCTGGGTGGGCCCACGCGCTCGATGAATTCCCGGAGCTTGGCGATGTCGATGTTGCCCTTAAAAGGGTGATGGCTGGTCGGTTCCTGCCCCTCGTCAATGACCAAATCGACGGCCACACCGCCGCGGGCCTCAATGTTGGCGCGTGTGGTGTCAAAGTGCATGTTGTTTGGAATCTGCAGCCCCGAGCGGACCGTTATCGAGAACAGAACGCTCTCCGCCGCCCGTCCCTGGTGAGTGGGCACAAAAAACCGGAAGCCAAAGATCTCGTGGATGGCCGACTCGAGCGCAAAATAGTTTCGGCAGCCGGCGTACGATTCGTCACCCACCATCAGACCGGCCCACTGGTTATCGCTCATGGCAGAGGTGCCGGAATCGGTCAGCAGATCGACATAGACATCTTCCGCGCGTATGAGAAAGGGGTTGTAACCGACCTCTCGCAGAAGAGCCTCCCTGGCCTCCAACGAAGTGAGCTTGATTGGCTCCACGGCTTTGATCCGGAAGGGCTCGGGAAAGAACTTGGCCATCGATAGACTCCTTTGTCTGTAGGGTATGTGGCACCCATTATACACCAAGGCTTCAATACTCGGAAAATGGCGCCATCCCGAAACTCGGGGGCGTTGCAGGCCATTGGACGAGTGCGCTGTAGCAGGATGTTCCCGAGGACCGTCCCCGGTTGACGGGGACGGTGAGCAGGTTGGGACGGGAGCGGTGAACAAATAAGAGCGAAGGCCGAAATCAAATGAGGACATGGGCGGCGAGCGGTGGAGCAGGTCCATGGCCCGACTTGGACCATCTCAAGGCTGAAGCGGCTTTGCCAAGCCGCGAGGTTCCTGGTATAATAAGCAGGACGTACCTCCCCAAAACACGATGAAAGGATAAAAAAATGAGTGCTCAGTTCAGCCATGCTGTCGAGGAATGTCCGCATTGTGGAGCGGCCATCGAACCTGGTAGTCGATTCTGTAACCGGTGCGGCGGGGCGCTCACAGCAGCGCCATCTCCCGCACAACCCGCTTCTGGCGAATCGGTCGTCGGCATCATCCCAAACGTGGAGATCAAAAGGGGGCTGTTCAAGGCCGATGCCTACAATCTTGTGCTGACCCCCCAGCGGCTGGTGTTTGCCCGGCTGACCTCCGAGATGCTCAAAGAAGCTGCAGCCGAGGCCAAAGAACAGGCCAAAGAGCAGGGTAAGGGGTTCTTTGGCCAGTGGGGGGCCATGATCTCCAGCAACAGCTCCATCGTCGACCGTTATCTCCAGATGCCGGTCGAGGCGATCCTGGCCGAAAACCCCGACAGCTTTTCCATCCCCTTGGCCGAGATCAAAAAAGCCAAAACCAAATCCAATTACGATTCCGAGTCGGATCAGCCCGATGAACTGATTATCGAGGCCCGCGAAAAGTACAAAATCAACCTCAAGACAACCAACGCCAAACAGACCAAGAACGCATTAAAGCCACTGCTCGGTGACCGGATCAAATAAGACAGTTCGCAGCCCATTCGGGCCGGGATGCCCCATCTTGTTCAGCGGCATCCTGGCCCGATTCCTACTCCAGGCTAACCCTCTTCCAGCAAACGGCAGTAACTTTCGTAGCGGGGTTCGCTAACCAACCCCGAATCGACGGCCTGTTTGACGGCGCAGCCCGGTTCGTGGGTGTGGGTGCAGGTGGAAAAGCGGCAATCGCTGAGGTAGGGGCGCATCTCTCGAAAATGCCAGGCCAGTTCCTCGGGCTCAATATCCCACAGGCCCGCCTCGCGCAACCCCGGTGTATCGGCCACATAGCCACCGCCCTCTAGCGGCCACAAGCGCACAGTGACCGTCGTGTGGCGTCCTTTGCCCGTCGCCTCGCTGATATGCCGGGTGGCCAGGCCCAGATCGGGCTGCACAGCGTTGAGAAGGCTGCTCTTGCCCACCCCCGAAGGACCTGAGAGGACGCTTAGCTTGCCACGCAGAACCTCACGCAGCCGGTCTACGCCCTCCCCCGTCTCGACGCTAGTGTAGAGCACAGGATAGCCGATCTCCTCGTACACCTCAAACAACTCGTAGGCGGCCGACCGATCGGTCAAGAGATCCACCTTGTTGGCGCAGAGGATAGCTGGTAGGTCGTTATTCTCGGCGATGACCAAAAGCCGGTCCAGCAGGCGCAGGTGAGGAGTGGGGTCCTTCACAGCAAAGATAAAGACGGCCTGGTCGGGATTGGCCACGATCACATCTTCCACCGGGACCCGGCCCGGTCCGGGTTGCAACCGGCTGAGCTGGGTCGTGCGGGGCAACACCTCTTCGATGACCCCTCGTCCCGGGCGGGTGGACAGCCAGCGGACGACGTCGCCGGTGGCGATCAGATCGGTGAGCAACCGATCCCGCTTGAGTTTGCCCCGGACCGAGCAAAAGACCGTCTGGTCACCATCTTGCACCCGGTGCCGGCCACTCCGAGCCTGAAGGACAACGCCTGTTCTCAATTCGGTCACGATCGATACCCTATCCTGGGGCCTCATGGTGAGGCATGGGAACCCGGTTGGAGCGAGGACCTGTACGCCCCCTTCGAAGGGATTCTACCACACGGCGCGCGGGGCGTCAAACACACCCCAAGGCCAGCGATCTGAGCCGATCTTTGGGTTGCAGCTCCATTGTCATTCGGTGGGAAAGCTGGTATAATAGGCGCCGCGGGCGGTTGCCCGCCAGAGCATGAACTCTGATCGCGCAAATAGTGGGACAAGTCTATGGAAACCCTAGGACAGCAGCTCAAGGCTGCGCGTGAAGCAAGACAACTGACCCTGTCTGATGTAGAGCAAGAGGTCCGGATCCCGCGCAACTACCTGGAAGCGCTGGAAAACGAGACGCTGGATCTATTCAGCAGCGACGTGCACGGCAGGGGCTTTTTGCGGAACTATGCCCTGTTCCTCGGCCTGGACGCGGACGCTCTCGCCGAACTATACGATCAAATGCGCGGCAAGCGCCGGACGCCTCCATCGGCCATCACACCCGTCCCCGCGCCCAAAGACGGAAACCGCTCGCTTTTGGGCGGCGACATCCTGTTGGGCTTGGCCATCGTGCTCTTGGTGGCCCTGGCGGCCTTTTCGGTGTACCAACGAGATCACAACACAGGAGCTATGGTGATCCCCACCCTGGCCCCCCAACCCACACCAACGGTCACCCCCGTCCCGGCTGTGGAAGGCACCGTGTACAAGCTCGACGTCCGACTCAACTACCCGGAGCACATGCTCGATGTGCAGCAACGGGTGGACTATACCAACGTCACCAGTCAGACGTTGCCCAACCTGATCATGAATGTCCACCCCAACCACAGCCGCAGGACCTTTACCCTGAACAGCCTCAAGGTGGACATGGATGGCGAGGTGCTCCAACCCGAATCGGATCTCCTCGATCTGAGGTTGCAGGTGACCTTGCCGCGCCCGCTCAAGCCCAACGAACATATGACCTTGTTTCTCGATTACACGCTGAACCTTCCCCAGATCAACCCGGCCGAAGAGTTCAGCGGCGGCGGCTTTGGTTACAGCAAGCGCACTGTCAGCTTGGGCAACTGGTATCCGGTTATGGCTCCATACCGTGCAGAGAAGGGTTGGTATGGGCTGACCTATTTCCCTGTGGGCGACCCCTACGTCACCGAGGTAGCCGACTATGAGGTGACCATCACCACCACCCACGACGTGACCATCGCCGGGACGGGACAGGAAACCCGCGAGGGCAATCGCTGGCGATTTGTGGCCGAACAGGCCCGATCCTTTGCCTTTGCCGCCAGCGATCAGTATCAGGTAGCCACCACCCAGGTGGGCGACACGACCATCCACTCCTACTTTTTCCCCGCCAACCAGGATGCCGGAGAGGTAGCGCTGGAGACGGCCGCCCAAGCCGTCCAGCTCTTTGGCGAGTTGTATGGCACCTATCCAATGACCGACTATCGGGTAGCCGAGACCGAGTTTGCCGGAGGAATGGAATTCACCGGCATGACCTTCCTGGGATCGGCCTTTTACGACAACTTTGATGGCACGACTCGTTCGCCGCTGATCGCACTGGCAGCCCATGAGGCGGCCCACCAATGGCTTTACAGCCTTGTGGGCAACGATCAGGTGATCCAGCCCTGGCTCGATGAAGCCCCAGCCGAGTACAGCGCCCTTCTCTACTACGAACGATACCTGCCCGAAGATATCGAGTGGTGGTGGACCTATGCAGTGGATCAGTGGCTGCCCACCGGCAAGATCGATGCCTCGATCTATGAATTCCGCGACAACCGCAGCTACATGGATGCCGTCTATCGCCGCGGCGCCCAGTTTATGCGCGATCTGAGGACCACCATGGGCGATCCGGCCTTCTTTGCCTTTATGAACGAGTACGTCCGGCGCTATTCTTACCAGATCGCCGATTCCCAGGACTTTTTTCTGTTGGTCCAGGAATTCACCACCGCCGACCTGATCCCTCTCCAAGAGGAATACTTCCGGCAGCGGATTCGGATACTCACGCCATGAACGACCGAACCTCTGGTCTCCTGACGGGCATCGTGGTGGCCCTGATCTCCGTCCTTATCGCCGCCGGCAGTGTAACCGTCGCCTCGCCCGGTTCTTTGGCCCAGGTGGAGAGTGGACCCACGCCGTCCGCAACCGTCACGGCCCAGGCTAGCCCCACCACACTGCCACCCACGGCAACTCCCACTCTCCCGCCTACAGCGGCGCCGCAGGCCTCGCCCATCGCCGGCAGCACGCCTGAAACACCTACTCCTGTCCCTTCGCCGACCCCATCGGCGAGCACAGAAGTAACCATCGGCTTTTCTGTGGAGGGCCGGCCCATCACAGCCCACCGCATTGGACAGGGGCCGATCAAGGTGGTGCTGGTGGGCGCCATCCACGGTGCCTACGAGGCCAACACCTACGCCCTGGTGAGCGAACTGCTGGCCCACTTTGAAGCCCATCCTGACGAGGTGCCGCCGGAGATCAGCCTCTGGTTGGTGCCGGTGGCCAACCCCGACGGTTTGGCAACCGACCACCGCTGGAACGCCCGCGACGTCGACCTCAACCGCAACGCCGACACCGATCTCGACGGCTGTGGGGGCAACGACTGGTCACCCAACACGGTCGGCTACGAAGGCGCGCACCCCGGTGCTGGGGGCGCCTATCCCTTCTCCGAGCCCGAGACCCAGGCCCTGCGCGATTTCATGGATGATGCCTGGATCGCCGTCTTTTATCACAGCGCTGCCGAGGCCATCTATGTCGATACC
>CAZNQW010000053.1:0-4683 GCA_964575225.1 uncultured Anaerolineaceae bacterium | reverse complement strand
GTGACTGGAGTTCAGACGTGTGCTCTTCCGATCTTGCCCACCGCGCGCCTGGCCCAGGTCCTGTCCCAAGGCACCGGCTATCCCGTCCCTGAGGAGGGCTGGAGCGGGTATCGCATCACCGGCGACGTGGGCGATTACCTGGCGGGCGAAGGGGTGGCCTCGGTCACCGTGGAGCTGACCGACCACCAGGCGACCGAATTCGAGCGCAATCTGGATGGGGTGCATGCCCTGCTCGCCGGCGCATCCGACATTATCGCCGCCGAAGCCACCGAAACCGGAGCCGAGTACATCTGGCTGGACAACGAGCACGTGGGCCAATGGCGCTATGGCGAAAACAGCTTTATCCACCCCCTGGCCCTCGAAGTGGTGGGCGATATAGCCTACCTCCTCGATGGCGGGCGGGTGCTAAGCCTGCCGCTCGACCAGGCCGCCGCTCCCCGCCTGCTGCTATCCCCCGGTGACGAGGTTGAGGGTGTGCGCGTGCTCGAGCCGCTGGATCTGGCCAGCGACGGCGATTCGTTGCTCGCCCTGGACCGCGCCGGAGACGTCTATCGCTACGAGCCCGTTGCTGGTGTCTGGTCGATGGAACGCTACGATCGGCCGGCAGGCAACACCTACGACCATTATTATGTCGCCCTGGCCGGCACCCAAGGGGCCGGCTATCTGCTGGAAACCACCCACGAACAGGTGTGGCGTTTTCCGGCGGGACAAAAGGGTTCGGCCTGGATCAAATTGCCCCAGGGCCGCGACGTGGACGTGAGCGCAAACAAGAACAGCCTCTATGTGCTGACACGGCAGATGAACAACCCACTGGCCCAACTCTGGCGCTATGTGGACGGCAGAGGCGACGCTGCGTTTTCACCCAACGTGACACTGATGCACCCCCGTCAGGCGGTCGCCACCGAGGAAGTTGTGTACGTGCTAGACCGGGCCGGTCGCCGGCTGCTGGCCCTCGACCCGGAAAGCGGCGAGTTGCAATCTCTGCATCAATTCCCGGACCGGCGCGAGGTGAGCGCCCTGTGGGCCGATCCAGCAGGCGGGCGACTATTGCTGGCGGGGCGCGACACCCTGTACTTTGTGGGCCAGCCGGAACAGACAGCCACCGTGAGCGGCGGTCCCCAGCTAGCAGGACCCCAACCCCATGATATAAAGCTGCTGGAAAGCCTGAGGGGACTCCAGGTGCCCATCGAGGGCGCGCGAATCACCAGCCGCGATTTCCAGACACCCGGCGCCCCCCGGCACTATCGGCTGGGGGTGCACGAAGGGCTCGATTTCTATGGGCACACCGTGGGCGTGACCGTCAACCGTCAGACCGAGGTGCACTCCGTGGCCGACGGTGTGGTCATCCGGGCCCTGCTGGACCATCAACCACTGACGGCAGCCCAAGCGGCGGCCTGGGACCAACAGTGTCTGGATCTGGGCTACACGCCTGACGATGTGCTCGACGGCTACCGCGGGCGGCAGGTGTGGATCGACCACGGCAACGGCCTGGTCTCCCGTTATGCCCACCTGGGCAGCATTGCACCCGGCATCGAGGAAGGCAGCATCGTGACCCAAGGACAGGTCATTGCCACCGTGGGCAACTCGGGCACGCCCGGGTCGGTCAGCAGTCAGACCTACGACGTCCACCTGCACCTGGAGTTGTGGATCGGCGATCACTATGCAGGCCAGTTCCTGCGGCCAATCGAGGCGCGAGAATGGATCGAGAAGATACTGCGATAACGGGCAAACAGGCGGCACTGATCGTCATCGGGCTGGCGCTTTTGACGAGTGCCATCATCGGCTGGGTTCAGTATCAAAAGGTACGCGCCGAGTACGACGCCTATCGAACCCTCATTCAGCGAGGCGTCACCATCGCCGGTGTGGAGGTAGGCTGGCTGAGCCCTCAGGAAGCTCAGACCAAGGTCGAGGAGTGGGTGGCCGAACCCTACTACCAGGATTTCGCCCTCACCTATCAGGACGAGGTGACCAGCCTCTCGCCGGCCCATGACCTGGGTCTTCGCATTCCCGTGGACGAGATGGTGGACAAGGCCATGGAAGCCAGCCACCAGTACGACTATTGGGAGGGGTTCAAGCAATGGCTCCAGGGGGAGGCGATCCCTCTCGAGTTGGAAATTCCCTTTCGCCTGATCTTTGACGAGTCGGCCGCAAGCCAAGCGCTGGGCCGCATCGCCGAGGCGCATGACCAAAGGGCCACCCAGCCGATGATGGACATTGAGGGACTGGCCTTCCTGCCGGGCCGGCCTGGACGCCGGTTGGACGTGAAGGCCGCCGCCCGGCTGATCAACGAACGGGCGCCCCATCCCGGGCAAAGGACGGTGGACCTGCCGGTGGAAACGGTAGAGCCCGATCAGAGCCCAGCCCGAATCGAGTCGATGCTGAGCACGTTGGTGCCGGTGATGGAACGGCCGCCCACGCCACCCAGCTACTACACCGCCACCCTGCCCATCAGCACCACCGGGGGGATTGCCGGCACGCCTACGGTCAGTTACACCGGCGAGCTGACCTGGACCTTTCCCCACTTTGCCGCTTACACCGGCCCGCTGACCTCCACCACCGGATTCTTTTTCGATCCGGGCCAGCCCGGCTACCGTTTTGACCTGGAATCGGCCATCGAACGGGTGGAAAAGGCCCTAGAGGCCGGCGCCACTGAACCGATCACCTTTGAGCCCGAGATGGTAGCCCCACCGCCCATCACGCCATCCCTCTTGATCCCGCCGGTAAAGGCCCGCCTGGCCGAATTTCCCGGCGTAACCAGCATCCTGATCAAAGATCTGAACAAGGACCAAGTGATCTATGAATCCAACATGGATTATGTCCTGTCGGGCATGAGCCTGGTCAAGATCGGGATCATGGTCGAGGTCTATCGCTACTACAAGGGTGAGGTCGACGAACAGACCAAGCAAGAGTTGTACGACATGTTGGGCAGCGAGTCGTGCAATCCCTGCGCCAACCGGCTGATGGAGGCAGTCGGTGGTACAGCGACCGGTGGCGCAGGCAGGGTCACCGACACGATGCGTCGCCTGGGCCTCTCGAATTTCTACTTGTGCGCGCCCTTTCGCATTGTGGATGCCGGTTCCGATGAGAACACCTGGGCCCGAGCAGCCGCTTCTGGGCTGTGGTTTGTGCAGAACCCCACGCCCCGCTACGACCGCTGTGTGAGGGCCACCCCCCGCGAGATGGCCAACCTGGTGGAGATGATCTACGACGGCACTCAAGGGAAGGGGCTACTTCCCGAAGCCTACCCGAACACCTTTACTCCGGCCGTGTGCGAGGAAATGATCGACATCATGGCGGCCAACGACCTGCGCAACATGCTGGGGGCGGGCATCCCCTACGAGGTCAAATTGGCCCACAAACATGGCTTCTCGGGCTATGACGTGCCCTGGGGCGACACCAGGGCCGAGGTGGGCATCGTCTACGGCCCTGAGAGCACCTACCTGGTCAGCTTTTACATCTGGCAGGACACCCCCTGGATCAACTGGGGGATTAACCAACCGCTGTACCGCGACGTGAGCAACATGCTCTACAACTATTTCAACCCCGGCCATCCCTTCTGGCCACTGCCCCAGTGGGTGCAGGTTCCCGAAGAGGAAAACCCCGAAAGCGACGCCTGAGCGCGAAAAAGCGGCGGATTCAGTCCGCCGCTTTTGGGTGCAGTCCCTTGCCAACCGGCCAGCCGGGGTGGAGATGGGCTGGTTGCGTCAGGCCGCGGTTGGTCGTTCCAAGTCGCGCCTCCGGCTTCCCCGGCGCTGCGCCACCAGCGCAGCGATCAGACTGGTGAAAGGCACACCCGCCAACAAACCCAAACTGCCCACCAGGGTGCGCACGATCTCTTCGGCGATAATCTCGCGGTTGAGGGTCATGCCCAGCGGCTCGGTGAAAACCGAAAACATCAACAGGTAGGGCAGGGCCGCGCCTACGTAAGCCAGCAACAAGGTGTTGACCATCGCCGCGATGTGATCCCGCCCGATGACCATGCCGTGCCGGAACAGTTGGCGTCCGGTTAATTCCGGGTTGGCCCGGCTCAACTCAAAGATGGCCGAGGATTGGCCGACGGCAACGTCATCCAGCGCGCCCAACGAACCGATGATGATACCCGCCAACAGCAAGCCCCGTGGGTCCAATTGCACCCCGGCCACCTGCAGGAAGGATGCCTCCTCCGAGCCAAAGCCCGAAAGTCGGGCCCAGCCCACAAACCAGACGGCCAGCAACCCGGCAAAGACCAGGCTGGCGAACAGCCCGGCGACGGCCACGTGGGTCTTGGCCTTCCAACCATAGACCAGGTAGAGACTGATGCCCATCATCACCACCGAGCCAACGATGGCCGTGGTCACTGGGTTCCCGCCGTTGAGGATCTGGGGAACGATAAAAGCGACGATAATCACCAGGCTGATGCCCATGCCCAGGATGGAGCGGGCGCCTTGCCAGCCGCTCAGGAGGATGGTGGCAGCCACGAAAAAGAGAGTGAGCCACACCAGGGGCGCGGTTCGGACAAAATCGGTGATGACGTAAAAGTCGCCGCCGTCCACCGTACGAGTGTGGTCCAGCAGCACCTTGTCGCCCGATTGCAACAGGCGGCTTTCGTTGGTAAAGCTCAAAAAGCCCTGCTCGACGTCCACCTCTTGCCCCCGGGCCGGGCCTTCCGTGATGCGCAGGCGAAGGATTTGGTAGGGCTGCTCA
>CAZNQW010000052.1:0-18644 GCA_964575225.1 uncultured Anaerolineaceae bacterium | reverse complement strand
AGATAATGAGCGGTGACTGGAGTTCAGACGTGTGCTCTTCCGATCTTTCGATTTTATCGATGGCGAAGGAGCCATGTCCAACGCTCCTAGGAGCGCGACGGCAGGAGCAGCCAACAGCAGGGACATGGCAGGCCGTGCCCCTGCTGCCCAGGCCCAAACCACAAGCCGAGAACCCACGTACCCAGCAAGTCTGAACATACGCCAAAGGAGAGTGTGATGGATTTCGAACTGAACGAAGAACAGAAACTGTGGCGGAACGCGGTTCGCGAATTTGCCCAGAAAGAGATTGCCCCCCGCGTGCGCGAGATCGACACGACGGAACGCATCCCACGCGAGATCATCCAGGGCATGGGCCGGCTGGGACTGCTGGCGCCGGTGACATCGGAGGAATATGGCGGCGCGGGCATGGATTGGACCATGGCTGCCATCGCTGCCGAGGAACTGGGCCGAGCCGACATCAGCCTGGCGGTGCCGGTTCTGTACCTGGTGGAAGCGGCCTGGGGATTCATCTTTGATCAATATGGCTCGCCCGAACTCAAGGCTCAGGTGCTGCCCAAGGTCACCCGCGGCGAGGCCTTTTTGGGCATCGCCACCACCGAGCCGGAGGGGGGATCGGACATCCTGGGGGCATGCCGGACCAAAGCGGTCAAGGGGGGAGCGGGCTGGCTCCTGAACGGCGAAAAAATGTACATCAGCGGGGTGCGCGAGTCGCTGGAGATGGGCGGCGTTCACCTGCTGCTGGCCCGCACCAATCCCGACCCGGCTGCCGAGCACAAGGCCTTTACCTTCTTTGCCCTCCCCCTCAAGGATACGCCGGGCATCACGCCGACCTTTTTCCAGGACATGGGGCGCATGGGCATATCGACCGGCGGCTTTGCGCTGGAGGACGTCCAACTGCCCGCGGCCCACGTGGTGGGTGAGGTGAACCGGGGGTTCTACCACGCCATGGAGGGCTTTTCGGCAGCGCGGGTACTGATCGGGGCCTCGTGCGTGGGTGCAGCCGAGGCGGTGCTGAACCTGGGCATCGACCATATCAAGCAGCGGCATGCCTTTGGGCGCCCGCTGGCCAGCTACGAAGGCATTTCGTTTCCTCTGGCCAACCACTATGCCAACCTGGAGAGCACTCGCCTACTGGTCTACAAAGCGGCCTGGATCATGGATCAAAAGTACGGCAGCGGCACCAAGAGCCACTCCGATGTGACCCTGGCGGCGGCGCTGTCCAAGCTGCAGGCGCCCCAGGTGGGCTTTGGGATCATGAACGAGGTGGCCGATTGGTTTGGCGCCATGGCCTACACCAAAGAGTGCCCGGTCGAAATGAGCATCCGCGGCATCCGCTCCTATTCCATTGGCGCCGAGGGCACCATGAACATCATGCGCCTGATCATCACCCGCGAATTGCTCGGACCCGAGTTCCTCCCCTATCGACACTAGCGGGGGGGGAGAAGAGCGTCTATGCAGATCTTTATCGGCGGCATCATGCAGGGGTCGCGCCGGGATCGCCACATCGACGATCAGGACTATCGGCAGCGCATCACCGAGATGGTCCTTGAAGTCTGTTCTGAGGTCGAGGTGCTGGATCCCAATGAACTCCACCCCAATGGCGTCGACTATGGCGACGAGCAGGCCAAGGAGACGCTTCTGGCTCTGTTCGATCTGGCCAGTCAGGCCGACGTGTTGATCGCCTACGCGCCCCAAGCCAGTATGGGCACAGCCATCGAAATGTGGCAAGCCTATCAGGCTGGGGCGCCGGTGGTCACCATCTCGCCGATGGACAGCAACTGGGTAGTCCGGCATCTCTCGGCGGCGGTGCTGCCCGATCTGGAAGCCTTTCGCCGGTGGTTGGCCGAGGGCGGGCTTGACAAGGTGACCAACCTGCACTAGAATAGATGCCCGTCGCCCCGCTCGCTCGGGCGACCAGAAAATCGGTAGAGAGCCCCCATAGCTCAGGGGATAGAGCAGCGGCCTTCTAAGCCGTCGGTCGCAGGTTCGAATCCTGCTGGGGGTGCCTGATGTGCTACTTTTCACTTGGTAGGCGCTCCAAAAGGCCCGGACCATCGGGTGCGGGCCGACAAGCCTTTGACTGGGACATGATTGGGAAGCAGTCGAGAACTGCCCATGAGAGGGAGGGAAGATGGAATCGAGCTGCGCCGATTGCCCCATGCGCAAGCGCGCCGAGCAGAACCCAAAATCGCTGCTCAGCCGGCTGTGGCGCTGGCACACTCGCTGGTGCCCCGGCTGGAAGGCTTACCAGAAAACACTGGCGGACCAGTCACCTGCGGACGGTTCCTGAGGGCGAGGACTTGCCCCACGACTCCTCGCTTAGTCGATCTCGATTTTGAACCCATACCCCCGCACGGTGACCAGGAATTCGGTGGGGTCGAGTTCCCGCAGGCGCAGGCGAATGCGGCGGATCATGGCGTCGATGGCTTCATCGCTGATGCCCGTGGACTCGTCGTCGGGCCAGACGGCGGCAATGACCTCATCCCGGCTGTACACGCGGCCCGGTTGCTCTGCCAGCAGGTCCAGCAGGGTGAACTGGGCGTGGGAAAGAGGGGGAGAGAGCAGTCTCCCCCGGATATAGACCTGGCGAGCCTCGTCATCCAGGACCAGAGCTGGCGCCTGGACTTCGGACGGCAGGGGGGCCGTGGCCCCATAGTCGACAAAAGTGAGGGCAATCAGCGGCGTGATCTGGATCTCATCGCCATCCACGAGCACCCGCGCCCCCTCGATGCGTTGCCCATTGACCAGCGTCCCGTTCTTGCTGCCGAGGTCCTCCACAATGTACTGCGGCCCATCGACGCGGATGCGAGCGTGGTGTCGAGACACCCAGCGATCGTCCACCACGATGTCATTGTCCTCAGAGCGTCCGATGGTGGTGGTTGGTTGGGCCAGAGACCAGCGACCCTGGATCTCTTCCCCCTCCAACCATAGAAGAAGGGCTGACTCCTTGTATTCTGACATGCAGAAAACTCTCCCTTGACAGAACCCGATGAAACCGGTATAGTGATGCCGGGCGCGTCCGAGGGACACACCCCAAGATGATCGACAGCCTCTGCCGCGCGCTCGATGCGCCCAGGCAGGGGCGCTGACCGGAAAGGATCCATGGACCAAGAATTGACCGCCGGCGCCGTGCTACGAGACCGCTACGAGATCCGATCCCTCATCGGCCAGGGTGGAATGGGGGCGATCTACAAAGCCACCGATCGGCGATTGCCCGGTCGGCTGTGCGCCGTCAAAGAGATCCTTCCCCCACCGGGCATGACGGCCGACGCGCTGGAGCAAGCCCGCGAGCAGTTCCTCCGCGAAGCAAGCACCCTGGCCCGCCTGGATCACCCCAACCTGCCCAAGGTGTCCGACTTTTTTACCATAGACCCGCCCTCCACCGGCAACGAATCAACTCCGGGTTCCGTCTCGGGCGGCCTGAGGCGCGACTACCTGGTCATGGACTATGTCCCCGGCCCCGATCTGCATCAGATGGTGCAACAAACGCAGCGCGAGAGCCAGTTCCTCAAAGAAAACCAGGTGATCGACTGGATGACCCAGTTGTGTGATGCGCTGACCTATCTCCACAACCAAAAGCCGCCGGTGCTCCACCGCGACATCAAACCAGGCAACATCAAACTGACGCCCGATGGGCGCATCAAGCTAGTGGACTTTGGCCTGGTCAAGCCCCTGGACCCGGAAGATCCCAAGACCCTCACCGGCCTGCGGGGCGTGGGGTCCTTGCCCTACACGCCCATCGAGCAGTATGCCGGGGATTTGGGTCACACGGGTCCCCAAAGCGATCTCTACAGCCTGGGGGCCACCGTCTACCACTTGCTCACCGGCCGCCCGCCCGTTAGCGCCCAAGACCGGTTCCTGAACCCCGAGGCGCTGGCGCCGCCCCGGCAGATCAACCCATCCATCTCGCCTCAGGTCGAATCGGCTGTGCTGGCGGCCCTGGCGCTGCACCCCAAGGATCGTCCCGCGTCGGTGGCGGTATGGCTACAAATGCTGTTGGGCCAGGAGAAAAGCGCACCCACCCAAGACCCTCTGCCCGTGGAATCGGGGTGGGGCCAGGCCCTGCGGGCCAACGGGTGGTTGCTGCTCATCACCCTTTTAGTGATGGCCGCTGCCGTGTACCTGACCCTTCGCTAGCCTCCGCGCCTTTCGAGGATAGCATGGAACACAGCCTGTGTCAATTGACAGGCTCGGCTTTTCCGGGTATAATCCCCTCGCTACGGGCGAATAGCTCAGTCGGAAGAGCGCTTCCCTTACAAGGAAGAGGTCACAGGTTCGAGCCCTGTTTCGCCCACCAGACTATGTGGTAAAAGGCCCTTGTCGAAACGACAAGGGCTTTTTCTATGCCCCGGCAAGTCCTTATGGAGTGCGCACTTGGATTGCGTCCTTCTCACGACCACGCTCGGCGGCACTGCGCGTCAGCAAGCGGCCGCACTCCATAGGGGAATCCGGTGGGTCGAGGCTTGCGACGAAAGAGGTGGGCCTCGCTGCCATCGGGCAAGGGATAGGTGGTTTCCAACCCAAAGGCCTCCTCAAAGGCTGCGCGCTGTTCGTTCAGGATCAGATTTTCGGCCTCCTGCACGTCGGCCCGTCGATTCTTTCCTTTGAGTACCAGCACATAGTCGTAGGCAAAGGCGCTGTCATACAGAGATCGGTCCGGGTAGGCCTGCGCCGGATCTTGGACGGCCAAGGCGGGATAAAGGCGCATTTGGTCGTAGACGAACATGCCGGCATTGACGTGGCTGCTATAGGCAATGATGGCCAGCGAGGCCGAATCCAAGCCCTGCTGTTGCCGGCTGGCTTCCACGTGGGCCAGCACGTCGGTGGCGATCTCGTACCGGGGATCGTTGTTCTCCGAGTCGGGCGTCTCCAGGTAGGGTCCCCAGGCAAACAAGCTGCGTTGGCCCAACACGGGCTGGGGCAAAAGGGTCTTGGTCACCAGCCAGCGGCCCTCTTGGTAGGAAGTGGCAAAGAATTGGGCGATGCCAAACAGGAGGATCAACACCACGAGCGCCATCCGGAACCGGCGCCAGGGCAGCGCCCGTAACACCCCGGCCAGGATAATGGCGAGGATCGGCAGCAAGGGGGTGATAGCCCGGTGCTCGTGATAGATCGATGTGGACAGGATCAGGTAGCCGAGGAATACGGTGGCCAAAAGCCCCCACCAGCCCCAGGTCCACCAGGGTCGGGGCAGCAACCGGCGGCGCTTCCACAACGCATAGAGCAGCAACGCCAGGATGCCCAGAATCAGAAGGAGGGTAAAGACCGGCGAGAACCCGTAAATCAAGCTCCTGAGATAGTTGGTGTAGGTGGAGACGGCCGTCAGGTCGACGGTTCGGCCCCGGGGATCGTTGACGCCCCAGCCTGCCCGTAGGAGGCGCTGCATAAAGTCGGAACGGGGCAGGTACCAGACCGAGGCCAGAGACAAGGTGAGAGTGCCGCCCACTGCCAGGTTGCTCAGAGGGCTCGGCGGCAGCAGCAGCGCATACAGGGTGGCCGATGCCAGCAACCACCATCCAGGGAAAAGGAGAGCGGCCCCAGGGAGATTCGCAGCGGCCTCTCGGTTGGGAAAGTACCAGAGGGCCGACAGGGCCAGCCCGCCCGCCAGTGCCAGCAGGAGCGCCCGGCCCTGGATTTTGGGACGCGAGCGCAAGGCCTGCCACAGGTGGCGGGGGATCCCGGCCTGCAAGAGACTCACGGCCAACGCGCCGCCGATATACACCGGGAAGGTGCGCTTGATCAGCAATCCCCATCCAAAGGCAAGCCCCATCAGCACGCAGGCCCGCCGCTTCGAAAAGCCCTTCGAGGCAAGGATCGCATACAGGCTCAGGGCCGTAAAGGCCGCCACCGAGAACTCGAAATAGGAGTAGCGCGACATGGCAAACACTAACGGGGTCAGGGCCACCAGAACAGTCGCCAGCGTCCCCAGACGCCGATCGCGCAGCCGGACACCCATGCCATAGGTTGCCGCCAGCAGGATGATCCAATACAGGACATTGATCATGAGGGCCACATTGGCCGACACGCCAAAGGGCCGGTACATGAACGACATCAAGAACCCAAACAGCGGGGGGCGGATCTCGTCCTGGGTCATGGCCCTGAACAGGGTCTGGAGGTTGATTTCCGAGAGGGTTTGATGATAGAGGAGGCTGTTCACCAGGGCGCCCATGCGGTCCCAGCCCCGGATCACCACGTTGCGGCTCAGCCAGATCCAATTGCTGATCGAATGAAACAGGACAAGGCCCGCAATCAAGAGCCCGGGCGCCCAGCGAGTCAGCTGGGCGCCCAGTCTGTACCTGGAATGCTCCGTCATTTGCATCTGCTCAATGGGTTCCTGGCCCGGTTGAGGATGACGAAAAAAGTCAAGCCCACCCGCTTCCGTCATGCCCGCCTGTCTGCGCAGGCAGGCAAAAGCGGGCATCCATGGGCCCCCGCTCGCCCTTCCACGAGCTTCCTACGAATCTGTGCGCCTATCCCTTGCTCGTTTACGTGCTTACCTTGAACCGTATAGCGGCCCTTCCCGGCGACCAAACGATGACCAGAAAGGGACCTGGTCTGGGCCCCTAAAGGGAGCCTGCGTTGTAGCCGGGGCCTTCTTCGAAAAATGCCCGGTTCTTGGCGATCCACTCCTGATATTCGGCGGGAACCTCATCATCGGGATAAATCGCATCTACCGGGCACTCGGGAGCACAGGCGCCGCAATCGATGCAGGTATCGGGATCGATGAAATAGGTGGGCCAGCCCTCGTCTACGGGGCCTGGGACAATGCATTCGACGGGGCAAACTTCGGCGCACGCGCCATCGCGGATGCACATCTCGGTAATTACGTGAGGCATGGGGTGGGTCTCCTTTCCACAATTCCACCAACAAGGCGCAGGCCAGTCGGCACGTTACCCGGGAACAAAACCTTGTTCCCGAAGGTCTTGATCTACCAGGCGGCTGATGTTCTGACCCAGCCGGACGCTATAGTTGGTCCCCCGGTCCTCGGGGTAGATCTGGAGCGTATTGGCCAGATAAAGCCCCGGCAAGGGGGTGCGATGGTCGGGAATGCGCTGGGAATAGCCGCAGGTGATGACCGGTTGGCCGGCCTCGGCGCGGAGCACGATCTTTTTCTCGATCCAATCCGCCTGGAAGGCAGGGTTGATCTGCTGAAGGTGGGGTAGGTAGAGATCAAAGAGTTCATCGGCCTTCATCTGAAAGCGGGGATCGTCGCGCTCCAGATAATTCGAGACGTAGAGCAGGTGCCGACCCTGATACTCGCTGGGTGGCACGTAATTCGTATGCTCAATGACGGCCACAAAGGGCATACTGCGGTCGGCAATGTTCATCCAATAGATACGGCTCAGGCTTTGTTTGCTGACCATGAGCAGCACCAGCGCAGCCTGGTAGCGCACAGAGCGGAGCCGCTCGGCGTACTCGCCGCCGAGAGAGGGCGGCGCGATTTCGAGCAGGTTATAGCCGGGTACCGTGGCAAGGACCACATCAAAAGGCAGGGTCCCCTTGGCCGTCACCACACCGGTCACACGCAGGGGATCGTCGGGGTCGGTGGTCAACCCCGTCACTTCATGATGGAGCCGCATGTCGGCGCCCCCGGCTTGCAGCCGGTCTACCAGGGCCTGGGTAATGATTTCAAAGCTGCCCATGGGGTAGGCCAGTTTTTCGGTGGCGGTGGCCCCCTGACGCGAACTGCCCCGCACCTTGATCTTGCCCCACAGCCAGGTCATACTCACCTGATGGGCCATCTCGCCAAACTTGCCCCTGAGCAGCGGACCCCAGACCTTGTCATAGATCTCCTGGCCCATATTCTTGATGATCCAGTCGTGGGCGGTGATCGTTTCCAGGCGCTGCCAGTCGTTCACCCGTTGAAGGTAGAGGTACATCAGCCCGAGCTTGACGCGATTGAACAGGCCAAGCGGCCGGAAGCGGATCAGATCCATGGGGGTAACGAAATCAGAAATCCGTCCCTCGTAGAACCAACCTACTTTGGACTCGATCCACCGCAATTGATCCCCCAGCCCCAGCTCGTCCATCAGGCCCAGAATGTGGGTGTCGCTGCCAAAGAGGTGGTGATAGAAATACTCAATGCGAGTTCCCAAAAGGGGTAGGGTAGCGGCCTGCCCGCCCCAGGCGCCATATTTCTCCAGGACGGTGACGGCGTATCCCTTTTTCTGGAGTTCGTAGGCCGCCGTCAAACCGGCATACCCCCCACCGATGATCCCGATACGGAGTTGGCTCATTCCACCGCCTCCACGTCAGGGGTATCGGGCACCAGGTCGTCTTGGCCATCGGAATAGTGGGCCAGATCGTACTTGGCTTTGTGAAATTGCTCGATCAGTTCTTCGTCGGTACCCTGATAGCGGGCGATGGTCTGCTGGGAGCAGAGTTCGCATCCTCGCATAAAACGGTAACTACCCGACACACAACTGAGGCAGGCATTGAGCCGGATCATCATCAGGCAAAAGGCCAGCGTATCCTCGTGGGTTTCGGGCAGCGAAGACACATGATCGACCAGTTCGCGCCAGGCCTCGCCGCGGAGATTCCGGAGATCAGGGATCAACCGCGGCGGAAACAACAGTTCGGTTCTTGGATTGATTGTCATGATCACTCTTAACTCAGAGCAAGCCCATGGGTCAAACCACTGGCCAGCTCGATCTGTTTTTCCGGCTTGGACTTCATCAGCCGGTGTTTCCGTTCAAGTCCTTCCCAAACAGCCCAGGGAACGGTGACCCCTCCGAGTCCGGTTCCCAATGGGCCTCCGTGAAAATCGCTCCCGCCCGTGACGAGCAAGCCATAGCGGATCGCCAGGCTCAGGAGCCGGCGGCTCGTACGCCTGGGATAGTTGGCATAGTAGGCTTCGATGCCGCAGAGGCCGGCTTCGCGCAATCGCGGCAACCAGTGCTTGAGATCCAGCCCTTTTTTCATCGCTTGGCTACGGTCAAAGATATAGGGATGGGCCAACACCGCCACTCCCCCGCTTCTGCGCACCAGATCGATGGCATCCTCGGGGGTGAGTTTGTAACGCTCCACATAGGCCGGGCAACCCCGCCCTATCCACAGGGTAAAGGCCTCGTCAAAACTGCGCACATAGCCCGCCTCGAGCATGGTCGCCGCCACGTGGGGACGGCCAATGGAACCTCCCCCCGACCGATCGAGTACCCGTTGCCATTCCAGAGGGAGTCCCAGGTTGGACAGCCGCTCGAGCATCCGAAATGCGCGTTCCTTACGGGCCTCGCGCGTGCGCGAAAGCAGCGACTGAAGTTCGGGGCAGCCAGGATCGACAAAAAAGCCGAGGAGGTGAATCTCCTCCCGACCGCAGATCGTACTGATCTCCACCCCGGGTACAAGCGTAATCTGATGTCGGAGGGCCGCTTCTTGGGCCTCGGCCAATCCCTCGGTGGTATCGTGATCGGTAATGGCCAACACCTCAACGCCCAGGCTGGCTGCCCGGGCGACGAGTTCTGAAGGCGAGAGCCCACCATCCGACGCAGTGGTATGGCTGTGCAGATCGACTCGACTTGAGATCGGTGTCAAGCTCCCCGGTTCTTGGACATTTGGGTAGTACTGCGGCAAACTACTTGTCTTCTCCTCCTCTAAGCTCTGCCTGCCATCGCTCGAGAGCTTCCCACTCGCCATGGGCCGCCATGCGCGCCTGTTGCGCCCACGTGCCGGTTCTAGCCACCCTCAATAGGTTGGGGCTGGCTTCCTGTAGGATCTCCCGGATTCGTTCTTCGTCCGTATCGGCCAATTTGGCAAAAGTGGTGATGCCCGCTGCCTGCAAGACACTGGCAAACTTGGGGCCGATGCCCTCAATGATCTCCAAGTTGTCGGGCTGGGTGGAAGGGGTCGCCTCGGCCGACACCTGAGGCATCAGGTCTTTGGCCTCAACGATGGGCTGTTCGGGAGCCCGTGTCGCCCCCTCTCCCTTCTCTTGGGCAGAAGGTTCTGCCAAAGGGCCAGGCGCTGCCTCTGCCTTTTCCTTGGCGAGGGGCTTGGCAGGTGGCTCCGGCTTGGACTTTTCCTCGGTGGCAGGGGCAGCCTTGGCCTCGGCGGCCTGGCGCTTGGCGTCCTCTTTGGCCTGGCGTGCCGCCTCCTCCCGGGCATAGTCGGTGGGATGCAGCTTGGCATAATACTCGACGGGATGCAGCAGCCGCGGCATATCCAGGAACATGCCCTTGTCCCGGTCAGTGTGGATGGTTTCGTGGTCCTGGTCCATCTTGATCGCGTCAAAGGGACAAAATTCGGTGCAATAGCCACAGGACATGCAGATGGTCTGGTCGATCCAAAAGCCTGCCGGTTGCGCCTTGGGCCGGCCTTTGTCATCGGTGGCCCGTTGAATCCAGATGCACTGGGTGGGGCAAACCCGCGCGCAGATCCCGCAGGCTGTGCAGCGGGGCTCGTCGGGTGTTTCCTCATAGATCAGCATCGGGTGGAACCGAAAGGTCTCGGTGATCTTGCGCTTCTGCTCCGGATACTGGATGGTAAAGATGCCTTTGCCATCGATGGCCTGGTGTTTATCCAGCCACTCTTCGCTATAACGCGGCTCCCACGGTTTGCGGTCGTAGGTAAACGACGTGATAAAGTGCCGCATCGTGACGGCCAGACCTTTTATCAGTCCCCATCCATACATTAGCGGTCCACCTCCCCCATCGTGATGTCAATGCTCCCCAGGATAACGATGGCATCGGCCAGCAGATGCCCAACCGACTGGGCCTCCAGCGCCCCCAGGTTGGCAAAGGAGGGCGAGCGCATGTGGTAGCGGTAGGGGTTGGTGCCCCCGTCGCTAACCAGGTAAAAGCCCATCTCTCCCTTGGGGTGTTCCACCCGGCTGTAGGATTCGCCCGCCGGCACCTTGGGATTCCAGGGCTTTTTGCCGGCCTGGATGGAACCCTGGGCCGGAATCCGATCCAGTGCCTGCCTCAGGATCTTGACGCTCTGGCGTGCTTCGGCCATGCGTTGCAGGTAGCGGTCATAGACGTCGCCGGTTTTTTGGGTGGGAACCTCGAAATCGAACGAGTCATAGATCGAGTAGGGCTCTACCTTGCGGATATCGTAAGCGAGACCGGCCGCGCGCAACTGGATGCCGCTGACGCCATAGTTCACCATGTCCTGCCACGACATGGCGCCTACCCCACGGGCGCGGGAGATAAAAATCTCGTTGTCGGTCAAGAGCATGTCGAGTTCGTCGATTTTGCGATCCAGGCGTTCGACGACCATTCGACAGCGCTTTAGCCAGTCGTCACTCACATCGCGCGCCACGCCGCCAAAACGGAAATAGTTGACCATCATCCGCGAGCCCGAGGCATCTTCCCACAAGTCCAGGACGTGCTCGCGCTCGATAAAGGTATAGATCATCGGCGTCATCATGGCCCCCAGTTCGTTGAACTGAAAGCCGATAGCCAGGATGTGGTTGACCACGCGGGCCAGCTCCCCATTGATTATGCGCAGGTATTCCGCCCGCTCGGCCACCTCCTGCCCCATCATCCGCTCCACAGCCGTCACGTAAGCGAATTCGTTATACATGGGGGTCAGATAGTCCAGCCGGTCGGTATAAGGGATGTTGCCGGTCCACAGGTTCCGCTCGCCGATCTTTTCGTGGTTGCGGTGGAGGTGGCCCAACACCGGGTACAAGCTGGTCACTGTCTCCCCTTGCAGGCCGACGACCATGCGGAATACACCGTGGGTGCTGGGATGTTGTGGGCCGATATTGACCACGATCCGGTCGGTCTCCAGGCCGTTGACGTCGATCTTGTCGCCCAGGTCATAGTCGACTTCGGGAATGGGCTCCCACTCCGCAGGGTCGAACCCCTGGGGATATTGGACGTTGGCGCGCCAACGAACCCGTTCTTCGGCCCGGCGGGGCTTGGGGTCGTCGGCGTTGGGCCAGCGGCTGCTATAGGGTTTGTGTTCCTCTTCATAATAGGGCTCGTGCCAGTCCTTGCGCATCGGAAACCCTTCGAACCCTTCCCAAAGAAGGATCCGTTTGAGGTTGGGATGGCCCTCAAACTGGACGCCATACATATCCCATACCTCTCGCTCCTGGAAATTGGCCGCCTTCCAGATGGGCGTCAGGCTTGCCACGCGAGGCTGGGCCCGATCGGGCAAGCGGACCTTGAACCCCAGGCCGGGGCCACGCAGTTCGGGTCGAGTCGAATGTACATTGCACACCACCTCCAGCCGGTCGGCGTAATCGGAGGCCGTGAGATTGGTCAAAAAGTCAAACCCCATATCGTCGCGCAAGAGGGTCGCCACCTGAGTAAGCTGGTTTGGATCCACCACCAGCCAGGTGCCCTCGCGCTCTACCACGGCCCCTGGAAGGGCCTCGTTCACTGCGGCCTCTATGGCCCCCAAGTCAATTCCCATGCTTCTCTCCCTTGAGTCGGTTGGTCAGGCAGTTTCATCCACAGGCTCGACAACGCCGGCCTCTTCCTCCCGCGCGGCTTTGCTGATCTCAGAAACCATCTGCGGATCGACCAGATCGGGGCCGCCCAATTTCGGCACCGGGGCTTCGGGAATAGAGTCCTTTTGATACCACCGCACCTGGTTGAGCTTTTCGTTCTGGATTTTTTCGTGGACGGCCATGTAGGCTTGGATGAGACCCTCTGGCGTCGGCGGGCAGCCGGGCACGTACACATCGACCGGCAGAAACTGATCGATGCCCGAGACGACATTGTATCCCTGTTTGAACGGCCCGCCGCCTGTAGCGCACGCCCCCATCGAGATGACATATTTGGGCTCGGCCATCTGATTGTAGAGGGTGACAATTTTGGGGGCCAGTTTCTTGGTAACCGTCCCCGAGATCACGATCAGATCGGCCTGGCGGGGTGAGGCCCGGGCCAGATCCATGCCCCACCGACCCGTGTCAAAGCGCGAAGCCGAGGCAGCCATGAACTCAATGGCGCAACAAGCCACACCGAAAAACATGGGCCAGAGGGAATACTTGCGGCCCCAGCCATAAACCTGGCTGAGCTTGGTGACAAAGACATTGCTCTTTAGCTCATCAGGTACCTGGATTTCGTCACTCATGCTTTGACTCTCCTTTGAGTGAGTTGCGCATGTCTGCCAATAGGGGCAACTGCCTTGCCTTGGGCGCAAAACAAGGGCCCACGTTGGCCTGACCTGCGACGCTGGACGTCCTCCATTATAGCCGTTTGTCTCGGTTTTGTCAATTAACGGGCAGCATTTCCAGCAAGGGGTGTAGCACAGAACCGTGATCAAAGCGCGACGTCTTGGCCGCCCTGAGTTAGGGCCTCGTGCCCGCGGAAGCGCCTGCATACGTGCAGGCAGCATCCATCGTTTCGGCCCGCTGCTTGCACATGGCCTGTTCAGACCATGGCCCTCACGGCAAGCCGGGGGCTCCTTTGCAAGTTCCCATTTCGATGGTATCATACCCCCAGACAGGAGGCTACCGAACCGATGATATCCACCGACAAAGCATTGCAGATCGATCCCGAGGAGGTTGCCAAGAGAATTATCGAGTTCCTCCGGCGCAGCGTGGACCAATTCCAACGCGACGGCGCGATCCTGGGCATGAGTGGCGGCATCGACTCGGCCGTGGTGGCCAGCCTGGCGGTCGGCGCATTGGGCCCGGAAAACGTCCACACCCTCCTGCTTCCCGAACGCGACTCGAGCCCCGATAGCAAAAGCGATGCGCTGCTCGAAATCCGGAGGTTGGGCCTCGACTATCGAGAAGTGGATCTCACACCCATGCTCAAGCCCGTGGGCATTTACAGGCTCTTGCCGTTGCAGATCTTGGGACTGCGAGGGATCAAGGCGAGCGTGGTCCAACACCAGCATCGCCTGCAGGCCGAAGCCCTGGGCGAAATGCCTTTTCGCGCCGGGCTGCTGGGGACCCGGGGCCTGGGCGACAAGAAGAAACTAATCGACGCCGGCAACGCCTATGCACGCGTCAAACACCGCATGCGGATGCTGACCCTCTACTACTATGCCGACCTGGAGAACCTGCTGGTGCTGGGAACCACCAATCGGAGCGAAGCGATGTCCGGGTTCGTCGTCAAATGGGGCGACAACGTGGCCGACGTGGAGCCGATTCTGCCCCTGTACAAGCATCAGGTGCGCCAATTGGCCCGCCATTTGGGCGTTTCGCCCAAGATCATCGCCAAAGCGCCCTCCCCTGACCTGCTCCCCGGCATCGTCGACACCCTGGCCTTGGGCATGGACTATGACACGCTAGACCGGATCCTGTGGGGCTTGGATCAGGGTTGGGGCACAGAGCAGATCGTCGAGACGCTGGGCGTCGCGGTCGACCAGGTGGGACATGTGCAAGAGATGCGGCACCGCTCCGAGCATCTGCGGACATTGCCCCCGCAGCCCGATCTGGACTGAGGACCTCTCTGCTCGTGGGATCTCGCCACGGGTCACACGGGAAGCGAGATTCCCTCGCCACACAACCCGCGAGCAGGACGCATGAAAAGCCCCAGGCCTGCACTGGGTTCAAGGTGCAAGCCTGGGGAACGGACAAAGAAGGATCAGAATTCGCACTGCACGATGGGCAGGTACACCCGAGATCCCGATATTGGGGCGGCACCCGTACGCAGATCCTGTTCGTTCCAGCCGTTCCAGGGGACCGTCACCCAACGGCTAGTGGGCATCCAGGGAGTCGTCGCCGGGTTGTAAAGGACGCGCAGGCGCCAGTGATACGGCGTGCCGAACTGCAGAGCGCCGGAGTACATGCTGGTGCCAGTAGCGAGGATCGGATTGTGCCACGCGCTGCCGGGCCGGAAGGTGTTGAGCCCATCGAACCGTATGCCGAGGGACTTGACCTCGATCTCGTACATGATCTCGCCGCGACCGAAGGGGTTTTGGCGCGTCAAGGCCAGCCGGAAGCTGTCGCCGTCGGTGCGGCCTAGTAGTGCCAGGGGCTGCCCCAAGTCGCTGATCTGCTGCAGGTGCAAGGCCGCCCCACTGCGCCCATTGCCATAATACACAGAGGCCTTACCTTCATTTACGTACGGCCCATTATAGTCCTTGGCGCCTACCACGATATCGGCATACCCATCGCCGTTCACATCACCCGCGCTTGCCACCGAGATGCCGTACCAGGAACTGACCTGGTCCCCGGCGCCCGTCCAGACATAGGTGGACCCCAGGCCAGACGCATAGCCCAGATATAGACGCACGAGGCCTTCGTTTGACACGCCGCCGGCTGAGGTCATACTGGGCGCACCGATAAGCACATCGGCATAGCCGTCGCCGTTTACGTCACCCGCTGTGCCGACCGAGTACCCATAATACGCATCATTCTGGCCCGACTCCTTCGTCCAGGCATGGGTTGGGCTCAGTCCCGTCGTCGAGCCGTGAAAGACCCACACCCGGCCTTCACCTGAAGCGCCGCCGTCAGCCCAGTAGGGCGCACCGACGATGACGTCGCTGTAGCCATCCCCGTTCACATCGCCGGCGGTCGCCACAGCGTGGCCCAGCCGCGCGTCCACCACGTTGCTCTCGGCATGCCAACTCGCGGTTGTCTGCATCCCGAGAGGAGAACCTTGGTACACCCACGCGCGCCCTTCGTTCTGTGTGTCGTCGTCTTCCCAGTAAGGGGCGCCGACGATGAGGTCGCTGTAGCCGTCGGCATTGACGTCGCCGGCCGTCGCCACCGAGAAGCCGAACTGGGCCCCGGCGTGGTCGCTCTCCACGTGACAGACCGGCGCCGACTCGAGCCCGGTTGCGGCTCCCATGTACAGCCAGACAACGCCTTCGTCCGTCTGGCTGTGATCGGTGAACGGCGCACCGACAACGACATCGCCGTAGCCGTCGCCGTTGACGTCGCCGGCCGTCGCTACCGCGTAGCCAAATTGCGCTCCGGCCTGGTCGCTCTCCTTAAACCAGCTGGCGCTGTCGCTCACGCCCGTGGCCGAACCGTTGAACACCCAGGTCCCTCCCTCGTTCTCCTGGTTGTGGCCGTAGGTCGGCGCGCCGACGATCACGTCCGAGTAGCCATCCCCGTCCACGTCACCGGCCGTACCCACCGAATAACCGAACTGGGCGCTATCCTGGTCGCCCTGTTCATACCAGACGGGAGCCGACACCAGGCCGCCTGCAGCGCCTTGGTAGACCCAGGCCCCACCTTCGTTCGTCTGACCCGCGTCCCAGAGCGGCGCCCCGACGATGATATCGGCATAGCCATCAGCATTCACATCGCCGGCTGAACTCACGGAAAAGCCAAAATAGGCCCCTTCTTGGTTGCTGCGTTTGCTCCAGTTGGCCGTCTCGGGCGGCATATCAGGCGAGCCGTGATAGACGAATACGGTGCCGGCCTGGGAGCCTTCCCCATAGGCGCCCACGATGAGGTCTGAGTAGCCGTCGCCGTTCACGTCGCCGGCAGTGGCCACCGAGTTGCCGTACCAGGCTGACGTCGCGTTTCCTTCGGCCCACCAATCACGCGTGGCGCTGATCCCTGAGGCCGAGCCGTACCACAAGAAAGCGCGCCCCTCTTCCGTCTGGTCGTTGGTGTACAGGGGCGCGCCCACCACCACGTCGGCGTAACCGTCGCCGTTGACATCGCCCGCGCAGGCCACCGACTGGCCGAACCAGGCATTATTGAGGTTGCCTTCATCCTGGTTGTCCCAGGTGGAACTGAGCCCGGCCGCCGAGCCCAGGTAGAGGTAGGCCGCACCCTCATCCTCCTGCCCGTTGGTGAAGTGGGGCGCACCGACGATCACGTCGGCGTAGCCATCGCCGTTGACATCACCGGCCGTAGCCACCGAACGGCCCAAGTGGGCCTCGTCGCTGGCGCCAGTCGCCTTCCACGCCGCGTTAGCGGGCGTGCCTGCCACGTCATTGTTGACGCCGTTCGATGTGCTATACCATACCAGAGCCGCGCCAGCATCCGTGGCTCCATACTGGTACGCGCCCACGATGACGTCGGCATACCCGTCGCCGTTCACGTCGCCGGCGGTGGCCACGGCAATGCCCAAAAGGGCGCTAGTCTCATTGCTCTCAGCGTGCCAGTTGGCGTTGGCCGGGGTCCCATTTGCCCCGCTATTGACGCCGTTGGCCGAGCCGTGCCATACAAAGGCCGCCCCCTCGCTGACAGTCGGGGCAGCGTAGGCCCGGGCGCCCACGATGATGTCGGCATAACCGTCGCCATTCACGTCGCCCGCCGTGGCCACCGAATAGCCCAACAGGGCATCCACCTGGTCCGACTGGGCGAAAAAGGAGGGTGCACTGTTCACCCCCGTTGCCGTGCCGTGATAGATCCAGGCGCCGCCCTCGTCCGCCTCGGCCACGGGGTGATCGTAATAGGGTGCGCCGACGATCACATCGGCATACCCATCACCGTTCACGTCGCCGGCGCTCGCCGCCGAAAACCCGAAACGCGCTCCGGCCTGGTCGCCCTCCTTGGACCAAAGGTATGTGACGGACAGGCCCAGGGGATGCCCGGGGAAAACGAACGCCTTGCCCTCGTCCGTCAGGCCGCCGTCAAAGCGCGGCGCCCCGACGATGATATCTGAATAGCCGTCGCCGTTCACGTCGCCGGCCGTAGCCACCGAGTAGCCAAAATCCGTGTTCACCGCCCCCCAGGTTAATGCCCAGTCCGCAGTGGTTGGCAGGCCGGTGATGGCTGCCGCCAGCTCGAGGGGATAGGTCGCGCCGGCGTCGTTCACCTGGAGGATGAGAACCCCATTCGCTGCCGCCACCTGCACTTCTAGCGAACGGCCCGTCGCGTCAAGCGCGGCCAGCGAGCCGAGGCGCAGCACCACCTCCTCGTTGGAGGTAAGGGCCACACCCGGGCCGTCACCCCCTTGCACTTCCAGGTCCCCACCCCAGGCCAACGCCAGGCGCAGTGGAGCGCCGGAGCCTGACTCTGGTGGGGCGTCCACGCGCAAGCCCAGGGCCAGACCCTCCTCGTCGTTGTGATACCATTCCACCAGTGGCCCGCGCCGGTACTCGGCTCGGTTGCCCTGGACCTCCAGCATGGCCTCCGGGACCGCTTGCATCATCTCCTCGCGACCCCACGATTCCAGGCGCAGTTCCCAACGCCACGGCAGCTCGGCTGCGTCCTCGGGCCATAGGCGGGGGATCATGATCGGGCCTGCCGGGCCAAAATAGGTGCGCAGGTTCTCGGCCCGGTTGGGAGCCTGATACGCAGCAGGCAAGTCGGGCAGGTAGGTCTGCTCCTGCCAGGTGATGCTGTACTCGGCCTTGGTGATCTCTTCCTGAACCGTCGCCCACCAATCAGCAGGCACACCCGGTTCATCTGGCTGGGGGATGTGGGCCGCTGCTCGGGGAGCTGGGCTCAGCATCAGAGCCACCATCAACGCAGAAACCAAAGCGACCACTGCCTCTTTCAGACTTTTCACGATTGCCTCCCATTTGAAACAGCGCACAGACACATCGACCGCCAAAAATCACGACCCGTGGTCCATTTTGGATCAATGGCAACTGAAAAGGCTCTGGGACTGGCCGTCTACCTTGCGATAACTTGAGTAAAAAGTCGACTGAAGGATAACCGATGCCCGACAAGAAGAGAGACAAGGATGATGAGGAAATGTTGTACAGAATGCTGTCGCGCCGCATCCTGGCACAACAAGTATAGCAGAGGACATAACATATGTCAATAGCGAAACAGCTTGACATTCGGTCATAACTCCAGGGGCGGCGTTTCACCCAGCCAGCCCGCGATT
>CAZNQW010000051.1:4813-18698 GCA_964575225.1 uncultured Anaerolineaceae bacterium | reverse complement strand
GCGTTGGATTCTGGTGAGTGGTGTTCTGTGGTGTGCTCTTCCTATCTCGCATTTCGTCGGGGCGTGTTTGAAACCCGCCGCTACACAAAGGTGCGGCGACCGAGTCAGGATCGCCGCATCCTTGTGCCTACCCAATACCCTCAGGCCCGGACCCGCTCGCCCTCGGGCAGTTTTCCCCGCTGCCAGGGCCAGGCCCCCACCGTCAGATCCCGCCGCTGGAAACACACGACCGCCAGCAAGAAAGCAACCACCAGTACCGCCAGGAGAACCCCCAGATCGCCCAGCGACTGCCCTTCCACGAGACCTTTGGCTGTGGCATCATAATAGTAAAAGACCATAAACTTCTGAAACGGCTCCAACGACGTGATCATCCCAGCCAGGTTGTTGCCCAGGTAACTGACCACCACGACGACCATAGCCA
The DNA here is from genome assembly GCA_964575225.1 of uncultured Anaerolineaceae bacterium. Lineage (GTDB taxonomy): Bacteria > Chloroflexota > Anaerolineae > JAAYZQ01 > JAAYZQ01 > CAZNQW01. The sequence goes on along the minus strand of CAZNQW010000051.1, from coordinate 18,277 downwards.
GTGCCGAGGCAATGCGCCGGTTGGGGCTGAATGCGCCCAGCAGCAGGCTGATCATGCCAAAGACCGCCACCAGCGGCCACGAGGCCAACAAGCTGACGAACACATCCATCGGCGCGACCACCGTGTCGACATCGGCTGAAATGGCCATCAGCGTCAGCGCCGCGCTGGCCGAAACCGCAGCCAGAATAGTAAACAGCGCGATGCCCAAAGCCAGCGCCTTGACGGCTACGATCTGCCACCGGGGGATGGGCAGCGCCGCGATCAACTCCAATCGGCCATCGTCCTCTTCTCCCGCCAACGTGCCCGTCCCGTTCACCACGGCATAGATGGCCAGGATAAGAGGCACCATATTGGTCACCGTCGAGGCCATGTACTCCTCAAAGGTGCCCATGCTAAAACCCAGGGCCTTGTAGACGGCCAGATCCAAGATGTCCTGAAAGCTGGTCAACTGATCGGCAAAGGTGGGGAATAACCCTACATAGACAATGGGAAAGAGACACAGGCCAATGGCCCAGCCCAAAATACCGCCGCGCCGAAATCGCAGCTCCTCCAGCAATAGTCTAACCATGGTTGCCTCCATTGCCCCGGCCATAGTAAGCCAAAAAGATCTCTTCCAGCGACACCGGGACGGTCTCGATGTCGGTGATGCCCAGCGAAGCAGCTACACTCATCACCTGGTCCAGATCCTGGCGGATTTCCAGGGTGATGCTCGATCCGTCCTGTGCCAGGACCGTCACCCCCTCCCGCCGAAAAGCATCGGCCGGGGGTGGGGCACCGAAGGAAAAGCGCACCCGCTTGAAATGTTGATGGGTCAGCTCCTCCACTCGCTCGGTAGCCACCAACTGCCCCTCCCGGATGATGCCCACCCGGTCGCACACAGCCTGCACTTCGGGCAGGATATGGGACGAGAAAAAGACGGTGGCCCCTTCGCTCTTTACCTCGCGCACCAGATCCATGACCGTCTGCTGCACCAGGGGGTCCAAGCCCGACGTGGGCTCGTCCAAAATGAGAAGGTCCGGTTTGTTCATAAACGCCGTCACCACACCCACCTTTTGCCGGTTGCCGCGCGAGAGCTTCCCCATCCGGCGGCTCGTGTCCAGTTGCAGCCGCTCTGCCAGCGTGCGCCAGTAATCGGGGGCAGCGTGGCTCTTTTGCAGCGATAGGTACATGGCAAAAAAGCGGCGAACCCGCATGCTTTCGTATAGGCTCAGGTCGCCCGGCAGGTAGCCCACCCTCTCACGGGCAGCCACCCCCTCCTTCTGGCAATCTTTGCCGAACAGGCGTGCCTTCCCGGCTGTCGGACGAATGATGTCCATGAGCACGCGCTGGGTGGTCGTTTTTCCCGCGCCGTTGGGACCGAGAAAGCCAAACACTTCCCCCCGCTCGACGCGCAAGTCCAGGTCCAGAACGCCCCGCTGCCGGCCATAGTAGACCGAAAGCCCATCGGTTTCAATAGCATAGTCTGTCATTGGCACCTCCCCCTTCTTGTGAGTGATGATAAATCGGCCTCACCCGGCAGGCGCCAGTGGGCACTATGCCCAGAGTAACACGATTGCCACCCCTTGTCAACAGGCAGCGATCCTTCGGCAGGGCGCAGGTCTTGGACGCGCGCCGATCCCCAAACGGAGTCGACCCCCTCGCCCCGTAGGCATCAAGGTAGGGGCGCCCCTCGTGGGCGCCCTCACCAGGTTGGTGCCCCGCCGTGCGCCCCAACCCCAGGAGTTAGACACTCCCTCTGTTTTCGGGTATAATCCAACCCGGGTCCGGGATCCTCCGGACCCGGTAGGGGAATTCTCATCCCAGTTAGGAGAACAATCGTGTCTGATGTATATGCAGGAAAACTACTAAGGGTGAACCTCACCGAGAGCGCACTGCGCCCTGAAGCCATCGACGATGCAGACGTCAAGCAGTACCTCTTGGGTAGTGGGTTGGCTGCCGCCATCTTGATGCGCGAGATGGACCCTGACCTCGATCCCCTGGATCCGGCTAGCCCGCTGATGGCCTTTAACGGATTGCTCACCGGCACCTTTTCGCCCACCGGCTGCCGCAGTACCTGGTGCGGCATTTCGCCGCTGACGGGTATCTGGAACGAATCCAACATGGGCGGCCATTGGGGCGCCGAGCTTCGCTTTTCCGGATTCGACGGCGTCATCGTCACCGGGCGGGCCGCCGAGCCGGTCTACCTCTGGATCCACGAGGGCGAGGCAGAAATTTGCCCGGCCAAGCACTTGTGGGGAATGGACCACTTTGAGGTCGTTGAGCAACTGCGCCAGGAAACCGACGCCAAGGCTCAGGTGGCCTGTATCGGGTTGGCCGGCGAAAACCAAGTGCCCCTGGCTGGTGTGATGCAGGGAGGCCACGACCACGCCCGAACGGCCGGTCGCGGTGGCATGGGCGCCCTCATGGGCTCCAAGAACTTGAAGGCCATCGTGGTTCGCGGCACGGACAAGCCCAACTACCCCGACCCCAAAGCCTTTCGTTCCCACGTGCGCGAACTGAACAAACTCATCCAGGAGAACTCGGTGGGTATGTCGCAATTGGGCACACCCGGCGGCGTGATCGGCACCGAAAAGTTCGGCGACATGGCGCTGGCCAACTGGAGCCTGGGAAGCTGGCAAGAAGGGGCCGCAGCCATCTCGGGCCAGCGGATGATGGAAACCATTTTCGACAAGCACACCCACTGCTTTGCCTGCCCCATCGGCTGCGGCAAAAACATCAGGATCGAAGAAGGGCCCTACGCCGGTGTGTACGGCCACGGCGCCGAATACGAAACCCTGGCTGGCCTGGGCGGCAACTGCCAATGCGACGACCTCAACGCCATCCAGGCCATGAACGACCTATGCAACCGCTACGGCCTGGACACCATCAGCACCTCGGGCGTCCTCGCCTTTGCCATGGAGGCATTGGAGAGGGGCATGCTCTCTCGGGAGGACGTGGATGGGCTGGACCTCACCTGGGGGAATGCCGAAGCCATGATCGGCGCCATCCATGCCATTGCCCGGCGCGAGGGCGCGGGCAAGCTCCTGGGCATGGGCGTGCGCGCCCTGGCTGCCAAGCTCGGTCCCGAAGCGGAGCGCATGGCCATTCACGTGCGGGGGATGGAACTCCCCTACCACGATCCGCGCGCCTTTGTCAGTATGGCTGCCAACTATGCCACCGCATCGCGCGGCGCCTGCCACCTGGAAGCCCTGACCTACTGGGTGGGCTACGGCATGCGCCTGGAAGGCTGGTTCGATCCGCCCACCTTTGATCCTCACGACAACACGGGCAAAGGCAAAATGGCCGCCATGTTCCAGGACTATTTGGCGGTGTACAATCCCCTGGGCCTGTGCAAGTTCATCGTCAAGGGCAAGGCAGGACCCCAGCAAATCGCCGACCTGGTGAACGCCGCCCTGGGCTGGAACTGGACCGTGGACGATGTGATGACCACCGGCGAGCGGCTGTTCAACCTAAAGCGGCTCCTCAACGCCCGAAAGGGTGTGAGTGGAAAAGGCGACACCCTGCCCTACCGGCTGCTGCACGAACCCCGGCCCTCGGGCGGCGCCGAGGGTGTACTGCCCGACCTGGAAGCCCAGTTGACCGATTACTATGAGGTGCGCGGTTGGAGCCCGGAGGGCGAACCCACCCCCGATCGCCTGGCGGATCTGGGCCTGGCGGACTGACTCGAGTTGGCGTCATCCAGTCGGCCAAGAAGGCCACCGGACACAACCCTTGAGACGAGCGCCCTTGGCGCAGAAAGACAGACATGAGCGGCAAACCCTTTGAAAAGAGCCAAAGCGTGCGAGATCGAGCGTCAGCCGTTCTGCCCCGGGGCGTCTCTTCCAATTTCCGCTACTGGGGTCCCACCGAATCGCCCGTCGTGGCGCGGGGCGAGGGCTGCTACATCTGGGACCCGGACGGCAATCGGTCCGTCGACTACCGGCTGGGCTACGGGCCGGTCATCCTGGGTCACGGCCATCCGGCCGTATGCGACCGCGTGGCCCAGGCCATTCGAGGCGGCACCCTCTTTGCCGCGCTCACCGAAGGCGAGGTCCAGCTGGCCGAGCGCATCCGCAGCCTGTGCCCCGGCGTAGAGATGCTGCGCTACGCCAACTCGGGTACCGAAGCCACCATGCACGCCCTGCGCATCGCCCGCGGCTACACCGGACGGGACAAGGTACTCAAGTTTGAGGGCCAATACCACGGCATGCACGACTATGTCTTGTGGTCCACGGCCACAGCTGTGCCTACCGAACTGGGCGCTCGGCGCAGCCCCATACCCGTCCAGGCATCCTCGGGCATCCCGGCATGTATCCGCGAGACCGTCCTGACCCTACCCTTTAACGACGCCGAGGTGCTGGAGCTGACCCTCCGCCGTACGGGGCACCAGATCGCCGCCCTGATCGTCGAGCCCATCCTGGGCAATGCCGCCAGCATTCCCCCAAACGAGGGTTGGTTGCCACTGCTGCGCCAGAAATGCGACGAATACGGCATCGTGCTGATCTTTGACGAGGTCAAAACGGGCTTTCGTATCGCGCCCGGCGGTGCCCAGGAGGTGTTTGGCGTCACCGCCGATCTGGTCACCTATGCCAAATCCATCGCCAACGGCTTTCCCCTGGCAGCGGTCGGCGGCAAGCGAGAGATCATGAACGTCGTTTCCGGAGGTGTAGCTCACGGGGGCACCTATTGCGGCACCCCGACGGCCATCGCTGCCGGCGAGGCCACGCTGGAGATCCTCGCCGACGGCCAAATCCTCAGAGCCATCGACGCCCAAGGGCGCAAACTTCAGGCAGGCCTCTCCCAGATCCTGACCCAAGCCGGTATCCCCCACCACATCCTGGGTCCTGGGGCCATGTTCGGCGTAGTCCTGATGCAAGATCCACCCCAAGACTACCGCGACCTGGCCCGGCACGACGCCGAGTTGTATCATCGGATCGCGATGGAGTTGAACCACCGCGGCGTGGCCGTCGAACCCGATGCTCACGAGCCCTGGTTCCTGTGCGCCGCCCACAGCACTGAGGCCATCGACGAAACCCTGAACATCTTAAACGATGCCGTTCGTGCGGTCATCGCCTGACCCCGGCTACGAGGAGAAAATGAAACCGATTCGCCTCATAACGCTCGAAGGAGAGGCCACCGAACGCGGGCGGCAATACGGAAGGCAGGCCGCAGCCGAAATCCGGCAGAACGCCGAGGATTATGTCACCCTCATCCAGCACAACACCGGCAAGAATCGCGCTCGAGTGATGGAGGAGGCCGCTCGTCTTTACCGCCCCATCATTGAGGCCCACGCCCCCGACCTTTGGCAAGAGATGCAGGGCATTGCCGAGGGCGCAGGTTGCAGCCTGCTGGACCTGATTCTGATCAACGCCCGTTCCGAGATGATGCACGCTTCCGACGAGTGCACCGCCCTAGCCGCCTCAGCCGAGGCAACGCGTCACCACCAGGTGCTCTTGGCACAGAACTGGGACTGGCACACGGCCGTACGGTCCGATCCGATCCTGCTTCACATCCGGCAACCGGACGGACTCGAGATCCTGACCCTGGCTGAGGCAGGCCAGGTGGGCAAAATCGGCATGAACAGCGCAGGCCTGGGTGTGTGTCTAAATTTCCTCAGCCACCGCCACCAGGCCACGGGCCTGCCCATCCATCTGATCCTGCGCCAGATGCTGGGCTTTTCCGATCCTGGCCGAGCCATCCGGGCCGCCCTAGCTCCCCCCCGAGGCGGTGCCGCCAACATTCTCCTCGCTCATCGCGGCGGTGAAATCCTGGATCTGGAGCTAACGGCCGTTGCTTCTGATTATGTCTATGGAGATGCCGGTTGGCTGGTGCACACCAACCATTTCGAGAGTCCGCGATTACGCGACGGCGACACAGGTCTGGCGCTATCCTCCAGTTCGCTGATCCGCGCTGCTCGGGCGAGGCGGCTCTTATCGAACGCAGCAATCGAGGACGGCGTGACTCTCGACGCCGTGTACACCATCCTGTCCGACCACACCTACGCGCCCTCCTCCATTTGCCGCCACTCGGACCCAAGCGAGCCAATGCTGGAGCAATCACAAACTCGCGCCTCCATCGTCATGGAGTTGGGCGCCGGTCGGCTGTGGGTGACCTGTGGTCAGCCCTGCCAGACCGAAAGGCAAGCCTTCGCCCTAACTCAAGCCGGATAACCAGGGGCTTGCGTTTATGATCGGTCGAACCCGTTCAAAAGGGCCGCAACGTTGGTGCGGCCCTTTTGGTTGTACTTTGACAACAACAGGAAAAATCACACCCCGGCGTCGCGGAGTTGCCCTTCATCCAGCCCAAAATGGTGGCCGATCTCATGGAGGACTGTTCGCCGCACCTGCTCGCGGATCTGCTCGGGGGTGCGGCACACCTCCTCGATGGGTTGACGAAAGATGATGATCTTGTCGGGCACCGCTTCGCCATAGGTAAAGCCACGGTGGGTCTTGGGCACCCCCACGTACAGCCCAAACAAAGAGTGGCGCGGGCCCAACCCCACCCCAGCCAACTGCTCGCGGGTGGGTCGCTCGCCGACCACAACCGCCACGTTGTCCAGCCAGGCCTGGATCTCGTCAGGCAGGCTATCCAGCGCTTCGGCCACCAGGGTCTCAAATTCGATACGGTTCATGCTCGTCATTATACCACAAAATCGCAGCGGTGTGTTAATGGACGCTCAGCGACCCCGTCCTCGGGGTAGGGTGCCACGTCTGTCAGGCCTCTGCCCCCAAAAGACAGGGCGCGAGACCATGCCGCACTCTGTTCGTCCGGGAGCAAAGCAAGAATCCTGCCCCCGCATCGATTCCAAAGATGCTATGCTGGGGCGTTTCTACGCCATCTGCAACTGCTGCCAAGGCGCAAGCCCCTGCTGCAGCGCGATGAATGCGCATCGGAACGGCACGCCCATGATCGTGTCGTCGGGGTACGTTGCCCAGGTGGATACGTACCTGTGCATCGGCTGTGGCACCTGCGCCAGTTGCTGCCAATTCGCCGCAATTTCCATGCATGACGGATTCGCCGAGATTGATGCTGCCGCTTGCATGGGTTGCGGCGTGTGCGTCGCCCATTGTCCACAGGAAGCGATCTCCTTGCTGCGCGACCCGGCCAAAGGCGAACCGCTGGAGATCCAAAAACTCATCGCCCATGCTGCCAAGCTCGCACAGGATTGAGGAAGCAGGTTACTCTGACAGGCACTTGAGCTTGGCGATCGCATTTGCGAAAAACTACGCAGTGTGCTAAACTGGGCTTGTGAAGATGCAATGCGCAAAGAGCATAGGGGTGATCGAGCATGAGGATAGTGGGCTTCATCTGGCTGGAGGAGATTGTCGAGAAACTTGAGGTGAAGCATCAAGTGATGCCCGAAGAAGTCGAACAGGTTTTCCTCCAGCAGCCGAAAATCAGGCGAATGAACCGAGGCCACTATCGGGGTGAGGATGTCTATCGAGCCCTGGGACAAACGGACGAGGGTCGCTACTTGACCGTCTTTTTCATCCACAAGCTGACGAATGAGGCCCTGATATTAAGTGCGCGGGACATGGATAGCAAGGAGCGGAAAAGCTATGCAAGATGAAAAGCAGGTGCCGAAGGATGTGTTGCCGGAAGACTTTTCCACGATCGAGGAGTTCTGGAGCTTTTGGGATGCACACAGCAGTGCGGACTATGAGGACGTCATGGAACCGGTGGAGGTAGAAATAGATCCGTCGTTCAGCAAGACGTACTGTCCTGTAGCGAAGGACCTACTACGCGAGGTCCGAAGCCGAGCACGTCAGCAAGGGGTATCAACCGAGACTCTGGTTAATCTTTGGTTGCAGGAGCGGCTCTGCGCTTCGTGACAGTTTGTCGGGGTTCAGCAGGCCGAGGTGGTGCAGGCTGACGAAGAAACATACTACACCCGGTCCGAAACAGCGTGGGGTCGGTGTGGCATTTCCGCACCGGCAGCTCGTTCAACACCGCGCCGGACGCGCCGTCGTCCCCATCGCCTGCCCATGGGGCGGTAGATCAATTATGGGAGTAAATATGTTGCCACAAAGACTTGCGGCGGGTCTGCTTTCGTTGCCTCTGCTGGCACTCCTACTCGTCAGCATCTCGTACTGGATCACGTACGGCAAGGAAGAAAGGCGCGGCTCGGGCAAGCAATGCATTGGTTACAACAAGTTTTTTCTCGCCCTGGTGGCTATTGGTTACTTTGGCATCTGGCCATTGTGGGTGGGGGGGATCGTGTTGCTGTTCCTAGACCTATACTACGCCACGCTTCACGTCCTGGTCTTTTCGTTTCCGATGGTGTTATTCGTGCAGATTGTGGGATTGGTCGTTCTCTACTTCGGATCCCTATTCTTCGCCTGGGCAATTGGCTTTGCCGGGAAACACCTTCGGCCCTCAATATCCGGCATCCATGCCAACCACAGGCTGGTACAGGATGGACCGCTAGGTATCGTGCGGCATCCTTACTATGTCTCTTACGTGCTGGTACTGGTGGGGCTGGCTCTGACACTGACAACACTGTGGCCGCTGCTGCTCGCGCTCTGTGTAGTGATAGGGATGGGGCCCACGGCAAAGGCTGAGGAGGAGCAATTGATGGCTCTGTTTGGAGAGGAATATCAGCAGTACGAGCAGAGGGTCGGGCGATTCTTCCCAAAGCTTTTTGGGTAAGAGAGAGGCATGGCATGTTAAGCAACTGCCCAACAGCCGCCCTCGGACGCAATGGAGTGATTGCAAGCCCTTTACGTACCTATCCTGACCTATGATACAGCGGTCCGAGAGCCACCTGGGCATCGGCCAGCTATGACCTTTCTCATCTCCGTACAGGCACAGGGATCATCAGCCGCGCAGTCAAAGCGAAGGGACATGTTCTATTGTGCCCCCTACTACAAGAATAACAGGCCAGAACGGGTCCTGGCCTGTATCTCTCCCACCCCTTCACGGGCGGATCCTCATGCAGGCTTTGCACCGCACTCGGGGCAGAACTTGGCGTTGGCGGGTATGGCCGTTCCACACTCGGTGCAAAATCTCTTTTCCTTGAGCTTGGCTCCACATTCAGGGCAAAACTTGGCATTGGCAGCCAGAGGAGCCTCACAATTGGGACAAGAGGCGCGGATCGTCTCCCGCCATTCGGCCTTGTCCAGGTGCTTATCCTCTTCGGCCATCGCCGCGTGAGCCCATACCTCTTCGACCGACCGGCTCGACTGCGCCGCGGACATCTCGACGCCCAGGTCGGGGGCGCATTCTTTGCACAGGCCCCGCTTGGTGTTCCAGCAACTTTTACGACAGACCCACGCAGAACAGCGGGGGCACTGGACAAAAGAGGGTCGCGCTTTTTCCATCGCCTCCTCAAAGGCCTCGTCGTGGGCCTTTTGCCAGGCAGCCGATCGAACCCGCTCGCCCAAGTCGGCCGCCGAGTTAAACAGCCCGCCAAACAGGCTGCTGGCCGTCTCCAGCACGTTAGAAGCTGTACCCACCGACCAGCTCTGAAACGGCATGCGGATTCCTGACCCGCAACGATTGCAGGTGAATTCAAATTGAAACCCGCGATCGGTGCTCAGGTCGTCGTAATTAGAAACAAATTCGATCTCTTCGGTCATAATGCCTCCTACGATTGATCCTGCCCACAGACACGCCACACCATGCATATCGCGCCAGAGCGATACGAGATGAACGGCCAATCCCCTGACTGCAACGGGCTCGGTACCTGTGGGCCAAGCTGATCATACGATGATTCTCGATTTTCGCAACTTTTCCGTCGGTCGAGATCTTTGGGCTACTCGCCCGATCCCGCCAATCCCAGATCGGAGGCGATACCCTTCATCGCCTCCAAAACCAGGGGCACGTGCTCCTGCCACAGATCGACGCCCAGACCCTCGCAGGCCGCTTCGATCTCCTCGCGCTGCACGGCAGCGGCAAAAGCCCGATCCTTCCACTTTTTCCGCACCGAACTGATCTTGGTGATGCCGCGAATATCCTGGCTAGGACGAACGAGAGCCACGGCAACCAAAAAGCCCGAAAGCTCATCGACTGCCACCAACGCCCTTTCCAATCTCGACTCGGCCGGGACCCCGGTGTACTCGCTGGCGTGGGCCAACACGGCCCGCACGATTTCCTCGGGCCAATCCCACTCCCGCAACATGCGGGCACCCACCACCGGGTGTCCCTCCACCGAGAGATCGGGATAGCGTTCATAGTCAAAGTCGTGGACAAGACCCACCAGGCCCCACAGCTCGGCGTCCTCGCCAAATTTGACGGCATACGCCCGCATCGCGGCCTCGACGGCCAACATGTGGCGCACCAGGCTCTGACTCTGGGTGTACTCGGTCACCAGCTCCCAGGCTTCATCGCGCGTGGGCATAGATCCCTCCTTGGGTTTCAGGCTGGGGTTCATTGTACCCCACTCGCGGCGAAAGGGCAAACCCTGCCGGGTCGCGTCGCCTCGCACGCAACCGGATCTCGACCGGGCAACGCCTTACATGCGGGGTCCGGGGCCGCAGGGCCCGGCGCGGGGTGTCGGGGTGCGCGCGCACCCCGACAAATGCCCTGCGCCGCAAAGAAGCACGACTCTCAGAGGTCTGGACCCAGCGAGTGGAGGATAAGAAGAATGGATGCCCGCTTTCGCGGGCATGACGAAAGCGGGCGAAGCCTGCTTCCCTTTCGCCATCCCTACCTCAAGCCTGCCAAGCGCGGCGTATCACGCCCGGCAGACGTCGACCGCCCTAGGACACCCCCAAGCCATTTGTCGACGGCTAAATCCTGTGCTACAATAGCGTCATCCCCGTAGAGGAGGACGTCATGAAAATAGAACCGTTTGCCCTGGAACGTTGGATGACGACCTACGAAATCAAGGTCGCCTATGACATTGCCGAAAGCGGCATCTACCCGCTAACCGTCCACGAACTGCTAGAGATGGAACCGCCCGACACGCGACAGGTGACCCTGGACCGCCTTCTCAACCTGCGCCTGGGCTATGGCGAAGCCTGCGGTACGCACGAACTGCGCTCGCTTCTGGCCGATACCTATGACCACTGCACAGCAGAGAACATCCTGGTGACCACCGGCGCCATCGAAGCCAACTTTCTTCTGTTCAACACCCTGCTTGACTCCGGTGACCACGTGGTTGCCCCCTACCCGGCCTACCAACAGCTCTACAGCGTGGCACGCGCCATCGGCTGCGAGGTTGATCTGTGGCGGATCCTTCCAGAAACCGGCTTTTCCTACGACGTCGAAGACTTGGAGCGCCTGCTGCGCCCCGCCACCCGGCTGATCGTCATCAACACCCCCCACAATCCCACCGGCGCCATGCTCTCGGCTGCCGACCTGCAACGGGTCTATGCCATCGCCGAGTCAGTGGGCGCCCAAGTCCTCAGCGACGAAGCCTACCGCTGGCTGTCCATGCCCGGCGGCGAACCGCTGCCCCCACCCTTCTACAACTTGGGTCCGTTGGGCATCAGTGTGGGCACCCTGTCCAAGCCTTTTGGCCTACCCGGCCTACGGCTCGGATGGATGGCGGCCCCCGCCGACGTCGTCAGCCGCTGTTGGGGCATGCGCGATTATGTCTCGTTGAGCCCGGGCAAACTGAACGACGCCCTGGCCATCCTCGCCCTGCGCCATCGCGATCAGATCGTGGCCCGCAACCACCGCATCGTGGCCGAAAACCTGGCCCGCGCTCAAGCCTGGATCGACGGGTACGACGGCCTCCTGTCCTGGACGCCGCCCCGGGCCGGGCTCCTGGCCCTCCTGCGCTACAATCTCGACATCCCCTCCCTGGAGCTGGCCAACAAGCTGGCCGAGGAGTACGGGACGATGCTCGCTCCCGGGTCGGCCTTTGGCATCGAGCACAGCTTGCGCATCGGCATTGGCCAGACGCCCGAGATCTTTGCCGCCGGCCTGAGGCAGGTCGATGCCTGCCTGACCGATCTTCTGGCAGCAGGGGTAGATCCCCTCTAGATTCCTTTGGCCATCCGCGAACAAGAAGAAAACCCCCGGCCTGCGCCACAGCGCGAGCCGGGGGTTCGTATTGCCCAAGAAGAATCTATTCGGCTTCCAACCGAATGGGCAGGTCAATCAGCGCTGCCGTATCCGAACCGATGCACACATCATCCTCGCCATACATCCAATAGCCTTCGGCGCCAATGATCATCGTATAGCAGTCGCCGCGGGCCAATAGACGGGGTAGCTTAAAAAACCCACTCTGATCGGCCTCAGCCGACGTGTACAGCTCGGCGTCGGTCCATTGAAAGGTATCCAGGGTGATGCCGGGCATCAGCACCAGGAACATGGCCCCCGGGATCGGCCGGCCGGTATCCAGATCGGCGATAATCCCCTGGAACTGCACACCATCCCGGGGATTCGTGCTGGGGACTGGCGTAGGCTGGACGCCTGTGCCAAGGACGGTGCTGCCCTTCTGCAACACCTGCCCCTCGACCAGAAGCTCGATGTCGTATTGTCCATCGGGCAGGGCTCCGTCGTTGGAATAGATATAGTAATTCCACACCCCCTCGCTGTCGCCATCCCAATCGTAGGGGTCTGAGATGATCGCTTCGCCATCGAGGTACCAGTTCACACCGAGTTCCATGCCGCTTTCCATTCCGCTGTATTCAGAAAAGGCGTACAGCTCGGGCAACCCCGAGGGAAAACTGTTTGCCGCGTTGACGGGATTGCCCTGGCGGTCGATGCCCTCTGCAAACAGGACCGGACCAAAGGACGCTCCAATCCCCTCCCCTCCGGTCACCCAGAAATTGGAGGTAGCCACCAGATCACCGGCAATGTACAGATTGAGGCGATACGCGCCGGGTTCCAGTCCCTGCTGGCTCGTGAGTTCCATCGAGAAGGTGCCCGCCGCTCCCGAGGACCAATTCTCATCCCTTCGCAACGCCTCCTGGCCATCCACCAACCACGCTCGAGTCCATTGGAGGCCATTGCTCATATTGGCATAGTCAAAGGCTGCGTACAGGGTCTTGGTGCCAGTGGGGAACAGCACCGCTGCCTCACGGACGTCGCCCGAAGTGGTGGTCTCCAACCCCAGGCGAATGTTGGAAAAGGTCGGGGCTCGAGTGGGCCTACCGCCGATCTCGATCTCGGCCTCGGCCATCTTGAGGTCATTGCTATAGAGCACCAGACGGTACACGCCATCGCCAAAATCGGCATCATTCCATCCGACCCACCAGGTGCCTTGCGCGCCGCCGCCCCAGGCCCCGCGAGGGAGTCCCCAATCGGGCGCCTCGACACCATTGATCCACACCCTCATTTCCAACGTATCGCTGGGTGACATGTTCTCATAGTCAAAGAACAGATACAGCGACCGAGAACCGGACGGAAGGCTGCGGACCACCGACGTCGGCTGATTCAGCTCGTTGACGCTGGGCGCAAAAAACAGGGTAAAGAAGCGGCTGGTTCCCGTCACCCCCGGCGATTCCCGGCCTGGATCCTTCTTGCCCACGTCGGGCAGCCCCAAGCGGGCGCGCTCGATCAGCGGCTCGGCCAAAGCCACGGGCCGCAATG
>CAZNQW010000051.1:0-4803 GCA_964575225.1 uncultured Anaerolineaceae bacterium | reverse complement strand
TTGATGAACCCACCGATGGGCACGCAGCTATCGCGGTCGTCGATAATCCCATCGCCGGTCGTATCAGTCACCGGACGGCAATCGACGTCGCCGGCGCGGGTGGGCACACCCACCAGGAAGCCCTGAGCATCGACCGCCGTGCCGCCACTGTTGCCGCCCGAGATGCTGGCGTCGGTCTTGATCCAAGCCCGGCCCGTGATTGCCGCATCCAGCGTAAAGCCACTAACCACACCGTCGGTAAAGGTCACCGTATCGCCGCCGATACCCGGGTAGCCAAAGATATTAAGTTCGTCACCCACCTCGATGAGATCGGAATCACCCCGTTCCACGTAGGGCAGGTTGAGACTTTCGGGCTTGACGTTCGTCCCGTCCACCCTGTTGGTGATGCGCACTACAGCCAGATCGAGATAGGGGTCCACCTGCACCGCCTCGCCCAAATAGGCCAATTGGGGGGGCTGATCAGAACGCACAGTCAAGCCGATGCCCAGATAATCATAGTCGGGCACCTCTGCGGTCGAAAAACCAAAGGCAAGGGGATCGGCCACATGGCAGTTGGTCAGAATCAGGCCATCCGGACTGATGATCGTGCCCGAGCCCCAGGGCAGATAGTACACCTCACCCCCGTCGATCTTGACGAGCGAGATCTGGACCACACCCGACATCACCTCGAGGCGAGCGCTACGGTCCAGGGCCAGAGTAGGCGTCAGCCCCACCAGCAGCAGCGCGACGATGATCGGAATACTCAAGAGTTGCAGGGTTCGTTTCATGATGCGCATCCTTTCACTGCAGCTCGGCCCGAGCCACAAATCGGCGAAAATCCCGCTCGGCCTCGTCAAAATTATCCTGGCTGGCCAGTAGGCTATACAGGTACGCCTGGTCGCCTTCGGCCACAGCGATGTCCAGGCCCATCACCACCACGGGCAGTTGCTGCGAAAAAAAGTCCGCACTGTCGACCACATAGACATAGGTGGCTTCCATTGTCGGGCGCCGGTTCACCGCCTTGCCCTCCTTCAAGTCGAGCATGCGGAAGGCGGTCCCCTCCTGAGCGCGCGCCAGCGAGGCAGAATTCAGCACCGAGGCCAGGGTTGAAGTCACAGCCCCACTCGCCTCCATCGGCTGCACCCGTACTTGATAGGTGGTATTGAACTCGCCCGAACTGGGGTCTGCAGCCTGGAAGAGGAGCCGGTCGTCGCTTTTTTGCATCCAACCCTTCGGATAACGCAGCGTGAGCCCCGTATCAGCATCCGCAAAAGTCGCCCGTTGGCCCTGGACCACCAGCATCAAGGCCCAGCCCAGTAGCAGCGCCACAATCAACACACCGATGACGGCCCAATCGGCCCAGCGGTCCTGTCGCGTTCTTATTGTTGCCTTGGTTGTCATGGCCTCAACCCCTTTCTACGACCGCCGGCCCGCCACTGGAAGCCAGCCGACTAACCCGTCGCGTCAACACGAGCAGGATGGCCAGAATACCGACGGCAAACAGGCCCGCCAGCACCAACCCACCCCAGGGGGCTGCCGCCTGCCCCAGGACCATCGCTCGTGTGCGCGTCAGTCCGCCCAACGTCACGGTAAAGAGCCCGTTGAGCGCCGCCGCCACCGAGAGCCCCAACGGCAACCACCACACGGGCTCATCCTCGAACTTGGCCCGTGCCAAGAAAAAGCCGCTGATGCCGGCAAAACTGGCCTGGGCCAGTGCGGTGATCACGATGCGCACCACGCCCATGCCCGGATCCACGCCACCGCTGTTCACCACATACTGGATATTGAGCATGGTGGCATAGCCCAGCCCGGCGGCCGTCCCATAGAGGATGCCGTCCATCCGTTCGTCAAACTCGGGCAGCAGATAGACGCTATAACGCACCGCTGCGTATTTGAGAAACTCCTGAGTAAAGCCCACCACCAGGATCGAACCCAGCAGGTTCACCAACAGGTTGGTCCCCAGCCAATCCTGTACGCGGAACAGGTTGCGCACCACAGGAATGCCCACGGCGCTGGCCAACAGGGCGCCAATCAGAAACACGCCCAACACATAGCGCTTGGGCTCCGGTTCCAACAGATCCTGGAGGTAGAAAAAAGCCAACCAGATGACCGCTGGAATGAGAGCCAAAATTACACCGGCCAAGACCAACACCGGCCCCCCCAGCGTCATATCGATCCACTTGTCGAGGAGGGCCACTGCCCCGGCAAAGACGATCAGGCCGACCAGCACCAGCAAGCTGGTCCGCCACACGCTGCCCCGATCGCGCTGCACTTTGGCATAGTGCTCCTCGCAATAGGCCCGCCGCCCGATTCGAGGCGCCTCCTCACCTACCTCCTTTTGACAAACGCAACACACCTGTTTGCCCATCCACAGCTCTCCTTTTATGTAGACTCAAATTCGGCTTCGATAGGGACGGGATTCCACAAGCAAGGCTGAGTCCATGTCCCCGCCCTCGAGGGCGATCCACATTCGGTATTTCAGAATGCTCGAGAATATTATACCTTCATTCCGAATCTTGTCAATGCCGCTTTCCCGATCCGACTTTTGACACCAGCGCCATCCCATGGTACACTAGGTCCAGCGCTGCCCTCCTTCCTGACAATTCTGGAGGGTAAGAACCCTGCACATATCAGGAGGAATATCCCGTGTTCATTGCCAAAGATTACGAACTCCGCCTGGAGACTCCGGGCTGCCATCCCGACTCGGCCAATTGGAATGCCACCGCCGTCTTTGCCGACGATATTAGCGACGTGTTCCCCTACTTGAACGCCCTCTGGCCCGACGCCCTCTACAGCCCCACCGCCAAACAGGTGGTCATCCGTGTGAACGATCGTGGCGTGGCCCTAAAGTCCCACGAGATCACCGTCAGTCAGGTGCCCGACCGCGATACGGCCACCATCGAACTCGAAAAGATCATCAGCGAGATCAATCGCATCTGGATGGACCGCGAGAACCTCACCCCTCTGGACAGATCTCGCAAGCGCCTGGTAGCCATGGAAATCTATCAGCTCCTGCCGCAGACCAATTGCAGGCTGTGCGGGCATCCCACCTGCTTTGCCTTTGCCAGCAAAGTCACCGTGGGCGAGGCTGATGTCCAGGCCTGCACCCCCCTCTTTGACGACGACGCCTATGCGGACAAGCGACAGGCCTTGCTCGACATGCTTGCTGAAGCCAGCGCCTGATCGGGGCAGCGTCGCAAAACACCGACAAAACCCGGCAGATGGACATCTATCTGCCGGGTTTCTATTGAGTAACCTAACTCAGCCTGGCCAACAACGCCTGGATTTCGGCCTCCAGCTCCTGCACCCTGCCCTGGATGGCGATTTCCTCTTGGGCCAGCAGCTTGAGCCGGTTTTCCGATGTCTCCAACTGCTCCACGTAACGGGCGCGCAAGGCGCCCTCCTTGCCGGTCGTGCCCAGCGCCTGCATATTGCCCTGCACCTGTTGCTGGGCGGCATAGATCTTGGCCCGTTCCTGTTCCAAATCTTTTAATTGTTTCCTCTGATCGGCCACCCGCTGCTCCAAGCTGAGGAGTTGCACCAACTGGTCGTGAGCACGGCGGTCGAGCAAGCCCTGTTTCAAATAGGCTTCCAGCCCGGCATACGACTGATTGCGCAGCTCTTCGCGGCGCCGCACCAATTGGCGCTCGACCACCGCAAGCTTGGCCTCCGCCTGGGCGTCCACCCTGACCTCAAAGCGCCAGTGAGCGTCCGTCGTCTCCTGAGGCTGCGACGGCTCGACCAGGTCAAAGGACTCGGAGCGCGGATGCTCGACCAGCACCGCCAGGGGTTTTACCGTGCCGTTGTTGACCTGATACGTGGTCGTTCGGATCTCCCACTCCTCCACAGTCAGGTAGGCGCCCTTGATGCTCAAGCCATGGATCTGCCGCCGCGAGGCTCGCGACTCGCGTACCTTGGCGCCCAGTTCCACGGCATAGGGCACGACGATCTCACCGCGGTCGGCGGTAAAAGGCAACACCGCCTCGCCCACGTACTCCCCCGCTTCGATCACTGTCACCGGTCCCCGCTCCAGCGTCATGCCCGATTCATTGGTCAGGCGCAGGGTTGCCACCGGATGGGCGGCCATCTTGGCCCCATTGTACAGCAGGTCCTTCTTGGAGCTGAGTTGGACCGACACAATGGGCACCATCGCCGATTGCCCCCGGCCCACCGTGACCGGTGTGCCAATATTGTACTGAAACAGTTCGCCCAGCGACTCGCCGCTGGCCTGCACCGGCGCAGCGGCTGCCATGGCGGCGGGAGTCATCGCCCGCATGGCACGGGCCTGCATGGCAGGCGCAGCCATCTCAGCCGCAGCTCCCCGCGCCTGCACGGTATCAAATTCCGCGCCGGCGTCCCTCATCATCATCTTGGCCCCAAATTCGACGGGCGCTGCTGCCACCCGCGCCTCTTCCTGCACCTTGGGACGCTCGGGCGTAAACGGTGTGTACAGATCGTAGACAAACGAGATCGGCATCCCGGCCACCAGCGACAGCGAGATGTCGGTCAGGTCCTCCTCCAGCCGGTTGTCGAAAATCCCCCAGCCCAACAGCCGCGTGTCCGCCTCGCCCCCCGGCCGCTCGCCCGTCACCAACCGATAGGACACCCGCCAGGTGGGCGCCGGCGCGATATAGCTCACCGACAGATCGTGCTCGCCCGGCGTCAAGCGCACCGTCACCTGCCGATAGTCCTCTTGCGTCAAAGCAGTCTGCAGGAAAAAGCGTAGGTCCCTCGCCCCCCGCTCGTCGAGAATATCCACGGCCAGCACGCGCCCCAGACGCACCGTCTGAACCTGGGCCGAACCGTCCAGCAAAACAGACACCA
>CAZNQW010000050.1:9553-18733 GCA_964575225.1 uncultured Anaerolineaceae bacterium | reverse complement strand
GCCCGGGCCTGGCGGGCCGGATCGACGTGGGTCAGCGCCTTGGTATTGATTTCGGTCCAGACGCGGATGTTGGCGTCGATCTCTTCGGTCAATTGACGGAGGACGTTGGGTACAAAATCCAACTGCCCATCGCTGGCGATTTTGTAGCGGATCTCTTCGGTCTCGTGCAGTTGCACCTGGAGCCAGGGGTGTCCTCCACGCTCCAGCACGCGCTGGTAGATCGCCAGGAGGAGGGGAGAGCCCTCGGGCGCGCCCTCGATGGACACAAACTCGCCGGGCTGGATATTTGCCGAATAGTCGACCAGAATGCGTGCGAATGCCTCGATGCGTGGATCTGTCATTTCCAAAGCCTCAACTGTGGGATATAGCCAGATTATAACACGGTGTGACGGGGCAGGCAAGCCCGTGCGGTGTGCGCTCTTGAACTCATCGATCCTCGTTTATCGTTTCTTGACATTCTTTCACAAGTGTGTTAGTATCCCGCCAGTTTGTTCGGCCCGGAGTGTTTGTAGAGTGCCTTATGCGCGATAGAACGTCTATCTCCAACACCATTATTATTGGCCTGGTTCTTGGTGGGCTCCTGGTTATTCAGGAGCCACTGGTGGTTGGGGGGTAACCGGGGAACCGGTGTAGCTTAAAAAATTCGGAAGCCTCCCACTGGGAGGCTTTTTTTGTTGGCCAGTCATCCGTCCGTCAAAATCCAGAATGCCAGTTAGGAGACATGCGATGAAGAGTGATGCACTTACACGCGGGATTGAGCGAGCGCCCCACCGCTCGCTGCTGCGGGCCCTGGGCTGCACCGATCGGGAAATGGATCAGCCGTTCGTTGGCGTGATCAGTTCGTACAGCGAAGCGATTCCGGGCCACATCGGACTTCGCCCGATTGCAGACGCGGTCAAGGCCGGGATTCGAAGCGCGGGCGGCACGCCCTTTGAGTGCAACACCATCGGCGTGTGCGATGGGCTGGCTATGAACCATCTGGGGATGAAATATTCCCTCCCCAGCCGAGAGCTGATCGCCGATTCGGTCGAGGTGGTCGCCCAGGCCCATGCCTTTGACGCCCTGGTCATGGTCACCAATTGCGACAAGATCATCCCCGGCATGTTGATGGCTGCCGCGCGCCTCAACCTGCCGACCATTGTAGTCAGCGGTGGGCCGATGTTGGCCGGGCGGTTTCGGGGGAAAAAGGTCGATCTGGCCGATATGTTCATGGCCGTGGGTGCGGCGGCCCGAGGAGAGATGGATGAAGCCGAGCTAGAGCAGTTGGAGCGCGCGGCGTGCCCGAGTTGCGGCTCCTGCGCCGGCATGTTCACGGCCAACACCATGAACTGCTTGACCGAAGCTCTGGGTATGGCCCTGCCTGGCAACGGCACCATCCCCGCCGTCTATTCCGAGCGGGTAGCCCTGGCCAAGGAGGCGGGTTTTCAGGTTCTTGACCTTCTCCAGCGTGATATCCGCCCCCTCGATATCCTCACTCCCCAAGCCTTTCGCAACGCCTTTGCCGTGGATATGGCCTTGGGAGGATCGTCCAATTCGGTGTTGCACCTGCTGGCTGTGGCTCACGAAGCCGGCGTGAGCATTCCCCTGCCAAAAGTGAACGAATACAGCCAGTCCACCCCCCACCTCTGCCGCATGAGTCCGGCAGCAGGGGGCCATCACATCGAGGATCTGTGCCATGCGGGGGGCATTTCGGCGGTCATGCGCCGCTTGCTCGAGGGGGGCGCGCTGGCTGGCGAGGCGCTCACCGTCACCGGCAAGACGCAGGCCGAGAATGTGCAGCAGGCGCCGGTGCTCGACGACTCGGTGATCCGGCCCCTGGACGCACCCTACGGGGCTACGGGGGGGTTGGTCATTCTCTTTGGCAACCTGGCGCCCGGTGGCGCCGTGGTCAAACAGGCGGTGGTGGCGCCCAAGATGCGCCAGCACACCGGCCCGGCCCGCGTTTTTGAATCGGAGGAGGCGGCCACCCAGGCCATCATGGCCGGGGAGTTTGAAAAGGGCGACGTGCTGGTGATCCGCTACGAGGGACCCAAGGGCGGCCCGGGAATGCGAGAGATGCTGACGCCTACGTCGATGCTTTCGGGGATGGGCCTGGATGACCAGGTGGCGCTGCTGACCGATGGGCGCTTTTCGGGGGCTACCCGTGGCGCGGCCATCGGCCATATCTCCCCCGAAGCCGCAGAGCGCGGCTTGTTGGCGGTTGTTCAAAATGGCGATCCCATACGGATCGACATTCCCGATCGAACTCTGACGCTGGAGGTTGCCCAGGACGAGATCGATCGCCGGATGCAAGCCCTGCCGCCATGGGAACCTTCGATCAAATCCGGGTATCTGCGACGCTACGCTCAGGCGGTAACTTCGGCCAGCACGGGCGCCGTTTTCAAGGAAAAATAGGGGGGAGAGGAACGTATGAAACTGACAGGAGCACAGGCCGTTTGGGAAAGTTTGGTGCGAGAAGGAGTGGACACGGTCTTTGGCATTTCGGGGGGGGCCGTCATCCATCTCTATCACGCCCTGCCCGACTATCCCATTCATCACGTCCTTACACGGCATGAGCAGGGCGCGGCCCACGCCGCGGATGGCTATGCCCGCGCCACAGGCAAAGTTGGGGTGTGCATCGCTACGTCAGGTCCTGGAGCGACCAACCTGGTCACCGGATTGGCCACAGCCTATATGGATTCATCGCCCGTGGTGGCCATCACCGGGCAGGTTGTGTCACCCCTGATCGGCACCGATGCCTTTCAGGAGGTGGATATCACGGCCATCACTTTGCCGGTCACCAAGCACAACTACCTGGTGACTGATGTGAACGATCTACCGATGGCGATCAAAGAGGCTTTCCATATTGCCCGCACGGGGCGTCCCGGACCGGTTCTCATTGATATTGCCAAAGACGTGCAAGCGGCCGAGTTTGACTATGAATATCCAGAAGAGGTGTGCTTGCCTGGATATCGCTTGCCCAAGGGCGATCTATCGGCGGGCGTCCAGGCGGCTGCTCAGATGATCGACGAGGCCCAGCGCCCTGTCGTCATTGCCGGGCATGGGGTGATTGTGGCCAACGCCGAGCACCACCTCCTGGCTATGGCCGAACGGGGGAACATCCCGGTGGTCACCACCCTGTTGGGCATCGGCGCGCTGCCCGAAACGCACCCTCTGTGCCTGGGCATGGCCGGAATGCATGGCGAGGCCTACGCCAACTTGGCCCTGAGCGAGGCCGATCTGATCGTCGCTTTGGGATGCCGTTTTGACGACCGGCTCACCGGAGCGGTGGATCAATTCCTCAAGCAGGCGTGTGTGATCCATGTGGATATCGATCCGGTCGAGATCGAAAAGAACCTGCCCGTAGACCTGGCTATCGTCGGCGATCTCAAAGAAGTGCTGCCGGCGCTGATCCCGCTGGTGCCCCAGGGACAGCACGGCGACTGGTTGGCGCAGATTCAGGGGTGGCGAGGCGATTCGGCCGAGCGGGACATTGTAGGCCAGGAGACCGATGAGATGGTGCCCCAATTTGTCATTCGCCAGCTTTGGGAAGCGACCCAGGGGGAGGCGTTGGTGGTATCGGACGTGGGACAGAACCAGATGTGGGAGGCGCAGTATTTTGTCCACCACCGGCGCCGGGGGTTGATCTCCTCGGGCGGTCTGGGCACGATGGGTTTTGCCCTGCCGGCTGCCATCGGCGCCCAGATTGGGCGCCCCCAGGACCAGGTATGGGTCACCGTCGGCGATGGCGGATTTCAGATGAACATTCAGGAATTAGCCACGGTCGTCCAGGAGCGGTTGCCGATCAAGATCATGCTTCTCAACAACGGCTATCTGGGCATGGTGCGCCAGTGGCAGCAGCTCTTTTTTGAAAGCCGCTACTCGGGCACCCCGCTGTATGGGCCCGATTTCGCCAAGGTGGCCGAAGCCTATGGTATCCATGGGATCACGGTGAAGGAAAAGAGCCAGGTCGGGCCTGCGATTTCGAAGGCCATGTCGATCGAGGGACCCGTCCTGATCGACTTTCGGGTCGTCCAGGAGGAAAACGTCTATCCCATGGTCGCCCCGGGTTCGCCGGTCAATCATATGATCCGCCGACCTGTCGCGGCTGGGAGGTGAAAACGATGGAAACAGAGATGCATACCCTTGTGGCGTTGATGGAGGACAAACCGGGTGTCCTAAACCGGATTTCCAGCCTGTTCCGGCGCCGTAATTACAACATCGAAAGCCTGAGCGTGGGGCACAGCGAGATGCCCGGCATGTCGCGCATGACCATTGTGGTCAAGGGCGATCAGGCCCAGGTCGATCAGGTGGCCAAGCAGTTGGACAAGCTGATCAATGTGACCGAGGTGCTGAATG
This sequence comes from uncultured Anaerolineaceae bacterium, assembly GCA_964575225.1. GTDB lineage: Bacteria > Chloroflexota > Anaerolineae > JAAYZQ01 > JAAYZQ01 > CAZNQW01. Next base: position 14,395 of record CAZNQW010000050.1, on the reverse strand, counting down.
TCAGCCGGCAGCCTACGGTGATCCGCGAACTGGCCCTGATCAAGGTCAAGACTCGGCCGGGATCGCGTTCCGAAATTACCGAGCTGGCCAACATCTTTCGCGCCCGTGTGGTGGATGTGGCTGCCACGTCGCTGACGGTCGAGATTACCGGGCCCGAGGATCGGGTCAACTCGTTGGTCAGTCTGTTGGAGCCCTATGGCATTATTGAGTTGGCGCGCACGGGTCGTGTGGCGATGGTGCGCGGCGGGAACGGGGTACACTAATCAAATTCGGAGGGCCCTTGCGCGCAAGGGCCCTCATCCTTGAGAAAACTCGGAGAGGAGAAAAAAAGATGGCAAAGATCGATTTTGGCGGCGTTGTGGAAGAGGTGGTCACCCGCGATGAATTTCCCATGGCAAAGGCCCGCGAGGTCCTGAAGGACGAGGTGGTGGCGGTTCTCGGTTATGGCGTGCAGGGGCCGGCCCAGGCGTTGAATATGCGCGACAATGGCATCCGCGTCATTCTCGGCGGCGACCCTGAGCGCAAGCGCTCGTGGGACAAGGCCATGCAGGATGGCTGGGTGCCCGGAGAGACCCTGTTCCCCTGGGAAGAAGCGGTGACCCAGGGAACGATCATCCAGTACCTCGTCTCTGACGCGGCGCAAATGATCCTCTGGCCCAAGATCAAAGCCTGCCTGAAAGAAGGCGATGCGCTGTTTTTCTCCCACGGATTCGGCGCCGTCTATCACAAGCAGACCGGGATTGTGCCGCCCGAGTACGTGGATGTCATCCTGGTGGCGCCCAAAGGGTCTGGCGCCAGTGTGCGCGCCAACTTTTTGGCGGGCAGCGGCATCAACAGCAGCTTTGCGGTAGAGCAGGACTACACCGGGCGGGCGCTGGAACGAACGTTGGCCCTGGGCATTGCCATCGGCTCGGGCTATCTGTTCCCCACGAGCTTCAAGCACGAAGTCTTTAGCGACCTTACGGGGGAGCGGGGCATTCTGATGGGCGCGCTGGCAGGCGTGATGGAAGCTCAATACAACACCCTGCGCAAGAACGGGCATACCCCGAGCGAAGCCTTTAACGAGACTGTCGAAGAGCTGACCCAGAGCCTGATCCGGTTGGTCGATCAGAATGGCATGGATTGGATGTACGAGAACTGTAGCGCGACTGCCCGCCGTGGCGCTCTCGACTGGCGCCATCGCTTCCGCGAAGCCGTGCTCCCGGTGTTCGACGACCTGTACCAAAGTGTGGTGAGCGGGGAAGAGACGCGCATTGTCCTGGAGTACAACAGCGCGCCTGACTATAAAGAGCGGCTGGACGAGGAATTGCGCGAGATGCGGGAATCGGAAATGTGGCGGGCCGGTGCGGCTGTGCGCTCCCTCCGTCCTCAAAACTGGGGGCAGTAGGCTTTGGAGCGACCGTCTTGATCTTTGCCATTTGCCCAGCGTCCCCGTCTCGGGGACGCCGAAGGGCACAGAAAGCCGCCGGGGACGGGAGCTGTGAGCCAGAAGGCCTTGGGGATCTCTGGAATGAGTGATGCGATGTTCTCTTGCACGAAAACCGATCCGTTTCTCTCGCTAAAGGCTGCGATCCTGCGCCTGCCCCACGGTGGGACGCTGGGCCCTGTCCAATGGGAGATCGGCTGCCGCCAGCAGTGGGCTCTTGTGGGTGGCAACGGCTCGGGCAAGTCGACACTGGCCAAAGCCTTGTGCGGGCAGGTGCCTGTGGTGGGCGGTGAGATCGTCTATCACTTTCAAAGCGCAGGGACCCCGCCGCAGGAGCAGATTGCGTGGGTGACTTTTGATGCCCAACGCAGCGCCCTGCGAGGCGAGAGCCCCTTTTATCAATCGCGGTGGAACAGCGGCGGGCTGGAGGATGACCCCCTGACGGTCGCCGATTGGCTCTCGGAACGCGGTGTGAACCGGCTCAATCCCTTCGAGGTGCGCGAAGCGGCCTTCGATGGGGATTTTGCCGCGCGGCAAGGGGAGATCATCGACCTTTTGGGCATCCGGCCGTTGTTGGGCCGGAACCTCATGCAGACTTCTAATGGGGAGCGGCGAAAGGTAATGCTTGCCCAGGCCCTGCTGAAACAGCCGCGTTTGCTGATTCTGGACAACCCCTTTGCCGGGTTGGACCGGGATTTTTGCACCCGGCTTCAGGAGGTGCTCCTCCACTTGATGGAACAGGGGATGCACACACTGCTGGTGACCAACGACCGGGAGAGCCTCCCGCCGGGCATCACCCATGCCCTGTTGCTGGAAGCGGGCAAGGTCGCGGCCCAGGGACCCCTCGATGCCCTCTGGGCGCGCCTTCCCGCTGCCGAGCAGGGGAGCGCAGGGCGATCGGAAGAGCGGGAGCCTGTACCGAACCTTCCGATCCCTTCCCATGCCGGAGATGAGCGAGAGCGCATCCTGGTGCAAATGGAGGGTGTGCAGGTTTCCTATGGCGGCGCTCGAATTCTCCAAGAGATCGACTGGACAGTCGAGCGCGGCCAGTGCTGGGCCCTGCTGGGCCCCAACGGCGCGGGCAAGACCACTTTGCTGAGCTTGATTCTGGGCGATAATCCCCAAGCCTATGCCAACGCGATCACGCTTTTTGGGCAGCGCCGAGGATCGGGGGAGAGCATCTGGGAGATCAAGGATCGGATCGGTTGGGTGGCGCCCGAGTTGCATCTGTTCTACCCCAAAGGGGTCTCTTGTTTCGACGTGATCTGCTCGGGCTTTTTCGATTCCATCGGGCGCTACCGGCGCTGTTCGCCTCAGCAAGAAGCGACGGCGCGAGAGTGGATGGAGCGCCTGGAGCTGGCACCGATGGCGGGCTTTGCCTTTGATGCGGTTTCTGAGGGCGAACAGCGCATGGTCCTGCTAGCGCGCGCCCTGGTCAAGGAGCCGGTGCTACTGGTTCTGGACGAACCCTGCCAGGGGTTGGACGCTGACAATCGGGCTCGGGTGCGCCAGGCAGTCGAAGCCATCGGGGGGCGGCTCGACACCAGTATGATCTATGTGACGCACCGGCTCGATGATCTGCCGGACATCATCACCCACGTGCTGATGCTGGAAGAGGGCCGTGTGGTCCGCAAGACAAAAGTGAATGGACAGGTTCGGTGGGGAGGGTCCAGCCGCCTGTTTGACGAGGAGGAGTGACGATGGATTCATCGGACATTACCGGTATAGAGGGCATCCAGATCTTTGACACGACGCTGCGAGATGGGGAGCAATCGCCAGGGGCAGCGCTCAATATCGACGAGAAACTCGAGATCGCGCGCCTGCTGGAAGACATGGGGGTGGACATTATCGAAGCAGGGTTCCCCATCTCCTCCCCCGGCGACTTTCGCGCCGTGCAGCGCATTTCCCAAGAGATCCGCGGCTGCACCATCTGCGGTCTGACACGGGCTAACCGCCGCGACATCGAGGTGGCGGCCGAGGCGCTCAAGGGTGCGGCCCGCCCCCGCATCCACACCGGATTGGGGGTGTCGGACGTTCACGTGCAGCACAAACTCCGCACCACGCGCAAAGGGGCCCTGGAGATGGGGGTGGACGCGGTCAAGCATGCGCGAAGGTTTGTGGAGGATGTGCAATATTACACCGAGGACGCCGGACGGGCCGATCCCGAATACCTGTACCGGGTACTGGAAGCGGTCATTGCCGCCGGGGCGACGGTGCTCAACATCCCCGATACGACGGGCTATACCGCGCCCGAGGAATTCGGCGCGCTGATCAAGGGCATTTTTGACCACGTGCCGAATATCGACAAGGCGGTGGTATCGGTCCACTGCCACAACGATCTGGGCATGGCCACAGCCAACACCCTGGCGGGCCTCAAGAACGGCGCCCGCCAGGCCGAAGTGACGGTCAATGGCATTGGCGAGCGGGCCGGAAACACGTCGCTGGAAGAGGTGGTCATGGCGGTCAAGACCCGCCGCGATCTATTTCAACTGGATACGCGGATCGACACCCACCGCCTGTACCCCATCAGCCGACTGGTGAGCCAGTTGACGGGCATTCCGGTGCAGCCCAACAAGGCCATCGTCGGCGCCAATGCCTTTGCCCATTCCTCGGGCATCCACCAGGATGGCGTGCTCAAAGAGCGGACCACGTACGAGATCATGAACCCCCGCGATGTGGGCGTGCCCGACTCTGAGATCGTGCTGTCGGCCCGTTCGGGCCGGGCGGGACTGCGCCACCGGCTGGCAGAGTTGGGGTACTCGTTGGACGATGGGCAGTTTGAAAAGATATACGAGCGCTTTTTGCAGGTGGCCGACAAGAAAAAGACGGTGGACACCCGCGATCTGGAGGCCCTGATCGCCGACGAGGTCCAGGTCTTTTTTGAGGAAACCTATCACCTGGAGCACGTCCAGATCTCGTGCGGCGATCACAGCATTCCCACGGCCACGGTGCGGGTGCGGGGTCCCAATGGCGAGGTCTTTTGCGACGCCGACCATGGCACGGGGCCGGTGGATGCCGTCTATCGGGCCATCAACCGGGTCATTGGCGAGCCCAACGAGCTGATCGAGTTCTCGATCCAGGCCGTCACCGAGGGGATTAACGCGGTAGGTCGGGTGACGGTGCGCATCCAGGCCGACGAGCCGGTGAGCCCCAACGGCAACGGGCAACGGGTGTTTAGCGGTCGTGGATCGGATACCGACATCGTGGTCGCCAGCGCCAAGGCCTACCTGTTCGCCCTGAACCGTCTCATTGCCGCCCGCCGCGATGCGCAAACCCAGGCACAACAAACGCCTTGAGACGCACAGGGCAGAATCTGCGAGGAAATCGAATCGGGAGTGCGGCCGTCCGCACCCCGCTGGAAAGAGAGGACTGATGGGACAAACAGTTGCCGAAAAGATCCTGGCGGCGCACGCCGG